>NZ_AP022673.1:3242500-3617500 GCF_013374115.1 Sphingomonas sp. HMP9 | reverse complement strand
TGCGGAGCGTGAGACCGCCACCGAAACGCTTGTTGAAGCGTGCGACCTGGCCGCCGGTGTCGAGCATCGTGCCGCGACCGCCGGTCCATGCCGGATGTGCGAGCGGATCGATTTCGAGCGTCATCACATCGCCTTCCTTACCCCAGGTGGTGCGAGTCTGGTACTTGCTGCCATCGGTCATCTGGACGGTGATCATGTGATAATCGGGGTGCGTATCGGCCTTCATGGGACTTCTCCGTATGTGGCTGGTTCCGACCAGCCTGAAAAGGAAGGCGCGCCCGTACACGGACGCGCCCGAATTTACAAGATCGCGAGGCTGAGCCCGACTGTCAGGCTTTCGGAGGATCGGCAATCATCGCTGTGAAGTTCGCCTCGGCCACGAGTTGCCCGTCCACCAGCGCGCGGCCGGCGAACTTACAGACCGAACTGCGCTTCTGAACAAAGGTCACTTCGAGCTTGAGCAGGACACCCGGCTCGACGGGCTTCCTGAACTTTGCGCCGTCGATCGCCATGAAATAGACGAGCTTGCCCGACCCCGCGAGCCCCAGCGACTCGACCGCGAGAATCCCCGCCGCCTGCGCCATCGCCTCGACGATCAGCACGCCCGGCATGATCGGCCGTCCAGGGAAATGCCCCTGGAAGAACTGCTCGTTCATCGACACCGCCTTGATCGCTGTGATCGATGTGTCGAGGACGAGGTCCTCGACACGATCGACCAGTAGCAACGGATAGCGATGCGGCAGCGCGGCCATGACCCGCCCGATATCGAGCGGGCCGAGACTGGTCTTGGCCGTTTCAGTCACCGATTCGGTCACAAACCGACCTTAACGACCCTGCGGCGTGCGCGTTGCTGCCGGTGCGCGACCGGCAGGCGCCGGCGCGGCACCCTGCTGCTGGCCACCCTGCTGGTTCGGCTGCCAGTTTGCCGGCACGGCGGTGCTGACGGTCGGCACGAGGCGATCGAGCTCGGTCGTGATTGCCGCGGTGATGTCGGCAGTCGGCTGCGCGAACAGGGCGGCCTCGGGACGCAGCAACAGGCTGACGTTCTTGGCGCGAACGGCCGCCGTCACGGCGTCGCTGAGCTTGGCCTGGATCTGCTCGATGGCATATTGCTGCGCGCGCTGTGCGGGCTGCGTCAGGCGAGCGAGTTCCTGGTTCGCCGCGTTCTCACGCGTCTGGATCGCCTGAGCCTGCGGACGCAGCGTCGCTTCGGTCGCGCCGGGCGCACGCTGTGCGGTCTGGAACGCGGTCACCAGCGGCTGAAGCTCGCGGGCGACGGCCTGGCGGCGCGTCTCGGCTTGGTCAAGCTGCGCCTTGTAGGTCGTCTCGATCTGGGCGCGGGCAGCGTTCCAGGCCTTCGAATTGGCGATCGCACCCTGCGCGTCGGCGACAGCGATGCCCGAAACCTGCGCATCGGCAGCGGTCGCGGTCATGGCGGCAGGCGCAACGAGCGCTGCGGCGAGGAGAAGCGTCTTGAACGTCGTCATCAGAACTGTGTCCCTACATTGAAAGTAATGAGTTTGGGGTCGTCGCCGGGCTGCGAGAGCAAGGCCTTGGCAAGATCGATACGGAGCGGGCCGAACGGCGAGTTCCAGTTCACGCCGATGCCGATCGACAGACGTGGCTTGGCGGAGTTGCCGAGGAACTGTTCGAAATACGGACCGTAGCTGCGGGTTTGCGCCGTGTTGACCGACGTGCCCACGCAGGTCCCGCCTGCGGTCGCCGAATAGCCCGTGACGCACGTGGTCCCCTGACCGGCGTTCACGGTGTCGGTCGACGGCACGACATAGAGTGGCTGCCCCGCCGTGTTCGTGATCGCCGTCTGCAACGGCAGGCGCGTCACGTTGCCCGCCGCATCGGTGGTCGTCGGGTACGCGTCGTTCTCGACCGTCAGTGCAGGACGCGTGATGTTGAATAGCGAACCCGCCTGGACATAGATCGAGGGGCGCAAGCCGAGTTCACGCGCACCGGAGCCGAGCGGAATCTCAAGCTCGATGCGACCGAGGTAATAGGCGTTGCCACCCAGAGCATCGTCGATGACCTGGTTGCGATCGGTGACCAGCACCTGCTTGCCCGACGCGTCCGTCATATACGGGGTTCGCAATACGCGCGGACCGACACCACGGATGTCGAAGCCGCGGAACTGCGGTTCGCCGAGATAGAAGCGATCGGTGATGCGAACACGGTCGATGCCCGCCCCACGGCTGCCCTCGAGCGACTTGATATAGCCGCCCTCGCCGATCGCCGACAGGATGAAGCCGCTACCGATGTTATAGTATTTGGCACCTTCCGCACGGGTGCGGATGTATTTCACGTCGCCGCCGAGCCCGGCGAAATCCTGGCTGAACGAGAACCGCGAACCCGCCGTCGGGCGCAGACGGCTGTTCAGCGTGTCGTGGATGAGCGAATAGCCGACCGACGACGTCCAGCGGTTGCCGATCGCTTCGCACAGATACCGCCCGGCAAGCTGGATGTCGCACTTGCCATTGGTGAAATAGGTCGCCTCGTTCAGCCCGACCTCATCGTACGAAAGGCCATAGCGAGCCGACAGCGACCAGAACTCGGTCAGCGGCACGCCAGCGCGAAGCTGGAACCCGGTCGAAACCTGCGAATAGGTCGTCTGGCGATCGTTGCCGATATAGTTGAATGAATTGTAGTCGCGGCGGAAGACGTCGCCGCCGACCGCGATGTTCTTGTCGAACAGATACGGCTCGGTAAAGCCCAGCTCGATCGACTTCGAATAGCTCGAATAGTTCACGCCGGCACGCAGTTCCTGGCCCTTGCCGCGGAAGTTGCGCTGCGTGATGTTCGCCTGGATGATGAAGCGCTCGAGGCTCGAATAGCCCGCCGACAGCTGCAGCTCACCGGTCGACTTCTCTTCGAGGTTGGTCTCGAGGATCACGCGGTCGGGCGCGGAGCCCGGCAGCTGCTTGATCTCCATCTTGTCCTGGAAATACCCAAGCGAGTTGATGCGATCCTGCGAGCGCTTCACCTGGAAGCTGTTGAACGCATCGCCCTCGGCCAGACGGATCTCGCGGCGGATGACCTTGTCCTGCGTCTGCGTATTGCCGTTGATCTCGACGCGCTCGACATAGGTGCGCTTGGCTTCGGCGATGTTGAAATTAATCCCCATCGTCAGCGTGTCGGCGTCCTTCTGGAACTCCGGGTTCACCTCGGTGAACGCATAGCCGAACAGGCCCGCGGTCTGGCTAAGATTGTCGACCGAATCCTCGACCAGCTTGGCGTTGTACCAATCGCCCTTCTTGAGCGGCAGGCTGGCGGCCAGCTTGGTGTTGTCAAAGTCGCGGATCTGGCTGTCGACCGTCACGTCGCCGAACTTGTAGCGCTTGCCCTCCTCCACCACGTACGTGATGATGAAGTCCTTCTTGTCCGGCGTCAGCTCGGCGACCGCCGAGGTCACGCGGAAATCGGCATAGCCCTGAGTCAGGTAGAACTGGCGCAGCTTCTGCTGATCGTAGGACAAGCGATCCTGGTCGTAGCTGGTCGCCGACGACAGCAAGCGGAACAGGCGCATCTGCTTGGTCGCCATCTGGCCGCGGATCTGGTCGTCGGAGAACACCTCGTTGCCGAGGATGTTGATCTGGCGGACCTTCGACTTCGGGCCCTCGCTGACCTCGAACACGACATCGACGCGGTTCTGGTCGAGATTGACCATCTTCGGATCGATCACCGCGGCGAAGCGGCCCTGGCGACGATACAGCTCGATGATCCGCGCGATATCCTGGCGGACCGCTGTGCGCGTGAAGATCTGGCGCGGCGCGAGCTTGATCTCTTTCGTGATCTTGTCGGTCTTGAGCGCCTTGTTGCCCTCAATGATCACACGGTTGATGATCGGGTTCTCGCGCACGCGCAGCACGATGTTGCCGTCCTCGACACCCGCGATCGAGTAATCCGCGAACAGGTCGCTCGCCTGAAGATCCTTCAGCGCCTGATCCAGCGTCTCCGCGGTGTACGGGATGCCGACACGCAGCTTGGTGTAGCTGAGCACCGTCTCGCCCTCGATGCGCTGCGATCCCTCGACGCGCAAAGTCTTTATCGTCCGCACGGATACCGGTGCGGCGACGGGCGTTACTACAGGCGGAGCGGCTTGCGCCGTACCGCTCCGCGTCGCCGTTCCGGCGGGCGCAGTAGCAGGCCCAGTAGAGGGCGGGGCGGCAGGCGCCGTCTGCGCGAAGGCGGGAACGCCCGACAGGATCGTTCCTGCAAGCAGCAGGGCGCCCTTACGCGCAAAATCGTAACCGTTGATCGCTGTCACCAAACCCACCTTAAAAACGTGCACATACAAGGCGCGCCTGCCCTGCCCTATCGTCGTCAGCCGATCAAGCCGGCCAAATTCTTCCAGAGCCCGAAATTTCCGAGATCGTTGAAGGTCACCAACAGCATTAACGCGAGAATCGCCGCGAGACCGCCGCGATACGCCCATTCCTGAACCTGCGGTTCGACCGGGCGCCTGCGCACCGCTTCGATCGCATAGAAGAACAGATGGCCTCCATCGAGCATCGGCACTGGCAGCAGGTTGATGAACCCCAGATTGATCGAAACCAGCGCGATCAGGAACACATAGGCGTCAAGGCCGAGCGACATCTGCTCACCCGATACCTTGGCGATGCTGAGCGGTCCGCCGAGCTCCTTCACCGAACGCCGTCCGGTGATGACCTGGCCCAGCGTCTCGACCATCATCGACACGATCTCGCCAGTGCGCTTCACGGCGACGACCGGCGCCTCGATCAGGCTGACGGGGACGATGACGGGCTTGCTGCCGGCGATGCCGAGGCGGCCGATTCGATATTCGTTGCCGAAGCGATCGCGCTGACGTTCTGTGCCGATGACGATGTCGCGCGACAACGAGCGATCGCCGCGCACCGCGTCGATCCGGGTCCGCTCGCCGGCATGAATGCGGGCATAGCGCGCCATGTCGTCGAACGTCTCGACCGACCGACCAGCGATGCCGGTGATCCGGTCGCCGACCTGAAGGCCGGCTGCGGCCGCGGCGCTGCCGGGAACGGTGCCACCCACGATGGCGGGCATGCGGATGTCGCCATAGGCGAACGCAAAACCGGCGAGGATCAGGATCGCGACGACGAAGTTGACGACAGGGCCCGCCGCCACGACGATCGCGCGCTGCCACACCGGCTTCGACTGGAAGGTGCGCCCACGCTCCTCGGCGGGTAGCGACAGCCACTCGGCAGAGGGCTGGCTGGCCGGGTTCATGTCGCCCGCGAACTTCACGTACCCGCCGAGCGGCAGCCACCCGAACTTCCACCGCGTGCCGCGCTTGTCGGTAAAGCCCGCAATCTCATGGCCGAAGCCGATCGCGAAGGCGTCCGCCTTTATCCCGAAAAGGCGCCCGGCGAGGTAATGTCCCATCTCGTGCACGAACACGAGGGGGCCGATCACCGCAGCGAACGACAATATGGTCAGCAGGACACCGGGTGTTTCGATCAAACCGCGTAATCCTTCACACGCTCGCCCGCCAGGACCCGCGCTTCGGCGTCGATCGCCAGCACGGCATCGACGCTGTCCGGCGCGGCCGAGTCATAACATGATAACGTATGTTCGACGATTGCGGCAATTTCGAGGAAGCCGATGCGCCGCTGAAGGAATGCCTCGACCGCCACCTCGTTGGCCGCATTGAGTATCGCCGGCCGCGCACCGCTTGCGTCGATCGCCTCGCGGGCCAATCGCAGCGCGGGGAAGCGAACCGGATCCGGTGCCTCGAAGTCTAGTCGACCGATCGCGACCAAGTCGAGCGGCTCCATGGGGGTCGCCATCCGGTCCGGCCACGCAAGCGTATGCGCGATCGGCGTCCGCATGTCGGGGGGCCCCAATTGTGCAAGCACCGACCCGTCGACATGATCGACGAGGCTGTGAACCACCGACTGCGGGTGGATGACGATCTCGATCCGGTCGTGCGGGATTGGGAACAGGCGTGCGGCCTCGATCAGTTCGAGGCCCTTGTTCATGCAGGTCGCCGAATCGACCGAGATCTTCGCGCCCATCGACCAGTTGGGATGCTTGACCGCCTGTTCGAGCGTCACGTCGCGCATCTGTTCGGTCGTCCAGTCGCGGAACGGCCCGCCGCTGCACGTCAGGATGATCCGCCGCACGCGTTCGGGCCGGGTCGCGTCGAAGCACTGGAAGATCGCGTTGTGCTCGGAATCGGCAGGCAACAGAGTCGCGCCGGTCCGCTTGGCCGCAGCGAGGATGACGTCGCCGGCGGAGACCAGCGGCTCCTTGTTCGCGATCACGACGGTGCCGCCCTGCTCGATCGCCGCCATCACCGGCTTCAGCCCCGCGCAGCCGACGATAGCGCCCATCGTCCAGTCCGCACCCGAGGATGCCGCCTCGGCGATCGCCTCGGCACCGCCACCCGCCCGGATCCCCGTGCCGGCGAGCGCGTCGCGGAGTTCAGGAAGACACTTTTCGTCGGCAACGACGGCGAACTGGGCCCTGGTGCGGATAGCCGCTGCGGCGAGCTTCGCCACATCGCAATTCGCGGTCAGCGCGACGACGCGGAAGCGATCGGGCTCGCGCTCAACCAGGTCGAGTGTCGAGGTGCCGACCGAACCGGTCGCCCCCAGGATCGTGACGCTCTTCATGCGTAAAAATGGGGCAACAGGACGAGGAACGCTGCGACGGGTGCGACCGGGACCAGGCCGTCGAGCCGATCCATCACGCCGCCATGCCCCGGAAGGATGTTGCCGCTGTCCTTCACGCCTGCCACTCGCTTCAACCAACTCTCGTAAAGATCGCCCATCTGCGCGAGCACGGCGAGCACTGGGGTCGCCAGCGTCATCCGCATCGGCAGACCGTATTGCGTGTGCAGCACGGCCGCGACCGCGCTTGCCAACACGACACCACCGATCAGCCCCGACCATGTCTTGTTCGGGCTGATGACGGGCGCCAGCTTGGGCCCGCGCAGCGTCCGCCCGGTGAAGAACGCGCCGATGTCGCACGCCCACACCAGCGACAATGCCCACAATGTGAAGAGGATACCCTCGTCCTGCCGCCGGATGATCATCAGCGCAAGTACCGGCAGGCCGCAATAGAGGATGCCAAGCGCCAATTGCGGCCGACGCGTCGTTATGACCACGAAGAACGCCGCCCCCGCGAGGAGACCGAGCGTGAAGAAATCATGGATCACGAGGATCAACGACGCTGGGGCCATCAGCGCGAGCGGCACCGACAACGCGAACTGCGTCATGCGCTTGGTCTTGGCGTCTGCGCCGTGCAGCATCGACCATTCGGCCATCATGAATAGCGCCGCGACGACGCCTAGCAGCCAGAACGCGATCCCGCCAAGCGTCAGCGCGAGGCTGGCGACGACGATCATCGCAACGCTGGCGATCATCCGAAGCTGCAGATTGGACGGCGTTCGCAACGCCTGATCGGGCGCGTTCGCGGGGTCTGGCAGTGTCGTCAAAAGGCCACTCCAACCCAAATATTGCTCCCCGGCCCCCCGCGCTCGCGACGGAGTAGGAAAGTCACAGACCACCGTAGCGGCGTTGACGCTGACCAAACGCCGCGACCGCATCGGCGAGCGCCGTCGCGTCGAAATCGGGCCAGAGCGTGTCGACGAACAGCAGCTCGGCATACGCCGCCTGCCACAACAGGAAATTCGACAACCGCTGCTCGCCCGACGTCCGGATCATCAGATCGAGCGGCGGGAGGTCATGCGTGTCGAGTTCGGCCTCAATCCGCGCCGCATCGATGTCGGCAGGATCGAGCAAACCGTCGCGCGCGCGCTCGGCCAGGCGCCGCGCGGCGGTCACCAGCTCGGCATGCGCGCCGTAATTCAGTGCGATCGCCAGGATCGGCCCGGTGTTGGTCGCGGTGCGCGCGATCGCATCGTCGACCATCGCGACGAGATCCGCCGAAAAGCTGTGATAGTCGCCGATCACGCGCAGCCGGACATTCTCGCGCGCGAGTTCGTCGAGGTCGCTCCGGATAAAATGCCGGAGCAACCCCATCAGGTCGCTGACCTCCTCGACCGGGCGCCGCCAATTCTCCGACGAGAACGCGTACAGCGTCAGCGCCTCGATCCCCATGGCCCGCGCGGCGCGCGTCACCTTGCGCACCGCCTCGACGCCGGCCTTGTGCCCGGCGAAGCGCGGCAGGAACCGCTTCTTCGCCCAGCGGCCATTGCCGTCCATGATGATCGCGACATGACGCGGCACCGCCCCGCCCGAGGGGACGGCAGCCAACGGCGCAGTCGAAGAGGCCAACGGCCTCACTTGCCCAGGATTTCCTTTTCCTTGGCGGTCGCGGTCGCATCGAGCTCGGCGATGATGCTGTCAGTCAGCTTCTGGACTTCGGTTTCGTGGCGCTTGCGCTCGTCCTCGCCGAACACGCCCTTCTTCTCGTCGACCTTCAGCGAATCCATGCCGTCGCGGCGCACGTTGCGGACCGCGATGCGCGCCTTTTCGGCATACTGCCCGGCGAGCTTGGCGAGTTCCTTGCGGCGCTCCTCGGTCAGGTCGGGGATCGGCAGGCGCAGCGTCTGGCCGTCGACGATCGGGTTGAGGCCGAGGCCCGCCGAGCGGATCGCCTTGTCGGTCGGGCCGACATTGCCCTTGTCCCAGACCTGCACCGACAGCATCCGCGGCTCGGGTGCCGAGACGGTCGCGACCTGGTTGAGCGGCATCGACGAGCCGTACACCGTCACCATCACCGGATCGAGCAGCGCGGTCGACGCACGGCCCGTACGCAGGCCAGCGAGATCGCTCTTCAGCGCTTCGACGGCACCCGCCATGCGGCGTTCCAGGTCGCTCTTGTCATACGCTGCCATCTTAACTCTCCTGCTCGTTCTGAACGACCGTCGACACGCCATCACCCGCGAGAACCGCGGCGAGATTGCCGGGTTCACGGATGTTGAAGACGACGATCGGGATATTGTTGTCGCGGCACAGCGCGATCGCGCTCGCGTCCATGACCTTGAGGTCGTCGGACAGCACGCGGCTGTACGACACCGTCTCGTAGCGCACCGCGTCCGGGTGCGTCTTCGGGTCGGCATCATAGACGCCGTCGACCGAAGTGCCCTTGAACAGCGCATCGCACTTCATCTCGGCAGCACGCAGCGCGGCGCCCGAATCAGTGGTGAAATAGGGGCTGCCGACGCCCGCCGCGAAGATCACGACGCGACCCTTTTCGAGATGGCGCTCGGCGCGACGGCGGATGAACGGTTCGCACACGCTCGCCATCGGGATCGCCGACTGGACGCGCGTGTCGACGCCGATCTGCTCCAGCGCGTTCTGCACCGCGAGCGCGTTCATCACGGTTGCCAGCATGCCCATGTAATCGCCGGTCGCCCGGTCCATGCCGCGCGCCGCGCCCGCCATGCCGCGGAAAATGTTGCCACCGCCGACGACGATGCAGATCTCGTAGCCCTTGGCCTTGATGTCCGCGATCTCCTGCGCGACGCGCGCGGTGACGGTCGGATCGATCGAAAGGCCAGACGGTCCCATCAGGACTTCGCCCGACAGTTTCAGCAGGATACGGTTGTAGCGCGGAGGCGTCATAAATCTCGAATTGTGATTGGCGGGGCGGCGCGGACCTTAGGCGGCGAGGGCCACGATGGGAAGCGCCGCGAGGGGCCTGCATAGAATCTGGACGGAGATGGGACGGAAAATGGGCTGCCGATGAGTCTAGTTCCTCGCCGTTCCTCTAAGAGCGGCGAAGGCGTCATAGCTGGCCAATCTGGGATCAGTGACGTCTGCAACGACGCCTCCCCGGCGGAGGCCGGGGTCCAGTTGGCAAGGTCGATGTAATTGAAGACGGCCCGTCGTCACCTTCGTGTCCCACCTGGACCCCGGCCTTCGCCGGGGAGGTGCTGCGGCGAAGGACCTTGCGGCCGATATAACCTGATGGCACCGCCCCACGAGATTACGGATCGATAGTGTCTGAAACCGTGAATGCCGGAACGAGCCCGGCATGTCGGGGCAAACCTAACGCTTCTCCCCCTCGGGGAGAAGGTAGCCCGGCAGGGCCGGATGAGGGGGCGTGAGGCTCGAGACCTCGCCACTCCCCTCACCCTTCCCACGGCCAAGTGGCCGCGGGCCCCTTCCCTCTCCCCTGGGGGGCGAGGGAAAAGTACGCTTAGGCCTGCGGAACGCCCGAAGCGGCAGCGACTTCGGCGGCGAAGTCAGACTGCTCCTTCTCGATGCCTTCGCCGAGCTGGAAGCGGACATAGTCCACCAGCTTGATCTCGGCGCCCGCATCCTTGCCGGCCTTGGCAACGACGTCGGAGATCTTGGTCTTGCCATCCATGACGAACAGCTGGCTGACCAGAGCATGCTCCTTGCGGTACTTGGCGATGCCGCCTTCGACCATCTTGGCGATGATGTCGGCAGGCTTGCCCGACTCAGCAGCCTTTTCGGTCGCGATCGCGCGCTCGCGCTCGATCTCGCCCTCGTCCAGGTCCGCTTCGTTCAGTGCCTTCGGGAATGCGGCGGCGATGTGCATCGCGAGCTGCTTGCCGAGCGCCTGGAGAACCTCGTCAGACGCCTCCGATTCGAGCGCGACGAGCACGCCGATCTTGCCGAGGCCGGGGGCGGCCGCGTTGTGGATGTACGGCACGACCGCACCCTTGCTGACTTCCAGCGTGCGCGAGCGGCGCAGCGACTGGTTCTCGCCGATCGTCGCGACGTTGTTCGTCAGGACTTCCTCGACGGTCTTGCCCGAGGGCATCGCCTGCGACTTCAGCGACTCGATGTCGCCGCCGGTGGCGAGCGCGATCTGCGTGACGTCACGGACGAACGACTGGAACTGGTCGTTCTTGGCGACGAAATCGGTTTCCGAGTTCACTTCGACCGCTGCACCCTTGGTGCCCGACACAGCGACGCCGACCAGGCCCTCGGCCGCGGTACGGCTGGACTTCTTGGCAGCGGCGGCGAGACCCTTGGTCCGCAGCCAATCCATCGCCTGATCCATGTCGCCGGCGTTCTCGGTGAGCGCCTTCTTGCAATCCATCATGCCTGCGCCGCTCTTTTCGCGCAGATCCTTGACCATTGCTGCCGTGATATCGGCCATGTCTCTCATCCTTGTTTAGGTCTGAATGTAGTTGCGGGCGAGGCAGAGCGAATGCCCTACCCCGCCCGCATGACGGTTCGACGACGACGCTTACGCGTCGATCTGGCGCTCACCCTCAGCTGCGAACTCGGCAGCGGTATCGGCGTTCGCGGTCGCCTGTGCCGTGTCAGCCGTGGCTTCGACGGTCGGCTCTGCGCTCAGTGCCTCTTCCTTCGGCGGCTCGATCATCGCGCCGACGTCTGCACCGGTGCGGCGCTGCTGCTCCTGGCCGCCGCGCGTCGCGGCGATCGCGATCGCCTCGCAGTACAGGCGGATGGCGCGGGCTGCGTCGTCGTTCGCCGGAACCGGGAAGGCTATGCCGTCCGGCGAGACGTTCGAATCGAGGATCGCGACGACGGGAATACCCAGCGTGTTCGCTTCCTTGATCGCCAGCTCTTCCTTGTTCGCGTCGATCACGAACATCACGTCGGGGATGCCGCCCATGTCACGGATGCCGCCGAGCGAAAGCTCGAGCTTGTCCTTCTCGCGGGTGAGCTGAAGGACTTCCTTCTTGGTCAGGCCGACGGTGTCACCCGACAGCATTTCCTCGAGCGTCTTGAGACGCTTGATCGAACCCGAGATGGTCTTCCAGTTGGTGAGCATGCCGCCCAGCCAGCGATGGTTGACGAAGTGCTGACCCGAACGACGTGCTGCGTCTGCGACGGGCTCCTGCGCCTGGCGCTTGGTGCCCACGAACAAGACCTTGCCGCCGCCGGCAACGGCCGACGAAACGAACTCGAGCGCGCGTGCGAACAGCGGCACGGTCTGCGAGAGATCGAGGATGTGGACGCCGTTACGATCACCGAAGATGTAAGGCTTCATCTTGGGGTTCCACCGGTGAGTCTGGTGGCCGAAATGCGCGCCCGTTTCAATGAGCTGCTGCATGGAGACGACTGGTGCCGCCATAGGGATATATCCTTCCGGTTGTGCCTCTGGGAAGCGGATGACGTCCTGGCCGAATGACCGTGACGCACCGGGCTATGATGCCTCCCATGCGGGGTTAGAGGCGCGCCCCTTACCGTGGCTCTACGCGAAAAGCAATCACACAACGCCCGCTTGACTCGTGGAACGCAATGAGAACATAAAGGGTTCAGAGAGGAACAGATGTTCGACTCGGCGCAGAATGACCCCGGTAGAACGGGATTTGAAATGCGACGAGTGGAACGATGTTTCTGACCAAGTGTTTGCGGACATTAAGAATTTGTTCGCAACTCATAGGAAGGCGGACGTGATGTTGGTTCTGAGCTTCATGGTATTTGCTGGTTCATTCGCGGTCGCGGGCATGATGATCGTCTCGGCGATCGCGCCGCAGTGGAACCGCATCGTCAGCCTCGCGATGGGTAATGTCGAGCCCGCCTTCCAACCGCTCCGCACACTGGCCGTGGCGGAGCGACGGATTGCGGTCAGGCGTTGGGCATCGACATCGGCACCGGTGCCCGCGCGCCGCTGGAACGCTGCCGCCTGATCTTGGCGTAGCTTGCGATGCTGAACGGCATCGAGATCAGGTACAGCACGCAGATGATGCTGAGCGTATGCCAAGGCGCGCTCACGATCGCGGCGCCCAGCAGCACAACAAGTGCGATTGCCTCGAACCGGATGTTGCTGCGAAGTTTGACCGAACTCCACGAATAGGTTGCGATGCTCGACACCATCAGGAGTGCGACGAACGCAACCCATGGCGCCACCAGATAGGGCGATGCGAAAGTCGGTTCGTCGGTCCAGAACCAGAAGAACATCGGCATCAGCGCAAGCCCTGCGCCCGCAGGTGCCGGGACCCCGGTGAGGAAGCCGGCCGACTTGTGCGGCTGATGGCTCTCGTCAATCTTGGCGTTGAAGCGCGCGAGGCGCAGCGCGCAAAACACCGCGAAGATCAGCGAGCAGATCCATCCGACGCGAGGAAGCGCGGTCAGCGACCAGAGATAAACGATCAGGGCCGGCGCAACCCCGAACGAGATCGCGTCCGACAGTGAATCGAGTTCCGCGCCGAACCGGCTTTCACCGTGCAGCATGCGCGCGATCCGGCCGTCGAGCCCGTCGAGCACGCCCGCGACCATGATCATCGCAACCGCGCTTTCCCATTGTCCACCGATTGCGAACCGTACGCCGCTGAGGCCGGAACACAGCGCCAGAGCCGTGACGGCGTTCGGCGCGACGGCGCGCAGCGGAAGGCCACGTGGTGCACGACGCGTACGGCCGAACCGTCCCCGGCCACGCGCTTCGATCGAGGCGGTCGAACCGTCGTCGATCCGGTCGCGGTCGGCCCCATCGCGAGTGCTTTCGGCGCGATTGCTCTCGTCGTGATCGGTCACTGGGCGATGCCGCCAACGGGGACGCCACCGACGCGACCGAGCACGGTCTCGCCGGCGATGCTACGCTGGCCCAGGCAGACCTGCGGCACCGCGTGATCGGGCAGATACACGTCGACGCGGCTGCCGAACCGGATCAGGCCGATGCGCTGGCCGACCGCGACCATGTCGCCTGCCTTCACGAAACCGAGAATACGACGCGCGACGAGCCCGGCGATCTGCGTAAAACCGATCCGCATGCCGTTGCGGTCCTCGACCACGAAATGCTGGCGCTCATTCTCGTCGCTAGCCTTGTCGAGGTCGGCGTTGAGGAACTTGCCCGAGATATAGACGACCTGACGGATCGTGCCCGCGATCGGCGTGCGATTGATATGCACGTCGAACACCGACATGAAGATCGACACGCGGACCAGCGGTGCGTCGCCCAAGCCGTTCTCGCCGGCGAGTTCGCGCGGAATGGCCACGCGCTGGATCATCGTGATCAGCCCGTCGGCCGGTGCGACGATCAGCCCCTCGCCCTGCGGCGTCGTGCGGATCGGATCGCGGAAGAACGTCGCGACCCAGATCACCACGCCGACCATCGGCCAGAACAGCACGTGGCTGACGATCGTCAGCAGCAGCGTGATGCCCGCCGCGATCGCGACGTATTTGTGGCCCTCCGGATGGACTGCGGGAAATCGCCATTTGACCGTGGAGGTCGTGACGGGCGGCTTGTCGAGCGATGCCATAACCCGCGGGTCTATCCGTGCACGACGAGCGATACAACGATGAAGCGGCTTTTCCTTCCAGGACCATGTGGTTGCGCAATGCTCTCCGGGCCGCCGCCCGGTGGTTGCCCGGTGGTTGCCCGGTGGTTGCCCGGTGGTTGATCGTGGCGGCATGCTCCCCTAGACGCTCCTCAAACCCCTCCCCCGAAGGACACGCACATGGCGAAGATCAAGGTAAAGAATCCGATCGTGGAGATCGATGGCGACGAGATGACGCGGATCATCTGGGAATGGATCCGTGAGCGCCTGATCAAGCCGTATCTCGACATCCAGCTCGATTATTACGATCTCGGCGTCGAGCATCGCGACGCGACCGACGACCAGGTCACGATCGCCAGCGCACTCGCCACGCAGAAGCACGGCGTCGCGGTCAAGTGCGCGACGATCACGCCCGACGAGCAGCGCGTCACCGAATTCGGCCTGAAGAAGATGTGGAAGTCGCCGAACGGCACGATCCGCAACATCCTCGGCGGTACGATCTTCCGCGAGCCGATCGTGATCAAGAACGTCCCCCGCCTGATCCCGGGCTGGACTCACCCGATCGTCGTCGGCCGTCACGCGTTCGGCGATCAGTATCGCGCGACCGACTATCTGGTCCCCGGCCCCGGCAAGCTGCGCCTCGTCTTCGAGGGCGACGACGGCACGGTCATCGACCGCGAAGTGTTCCAGTTCCCGTCGGCGGGCGTCGCGATGGCGATGTACAATCTCGACGATTCGATCCGCGACTTCGCCCGCGCCTCGATGCATTACGGCCTCAACCTGAAGTGGCCGGTGTATTTGTCGACCAAGAACACGATCCTCAAGGCCTATGACGGCCGCTTCAAGGATCTGTTCGCCGAGGTGTTCGAGGCCGAGTTCAAGGACAAGTTCAAGGAAGCGGGCATCGTCTACGAGCATCGCCTGATCGACGACATGGTCGCCTCTGCGCTTAAGTGGAACGGCGAGTTCGTCTGGGCCTGCAAGAACTATGACGGCGACGTCCAGTCGGACCAGGTCGCACAGGGGTTCGGGTCGCTGGGTCTCATGACCTCGATCCTGCTGACCCCGGACGGCAAGACCGTCGAGGCCGAAGCCGCGCACGGCACCGTCACGCGTCACTTCCGCATGCACGAGCAGGGCAAGGCGACCTCGACCAACCCGATCGCGTCGATCTTCGCGTGGACCGGTGGCCTGAAGTATCGCGGCAAGTTCGACGACACGCCCGACGTCACGAAGTTCGCCGAGACGCTTGAGCGCGTCTGCATCCAGACCGTCGAGAACGGCCACATGACCAAGGATCTCGCGATCCTGATCGGGCCGGAGCAGCCCTGGATGACGACCGAGCAGTTCTTCGAGCAGGTTCGCGCGAACCTCGAGACCGAAATGGGCAACTGGGCCTGACCGGACTACCCCCCGCTCCCCGATGACGGGAGCGGGGTTTTTCCCCGGGACACCCTTCCCGTCATCCTGACGAAAGTCAGGATCCAGAGTAACCGAGTTCCGTCCCTCGTGTCTCTGGATCCTGACTTTCGTCAGGATGACGGAGGGGCCTAAACACCAAGTAACACCACGGGTGACAAGTCCGCCGAGCGTCCCCTAAGGTCGTGGGCATGGCATTACGGCTCGACAACCAGGGTTTCAGCGACACGCTCGTCATTCTCGGCGCGGCGGGTCTGGTGATCCCCGCCTTTGCCCGGTTCAAGGTCAGCCCGGTCATCGGGTTCATTCTGGTCGGATTGCTGGTCGGCCCCGCCGGACTCGGCGCACTGACCGGCTCCGCGCCGTGGCTTTATTACCTCACCATATCGAACCCCGAATCGATCGAGCCGTTCGCCGAGTTCGGGATCATCCTCCTGCTGTTCTCAATCGGGCTCGAACTCTCGTTCAAGCGCCTGTGGTCGATGAAGCGGCTGGTGTTCGGCACGGGCGCGGCCGAACTGATCGGCTCCGCGCTGATCATCGGCGTCGCGCTTCACTTCATCGGCCAGGGATGGGCTGGCGCGATCGGGCTGGGGTTCGCGCTTGCCCTGTCATCCACCGCGCTGGTCCTGCCGCTCGTCGGCACCACCGGTGCGGTCGGCCGCGGCGCGTTCGCGATGCTGTTGTTCGAGGATCTGGCGCTCGTCCCGATCATCTTCGTGCTCGGCGCGCTCGCGCCGACCGCGAGCGCCGATGGCTGGGCGGACATTGCCGGGGTGGCTTTGCGCGGGAGCCTGACCGTCGTCGCGATGTATGTCGGCGGCCGGTTGATCCTGCCACGGCTGTTCGGCCAGGCAGCGCGGACCAAGAGCCCCGAGCTGTTCCTTGCTGCCTCGCTGCTGGTCGTCATCGTGGCGAGCGTCGCGACCACCGCCGCGGGCCTGTCGCCGATCGTCGGCGCGCTGCTCGCCGGGCTGCTGATCGCCGAGACCGAATATCACAGCGAGGTCGAGGTGATCACCGCGCCGTTCAAGGGGCTCGCGCTTGGTGTGTTCCTGATCACGGTCGGCATGAGCCTCGACCTGCGGCTGATCGCACTGAACTGGCCGTCGCTGCTGCTCGCGGTGACGGGCGTTGTCGCGGTCAAGGCGATCGTGACGTTCCTGTTCCTGCGTGTCGCCAATTCGCGACGCGGGGTCGCGGCGGAGACGGGGTTGCTGATGGGCAGCCCGTCCGAGACGACGCTGATCGTCCTCGCCACCGCCGCGCAGGCGCAGCTGATCCTGCCGTCGACCGCGTCGTTCTGGCAGACCGTCACCGCGATCGGCCTGACGATCACGCCGCTGCTGGCGAAGCTCGGGCGGACCGTGTCGAGGCAGTTGGAGAGCCGGTCGGTAGCCGATGCTGGCGATGTCGAGATCGACGACGAGGGTCCGGGCACCGTCGTAATCGGCTTTGGCCGGGTCGGGCAGATGGTGGCGGACATGCTCGCGGTCCACGGGCAAAAGTACGTTGCGGTCGAGGCGGATATCGATTCGGTCGAAGCCGCGCGGCGACAAGGGCACCCGGTGCTGTTCGGCGACGTCGCGCGCGCAGAACTGGTCGATCGGTTGAAGCTGCACACCGCCAAGGCGCTGATCCTGACGATGGACGACCCGGTCCTGACGGTACGGTTGGCGCGGCGGGTTCGCGCGTTGGCGCCGGACCTGCCGATCGTGGCGCGTGCACGGGATACGGCGCATGCTGCCGAACTATACCGGGCGGGTGTGACTGACGCTGTGCCGGAGACGTTGGAAAGTTCGCTGCAGTTGGCCGAGGCGGTGCTGGTCGATCTCGGCGTGGCGATGGGGCCGGTGATCGCGTCGATCCACGAGAAGCGCGACGAACTGCGGCAGGAGATCAAGAAGGCGGCGGACATGATCGTCGAGCCGCGAAGGCGGAAGGCGAAGCGGACGCCTCGGGCGGCGTAACCCCTCCTTCCCGCGCGCCGCGTGTTCTCCCGCGAAGGTGGGAGTCCAGTCTGGGTCCCGCCTTCGCGGCGGAACAGGCTTTGGGTGTTTCTTAAAGCGGCACCACCCCGGTGGAAGCCAGGGCCCAGTTGGAAAAGTGGTCGTAACGGAGCGCCCCGTCCCTATTGCCTCTGTTTCCCAACTGGGCCCCGGCCTTCGCCGGGGTGGTGGTTCTCCCACGTCTCCTGCGAGGTGATTGATAAAATATCGACCACGCCCGCTTCTTGTTCTCCCGCGAAGGCGGGAGTCCAGTCTGGGCCCCCGCCTTCGCGGGGAACAGGCTTTGAGTGGTTGCTGTCGCGGCACCACCCCGGCGGAGGCCGGGGCCCAGTTGGAAAGGTGGTCTTAACGGAGCGCCCCACCCCCTATTGCCTCTGTTTCCCAACTGGGCCCCGGCCTTCGCCGGGGTGGTGTTTCTTCCACGTCTCCCGCGAGACGATCGGCAACGTATCGACTACGCCCGCCTCTTGTCCTCCCGCGAAGGCGGGAGTCTAGTCTGGGTCCACGCCTTCGCGGGAAAACAAGCTTTTTGCGGGTCCTTGACGCGGGCTAGCGCCTCAGGTGTTCGCGACACCTCAAAAGCGGCTGTATTCTTTCGCCAAACGCCTCCACTCCCTCGAGAAAGTCGTCGAAGGTCAGCAAGACGCCGCCGGTGTTGGGGACGGCGGCCATCTCGTCGAGCATCCGCGCCACGGTTTCGTACGAACCGACCAGCGTGCCCATGTTGATGTTCACCGCGCCTTCGGGAGCGGCGAGTTGGCGGACGTTGGTATCCTTGTTGTGCGTGTCCTTCGCGCCCTGATCGATCAGCCAGGCGATCGCGTCCACATCGACGCCGGCGTTGTAGTGTTTCCACCTTGCCATCGCCTCCTCGTCGGTCTCGGCGGCGATGATCATGATCAGGACGAAGACCTGCACGTCGCGGCCGGTCTTGGCGGTCGCCGCGGCCAGGCGTTCATTGTTAAACGCGAAGGCGGTCGGCGTGTTGACGCCCTTGCCGAGACAGAACGCATAGTCTGCCCATTTGGCGGAGAAGGCGAGGCCGTCATCGGACGAGCCGGCGCAGATGATCGTCATGTCGCCGGCCGGTTTGGGCCAGACGCGGCAGTCGGTCATCTGGTAATACTCGCCCTTGAAGTCGGACGTGCCCTCCTCCCACAGCTCGCGGAGGATGTGGGCGTATTCGTCGAGCATCGTGTACCGGTTGCGGAAATGCTCGTCGCCGGGCCACATTCCCATCTGCGTATATTCGGGCGGCTGCCAGCCGGTGATGAGGTTCAGCCCGAACCGACCATGGCTGATCGAGTCGATCGTGTTGCACATCCGCGCGGCATAGGCGGGCGGGATCAGCAGCGTCGGGCAGGTCGCATAGATCTTGATCTTCTCGGTGACCGCGGCGAGCCCGGCCATCAGCGTGAAGCTCTCCAGCCCGTAATCCCAGAACTCGGTCTTGCCGCCGAACCCACGCAGCTTGATCATCGAAATCAGGAAATCGAGGCCATGCTTTTCGGCCGCCTGCGCGATCGCCTTGTTGAGATCGAAGCTTGGTTTGTATTGCGGCGCGGTCTCGCTGATCAGCCAGCCATTGTTGTTGATGGGCATGAAGACGCCGACCTGCATATCCCGCTCCTATTCGCCGTCGAGCCAGTCGAGCAGCCACATGTTGAAATGCTCGGCCCGCGTGACGTTGCAGGCGTGCGCCCCCGCCGCCATCCGGGCAAGCTGCGCGCCGGGGATGCCGGCGGCGAGCTTTTCGGAGGCAGACGGCGGCACGAGCAGGTCGTCGTCGGACGCAACCATCAGCGTTGGCACGCGAATCTCGTCGAGCCGTCCGGCGATGTTGAACCGGCGGACCGCGGCCACGCGCCGCTGGATCATCTCCGCGCCGGGGAAATGAGCGAGCATCGCTTCCTCCTCGTTCTGCAGCCGGTCGTGGTGGTCGGAGATCCACTGCGGCGGGTAGAGGAACAGCGGCTGCGCGTGGAGATACGCGCGGGGGCCGCTGTCGCTCAGCAACGCCAGCCGCGTGTCGAAGCAGCGAGCGGTGTGCGGATCGAGCTTGGCCCAGCCGTTGATGACGACGAGGCGGTCGAGTCGTTCGGGTGCGGCCAGCGCGAGGGCCAGGCCGATATGGCCGCCCAGCGCGTGGCCGATGAAGGTGCAGCGCTCCAGCCCGATCGCGTCCAGGAGTGTCACGACGTCGGTGGCCATTGCCTCGACGGTCAGGTCGCCAGGGACGTGGCGCTCCGAGTGCCCGGTGCCGCGGTGGTCGTAGGTGATGACGCGGTGACCGGCGCCGAGGGCCGCGAGGTTTGGGTGCCAGTAGCTGCCGGAGCCGCCAAGGCCGCTCGACAGGAGGATCACGGGGCCGTCGGGCTGGCCGTGTTCCTCCCAGTGGATACCGCCCGCGATCGCCATCAGGCGAGGTGGGCGATGCTGGCGATCTCGACGAGGCAGTCGGGTTTCACAAGCTCGGTCTTGATGCAGTAGCGCGCAGGCTTTGGCCCGGGAAAATACTCGGCGTAGACCGCGTTGAAGACGGCATAGTCGGCCAGGTCCTTGAGGAAGATGTGGTTGAACGCGACGTCCGCCAGGGTCGCGCCAGCGGCTTCGAGCGTGGTCCTGATCGTGTCCAGCACCGCGCGGGTCTGGGCTGCGGCGTCGCCGGGGTGGAGGACCATGCCGCCTTCGCCCAGTGCCAGCACCCCCGAGACGTAGACAATGTTGCCTGCCTTCGCACCTGCGGAATACGGCGCGATCGGGGTCGGGAACTGCGGCGGGTTGATGGCTTCGAACGGCATGATGTTCCCTTTCACATATCAAGCGCTACCCGTTCCCCCGCGGAGGCGGGGGTCCAGGGTCGCAGGCGTCATCCTTCGTGATCCCTGGGCCCCCGCGTTCGCGAGGAACAGAAGGGTGCTCGTCACTTCGGCAACTGCCCGAACGAACCGCAAAAATCGCTTACCGTGCTGACCCAGCCGAAGAATGTCTCGACATTGTAGACGGTCGCCGCCTGCATCTCGGGCGGCCCGAGATGGTGCGTCGCATCCTCCAGCATCACGCCGAAATATTCGAGGTGGAAGCCGTCGCGCAGCGTGCTCTCGACGCAGACGTTGGTGGCGATGCCGACGAAGACGATGTTGCGGATGCCGCGCGAGCGCAGGATGCTGTCGAGCTGCGAGTTGAAGAATGCCGAGTAGCGCGTCTTGTGGACGCGGATATCGCCGGGATGCGGTTTCAACGCGTCGACGATCTCATAGTCCCAGCCGCCGCGCGCGAGGAACTGGCCATGGAGTTCGGGCCGCGCGCGCATCGTCTTGAGCGCGTTGGACTTGTGCCAGTTGGGCGATCCGGGCCCACCGGCCTCGACATAGTCCGCGTCCCAGCCGTTCTGGAGGAACACGACCGGCATTTTCGCCGCGCGGGCGGTGTCCAGGACCTTGGCGATCCGGGAGATCGTGCTGGCCGAGCCGGCGATGTCGAAGCCGGCCGTATCCACATAACCGCCGGGGGAGGCGTAGGCGTTCTGCATGTCTATGACGACGACGGCGGTTTCGGCGGGATCGAGACGGAGCGCTTCCGGCCGCGCGGGCAGCGTGACGGCGTTCGCCTCGTTCGCGCCGGTTCGGATGATCGGGCTGCCTATCGTCATTGTGACAAGCTCGCTGCATCGCAGGGATTGTGCAAGTGCGAAATGATCGGAGTATCGGCAGTACCCCGATCAACGAAGCAAGCGTGGTTCCCCGCGAAGGCGGGGACCCAGACTGGGCTCCCGCCTTCGCGGGAGAACAAGCCCCCCCCGGGAGACGGGAGGGAACGAGGAGGGTTAGGCCGCCGCCAGCGCGAAGTCCTTGAAGCGTTCGCGCAGCGCGGTCTTCAGCAGCTTTCCCGTGGCTGTGTGCGGCAGGTCGTCGACGAAGACGATCGCGTCGGGAAGCCACCATTTGGCGACGTGCTTCGCCAAATGATCGAGGATCGCCTGTTCGTCGACTGCGCTACCGGGCTTGCGCACCACCAGCAGCAGCGGGCGCTCGTCCCATTTCGGATGGTAAATACCGATCGCCGCCGCCTCCGCGACTCCCGGACAGCCGACCGCGGCGTTCTCCAGGTCGACCGAGCTGATCCATTCGCCGCCGGACTTGATGACGTCCTTCGAACGATCGGTGATCTGCATCGTGCCGTCGGCGTGGAGCATCGCGACGTCGCCGGTGTCGAACCAGCCTTCACCGTCGACCGCGTCCTCGTCGGCTCCGAAATAGCGTTGGACCACCCATGGGCCCCTCACCTGCAACCGGCCGGCAACCTTGCCGTCGCGGGCAAGGACCGTCCCCGCGTCGTCGATGATGCGGAGTTCGATGCCGAAGGGCACGCTGCCCTGCTTGCCGACGAGATCGAGCTTCTCGTCATGGCTCATGTCGTCCCAGTGCGGCGGGGCGAAGCCCGCGGTGCCGATCGGCGAGGTCTCGGTCATGCCCCAGAGATGCTTCACATCCGCGCCCATCCGCATGATCCGGTCGATCATCGCGCGTGGCGCTGCCGAGCCGCCGATCGTCACCAGCTTCAGATGCCGGGGCGCCTCGCCCGTCGCATCCATATGGCCGAACATCGCCAGCCACACGGTCGGCACGCCCGCCGAATGCGTCACGCGCTCCTGGTTCATCAGCCGGCACAACACGGCCGGGTCGTTGACCGCCGAATAGACGACCTTCGCCCCCGACAGCGCGCAGGCGAACGGCAGGCCCCAGGCGGCGGCGTGGAACATTGGCACGACCGGCAGCACGACCGCGCTGGGGGAAAGATCGAACACCCAGGGCGCGACCTCCGCCATCGCGTGGATCATCGTCGAGCGGTGCGTGTAGAGCACGCCCTTCGGATTACCCGTGGTGCCGCTGGTGTAGCAGAGCATGCACGGATCGCGCTCCGGCCCCTCGACCCAGTCATAATCGCCGTCCTCGGCGTCGAGCAGCGCCTGGAAGCCATCGGGGCCGAGATCGTCGAAGCAGATGTAATGGCGGATGCTGCCCCATTGCCCGCGAAGGCGATCGACGAGCGGCTGAAACGCCTTGTCGTAGAGCATCACGCGGTCTTCGGCGTGGTTGGCGATGTAGACGAGCTGCTCGTCGAACAGCCGCGGGTTGATGGTGTGGATCACGCCGCCCATCCCGATCGTGCCGTACCAGCCGACGAGGTGATGCGCGTGGTTCATGCCGAGCGTCGCGACCCGGTCGCCGGGCGCGACGCCCAGTTTTTCGAGCGCTTGGGCCAGTTTGCGCGAATCGCGCGCGATGCCGGCCCAGTTCGTCCGCGTCTCGCGGCCGTCAGCCCAGTAGCTGACGAGTTCTGTGGCCCCGTGTTCGCGCGCGGCGTGGTCGATCAGGCGGGGAACACGAAGCTCGAAATCCTGCATTCCACCAAGCATGTCCGCTCTCCCAAGCTTTTATCCGACCAGAGCGAGCCTCGTTTCAGAGGTCTTCAGCTCCACCTTGGTCACACCGTGCAACGACTCGATGTGCTCGGCAAGCTCGCCGTCGAGCAGGAAGTCGCGGCCGAGCAGGATGCACAGCTCGCCATCGGGCAGCTGCATGCGCACGCGAACCTCGCCGCGCGCGCCGCGATGGTCGGCCAGCAACGATGCGAGCCCGGCGAACGCGGCCATGTCCGAGATCGTCACCACCACCTGGAACCGCGCAAGGTTGGCGAGCCCCTCGAACGGCTGGATGCGCTTGATGCTGACGCGCGGCGTGTCCTCGCCGGGCTTGCGGTCGAGCTCGACGGTGATCAGCCCGCAGCCGCCGGCCTTGGCGGCTTCCTCCAGATCCCTCGAGACCTGCTCGTCGAAGCACGTCGCCATGAACTGGCCGCTGGCGTCCGAGCACTGCGCCATCATGAAGCGCTTGCCGCGCGCGGACGTGCGGTAGCGCGCGTCCTCGACCAGGACCGCCATCGTCGCGCCCGCGCGGCTGCCGTCGTCGGGGATGTTGAGCTCGGACAGCGCGGTGTAGGCGCGCGCGCCATGGCTGTTGGCGATGTGGCGATGGCGATCGACCGGGTGCGCGGAGAAATAGAAGCCGAACGCCTCCTTCTCCTGGTCCATCCGCTGGCTGAGCGTCCAGCGCACCGAGGGAGGAAGCTTGATCGCATCGCCGGCGGGCTCCGCGTCGCCGAACAGGCCGCCTTGCCCGCTGGTCTTCTGCTCATGCGTGCGCGCGGCGATCGCGAGGATCGTCTCGGCGGTGGCGTGGATACCGGCGCGGTTGGGCTCGAACGAATCGAAGGCGCCGGCAGCGGCGAGCGTTTCGAGCTGGCGCTTGTTGAGGAGACGCGGGTCGACGCGCTTGGCGAGATCGTCGAGGCCGGCGAACGGGCCGTTCTGGACTCGCTCGACAATGAGCTTCTCCATCGCGCCTTCACCGACCGATTTCAGCGCGCCGAGGGCGTAGCGAACCGCCAGAGTGTTTCCCCGCGAAGGCGGGGACCCAGTCTGGGCACCCGCCTTCGCGGGTGAACATGCTTCTTCCGGAGCGTTGGGCAGCACCTCGACGTCGAACTCGGCCTGGCTTGCGTTGATGCACGGCGGCAGCGAGGCGATCCCCAGGCGTCGCATGTCGTCGGTGAAGATCGCCAGCTTGTCGGTCTGGTGCAGATCGTAGCACATCGACGCCGCGAAGAATTCGTGCGGGTGGTGCGCCTTCAGCCACGCGGTCTGGTAGGCGAGCAGCGCATAGGCCGCAGCGTGGCTCTTGTTGAAGCCATAGCCGGCGAACTTGTCGATCAAATCGAACAGCGCGTTCGCCTCGGCCTTCCTGATGCCGTTGACGGTGAGACAGCCCTCGACGAAGCCCGCGCGCTGCGCGTCCATCTCGGCCTTCACCTTCTTGCCCATCGCGCGACGCAGCAGATCGGCGCCGCCGAGCGAGAAGCCGGCCAGCACCTGCGCGGCCTGCATCACCTGTTCCTGGTACACGAAGATCCCGTAGGTCTCGGACAGGATCGGTTCGAGCAGCGGGTGCGGGTAGTCGATCGCCTCGGTGCCGTTCTTGCGGCGACCGAACGACGGGATATTGTCCATCGGGCCCGGTCGATAGAGCGAAACGAGCGCGATGATGTCGCCGAAATTGGACGGGCGGACTGCGGACAGCGTGCGGCGCATGCCCTCGGATTCGAGCTGGAACACGCCGACCGTGTCCCCGCGCTGGAGCAACGCGTAGACGCCGGCATCATCCCATTCGAGCGCGTCGAGATCGACGATAACGCCGCGCTTGGCGAGCATCTGCAACGCCTTTTGCAACACCGACAGCGTCTTCAACCCGAGAAAATCGAACTTCACGAGGCCCGCGCCCTCGACATATTTCATGTCGAACTGCGTGACGGGCATGTCGGAGCGCGGATCGCGGTAGAGCGGGACGAGCTGGGCCAAGGGCCTGTCCCCGATCACCACGCCGGCGGCGTGCGTCGACGAGTGGCGCGGCAGGCCCTCCAGCTTCATCGCCAGATCGAGCAGCTTCCTGACCGCGTTGTCGTTGGCATATTCCTTCGCCAGCTCGCCGACGCCGTTCAGCGCGCGCTCCAGCGTCCACGGATCGGTCGGGTGGTTCGGCACCAGCTTGGCGAGGCGATCGATGTGGCCGTAGCTCATTTGGAGCACGCGGCCGGTATCCTTAAGCACCGCGCGTGCCTTCAGCTTCCCGAAGGTGATGATCTGCGCGACCTGATCGCGGCCGTATTTCTCCTGGACGTAGCGGATCACCTCGACGCGGCGGGTTTCGCAGAAATCGATATCGAAATCGGGCATCGACACGCGTTCCGGGTTCAGGAAGCGTTCGAACAGCAGGCCCAATTTGATCGGATCGAGATCGGTGATCGTCAGCGACCAGGCGACGACCGAGCCCGCGCCCGAGCCACGGCCCGGGCCGACCGGAATGTCGTGATCCTTCGCCCATTTGATGAAGTCCGCAACGATCAGGAAATAGCCGGGGAAGCCCATCTGGACGATCACGTCGACCTCGAACGCAAGCCGCTTGCGGTAGACGTCGCGCCAGCCGTCTTCGCTTTCACCGTGGAGTTCGGTGATGCGGGCGAGGCGCTTCTCGAGGCCTGCCTCAGCGTCGTCACGGAGGAGCTTGGCCTCGCCTTCGATATCGCCGGCGAGGCTGGGAAGGATCGGCTTTCGGTACGGCGCCATCACCGCGCAGCGCTGTGCGACGACGAGCGTGTTGGCGATCGCCTCGGGCAGGTCGGCGAACATCTCGTGCATCACCGGCGCGGGCTTCATCCACGCCTCGGGGCAACTGCGGATGCGGTCCTCGGTCTCGACATAGGTCGAATGCGCAATGCACAGCATGGCGTCGTGCGCGTCGCCGAACGCGCTCTCGGTGAAGCAGCACGGGTTGGTCGCGACCAGCGGCAGGTTGCGCGCATAGGCGATGTCGATGAGGTCGTTTTCGGCCGCCATCTCGACTGCGTCGTTGCGGCGCGAGAGCTCGATATAGAGGCGGTCACCGAACAGCCCTTGCAGGCGATCGAGATAGGCGCGGGCACGGTCAGGCTGACCTTCGGCGAACAACCGCGCGAGACCGCCCTCGCCGCCTGCGGTCAGTGCAAGGAGGCCGTCCGTGTGGCGTTCGAGCGCGGCGAAATCGACATGCGCGGGCATCTCGATCGGGCGGTCGAGATGCGCCATCGAGACGAGCGCGCAGAGATTGTCGTAGCCGGTCATGTCCTGCGCGTAGAGTGCGAGCCAGTCGAACTGCGTCGCGACGCCGTCGGGCATGTCGGGGCGCCCGACGCCGAGCATCACGCCGATGATCGGCTGCACCCCGTCCTTCTTGGCGGCGTCCGAATAGGCCATCGCCGCATAGAGCCCGTTGCGATCGGTCAGCGCGGCGGCGGGAAAGCCCAAGGCGCGCGCCTGCTTGGCGATCGCCTTGGGATCGATGGCGCCGTCGAGCATGGTGTAGCAGGAGAAAACGCGAAGGGGGACGTAACCGGAATGCATCGACAGGAGGTAGGCGCTGCGGCGTGATTCGACCAGCGGGGATGAGTCCGATCGGAACCGCGGACACGACGAGCCGTTGCGGCGGGGACTTCGGGGAGCTTTTCCAATGACCGATCCACGCGGGCGTTTTGCCGAGACTGAGACCACGGCGGCGGGAACGCCCCGCGCGGGCGCCGGCTGGGGGTGGATACTGGCCTATGGCGTGGTGTCGCTGGTGCTCGGGGTGATGGCGTTCGCGTCGCCGTTCTCCGCGACCTATGCCGCGACCCTGGTGATCGGGGCGTTCCTGATCGCGGCCGGGATCGTGTCGATCGTGTCGGGCTTTGCCGGCAAGGGACATGAGGGGCGCGGCTATGCGATCGGGTTCGGGCTGGTGTCGCTGGTGATCGGGCTGATCATGGCGTTCGAGCCGGCGACGGGGGCCATTTCGCTGACGTTGCTGATCGCGGTGTGGCTGGGCGTGCGCGGGGCCTTGGAGATCGGGCTTGGCGCGCGGTTTCGGCGCGGCAAGGGGCTGATGATCGCGCTTGGGGTGGTGAACATCGTGCTGGCGGTGATCGTGCTGGCGACGCTGCCTTGGCTGACGCTGCCGGGCTATGTGCTTGGGATCAGCTTCTTCTTTGGTGGGGTGACTTCGGTTGCCTCGGCGCTGGCGCATAAGAAGGGCGCGCCGGCGTTTTCTGTGTGAGCGATTAGTGTGTTCGGCTGCGCCAGAATGTTCTCCCGCGAAGGCGGGAGTCCAGTCTGGGCCCTCGCCTTCGCGGGGGAACATTGTTTTTGGGTTGCTGGGCCTCGCTAACAGAAATCACCTCCCCGGCGCAGGCCGGGGTCCAGTTGGGAAGCGTTGCTAACTGAGGTCAGCGCTTCGTTACTGCGACCTTCCCTACTGAGCCCCGGCTTTCGCCGGGGTGGCAGTGTCAGTTACTAGAGCAGCGTCTCGATGTCCTTGCGGATGTCTTCCGGCTTGGTCGTCGGCGCGTAGCGATCGACCACGTTCCCGTCGCGCCCGACCAGGAACTTGGTGAAGTTCCACTTGATCGCCTTCGACCCCAGCACGCCGGGGGCGTCCGACTTCAGGCGCTCGAACAGCGGATCCGTTGCCGCTCCATTCACGTCGACCTTCGCGAAGACCGGGAACGTCACGTCGTAGGTCAGCGTACAGAAATTGGCGATCTCGGCCGCGTCACCCGGCTCCTGCCCGCCGAACTGGTTGCACGGAAACGCGAGCACTTCGAAACCCCGATCGGCATAATCGCGGTGCAGCGCCGCCAACCCCTCATATTGAGGCGTAAAGCCGCATTTGGAGGCCGTGTTGACGATCAGTAGCACCTTGCCGCGATACGGTTCGAGCGAAGCCGCGGAGCCATCGGCGCTCTTTACGGTGAAGTCGGTGATCGCGGTCATGGGCGGTCCTCGTTTCGGGCCAGCAGATACGTCAGGTTCTGACGCACGCCCGGCCATTCGTGGCGGAGGATGCTGTAGACGACGGTGTCGCGCAAGCGGCCGTCCGCCATCACCTGATGCCCGCGCAGGACGCCGTCGCGCTTCGCGCCAAGGCGTTCGATCGCGCGTTGCGAGGTCTTGTTGAGCGAGTCGGTGCGGATCTGGACGCATTCGCAGCCGAGCGCGTCGAACGCGTGCGTCAGCAGCATCAGCTTGGCCTCGGTGTTGACGCCGGTGCGCTGCACGGATTTCGCGTAGAAGGTGCCGCCGATCTCGAGCCGCTTGTTGCCCGCGTTCATCCGCATGAACCGCGTGGTGCCGACGACGGTCCCGCCGGCCACCACCGCGAACAGTCGCGCCCGCCCGAAATCCTGTTCGCGCGACGCCGCGGCGAGCCATCGGTCCGGCGCCTTCATCATCGCGACATTGGCGTAAAACGTATCCCAGAGGTTGTCCGCCGACGCCGCCGCGACCAGCGCGTCCATGTCATCGGCAACCAGCGGGCGGAGCGTGACGTGACGCCCGGCGAGCGTCGGCGTCTCGCCCCAGGTCACGCCAGCCGCCCCTCGTGCAGCCGCAGCACGCGGTCCATCCGTGCCGCCAGCCGCTCGTTATGCGTCGCGACCACGGCGGCTGTACCTTGTTCGCGGACCAGCCGGATGAACTCGGCGAAGACGATGTCGGCGGTGTGTTCGTCGAGATTGCCGGTCGGCTCGTCCGCCAGCACAAGCGCGGGCTTGTTGGCAAGCGCGCGGGCGACCGCGACGCGCTGCTGCTCGCCGCCGGACAGCTGGCTCGGGCGGTGCGTCAGCCGGTGGCCGAGACCAAGCTGGGTCAGCAATTCCGCCGCCCGCCGGTCCGCCTCGACCCGCGTCGCGCCGTGGACGAGTTGCGGGAGGACGACGTTCTCGGTCGCGTTGAAGTCCGGCAGCAGGTGGTGGAACTGATAGACGAAGCCGAGGCTGTCGCGGCGCACCACGGTCCGCTCATGCGCGTTGAGCTTCGCCGCCTCGGTGCCGGCGATCCTAATCGATCCCTCGAAGCCGCCCTCGAGCAGCCCGACCGCCTGCAACAGCGTCGACTTGCCCGAGCCGGATGGCCCAAGCAGCGCGACGATCTCGCCAGGGGCGATCGCCAAGTCCACGCCGCGCAGCACCTCGATCGTCGCGCCGCCCTGCGTGAAGCTCTTGGTCAGCCCGCTGGTCTGGAGGACGTAATCGTCCATGCGCTCGATCTGGCGATCGATTTTGAGGCCTTCATTCATAACGCAGCACCTGCACGGGGTCGGTACTCGCCGCTTTCCAGGCCGGATAGAGCGTCGCGAGGAAGCTGAAAATCAGCGCCATCAGCGCGATCACGACGATCTCGACGGGATCGGTCTTCGACGGGAGTTCGGTCAGGTAGCGGATCGACGGATCCCACAAATTCTGGCCGGTGAGGAGCTGGACGAAGTTCACCACCCCCTGGCGGTAGAACAGGAAGATGAAGCCCAGCACGAGCCCCGCGACCGTGCCGAGCGCACCGATGGTGGTACCGACGACGATGAAGATCCGCATCATAGAACCGCGCGTCGCGCCCATCGTCCTCAGGATCGCGATGTCGCGCGTCTTGGCGCGGACCAGCATGATCAGGGACGAGAGGATGTTGAACACCGCGACCAGGATGATGATCGACAGCACGGTGAACATCGCGACCCGCTCGACCGCGAGCGCCTCGAACAGCTGCGCGTTCATCGTCCGCCAGTCGGCGATCACCGCGTTGCCGCCGATCTTGTCGGCGAGCGGCTTCAGGATCTCGCCGACCTTGTCCGCATCGACCGTCTTCAGCTCGACCATGCCCGCGGAGTCGCCCATCAGGAGGAGCGTCTGCGCATCCTCGATCGGCATGATGATGTACGCCTTATCGTAATCATAGACGCCGATCTCGAAGATAGCGCCGACCGTGTAGCTGACGATCCGCGGGACGGTGCCGAACGGGGTCGTCTGGCCCTGCGGACTGAACAGCGAGATGTCCGAGCCGACCTGCGCGCCAAGCGATTCGGCGAGCCGCGAGCCGATCGCGATCCTGCCGGACCCTTGCGTGATCGATTGGAGCGAACCCATGATGACCTTGTTGCTGATCGTCGAGTTGCGGCGGATGTCGTCGACGCGCATGCCGCGCACCAGCACGGCCTCGGCACGCCCGTTGTAGGTGGCGGCGAGCGGCTGTTCGATCAGCGGGAGCGCGCTGGTGACGCCTGGCGTCTTCTGCGCCTGCGCGACGATCTCGCGCCAGTCGGGGAGCCGGTTGCCGACGCCCTGCACCACCGCATGGCCGTTCAGTCCGACGATCTTGTCGAATAGCTCGGCGCGGAAGCCGTTCATCACGCTCATCACGATCACTAGCGCGGCGACGCCGAGCATGACCGCGACTAGGCTGATCGAGGCGACGAGGAAGATGAACGCCTCTCCCTTGCCCGGCAGCAGATAGCGGCGGGCTATCATCCGTTCGTAGCGGGACAGGATCATGGGCGGCCAGGTTCGATCGTTAGGGAAGCAGTGCAGCGGCTCTAGGACGCGGCCCGTTGCGAGGCAACTGTCCGGCCCATGCGTGCCGTCCTTCGGCCGCGTGCATGTCGGGCCGGCAGCCTCCTGCGAAACACCGCATTAGTCCCGATCCGGCAGTGTCTAAATTGGTCTGTTGCGAAATCGCAACAGCCTCGATCCAATCGTGAAGCGTCTTGCGCAAAGACCGTGACAAAATCCACGGACATAACTAGCAACAAACTCGCTGAGACACAGGCAACGGCCGTGGTTCGGGGACTGCTTTTCCGCTCCGTCGCAAGACGAAGAGCGAGAGCAAAAAATGGGGGCTGACGAGCGATCGTCACGCAGGCGCCCGGATCGGCAACGGTCCGGGCGTTTGCTTGTCTGGCATAGTTCACCGCGGCAATCTATACTTCGTCAGATCTTGGACCGTCGTCGCAGCAGGTTCGGCAATAGAGCAACGCCACCGTCCACGGAGGTTCGACCGGGTTCGATCGCTTTGGAACGTCGAAGCCCGGTACGGTCGTTACCGCGTCCGACGCTTCGTCAGCCGGGACGCGGCGCCGTTTTCTTCCGCGTTGAGCTTGCGCCAGCGATCGACGCGATCCGGCGCCAGCGTCCCGGCCGCGATCGCCGCCTGGATCGCGCACCCTGGCTCGACGCCGTGCGAACAGTCGGCGAACCGGCATTCCTGCGCCAGCAACGCGATATCGTCGAACACTTCGGCCAAGCCGGTCGCGGCCTCGGACAATTGCAGTTCGCGCATGCCGGGCAGGTCGAGCAGCCAGCCGCCCTGGTCGAGCCGGTGCATCTCGCGCACCGTCGTCGTGTGCCGGCCGGTACCGTCCTTGGCACGCACCGCCTGCGTCCCGATGCTGTCAGATTCGCGCAACGCGTTGACGAGCGTGGACTTGCCGACGCCGGACGAGCCGAGAAACGCCACCGTCTTGCCGGGCCCGCACCAAGCCGCCAACCGCCTGACGTCGGCCCTGTCGCGACCGTCGACGGTTTCGACGAGCAGCCCCGGCTCGATCGCGCGGGCGGCGGCGGCGAACGCTTCGGGCGTGTCGGTCAGGTCGGCCTTGGTGAGGACGACGACCGGGTGCACGTCCACCTCGCGCGCGAGCACGAGATAGCGCTCGAGCCGGGCGATGCTGAAGTCCTGGTTGCACGATGCGACGATGAAGATGGTGTCGACATTGGCGGCGATCATCTGATCTTTCCGCGGATCGGCGGGCGAGCGGCGCTTGAACAGGTTCATGCGTCGCAGGACGCGCGTCGCCTCCCCCGTGCGATCGTCGATGAGCAGCCAGTCGCCGACCGTCGGATGATCGTCGCTGGGCTGCGCGCCGCCGATATAGGGCGAGACGAAGCCCTGCGTATCGGCACCCGACACCGCGATCTTGCCGCGGTGAACCGCCATCACGCGGACGGGGTGGCCGTGAAGCTCCTCGTCATCGGAAAGCTGTTCCGCGAAGTGCGCAGTCCAGCCAAGGTCTGCCAAAGTCTGGTGGGTCGATATCATAGGCGTGGCGCGGTATCTTTCCTGGCGACGCGACGGCGGCCGCCTGCCACCGGTCTAGGCCGCGGCGGTGGGTATGACCATCCTCGTACGCGCCGCTGATATAGGCTTAGGCGTACGAGAACGATCGGGCCCTTACGCGCTGTCACCACATAACTGCTTGTTTGGTAAAGAAGATCAACGATCCTCACGGGGCTTCTTGGCGTCCGTGCGTTTACTCCCGCGATATGGAGAGGGCTTAGGCATGGATCAGAAGAGTGCGCCGCTGGCAGATGCGCTGGCGGCGATCGAGAAGAGGCCGGTAATCGGCTTCGGGGCGCCCGGCCACAACCAGGGTTCGGCCATCCCCGGCGGGATGAAGGCATTGCTCGGCAGGCGGGTTTTCCAAGCCGACGTGCTGACGCCAAAGGGGCTCGATGATCGTACCGAGGGCAAGCTGGCGCTCCAGCGTGCGCACGAGATCGCCGCGGAGGCCTGGAATGCCGATTTCTGCCGGTTTGTAACCGGCGGATCCACGCAGAGCCTCCACACCGTCATGGCGTCCGTCGCCGGGCCGGGCGATACCATTCTGATCGCCGCGAACGCCCACAAGGCCGAGCGGACCTATGCGCTCGCGACGGGGCTCGATGCCGTCATCGTGCCCGCTCAGATCGACGAGGCATGGGACATCGAGCATGGCGTCGAGCCGCAGACGCTCAGCGCAACCTTGGCGGCGCATCCGACCGCAAAGGCGGTCATCATCGTCAGCCCGACCTATTACGGCGTCACCAGCGACATAGCGTCGCTCGCCACCATCTGCCACGACCACGGCATTCCCCTGATCGTCGATGCCGCCTGGGGTGGCGCCTTCGCATTCTGCGAGGGCCTGCCAGATGATCCACTTACCAAGGGGGCGGATGTCGCGGTCTACAGCGCCCACAAGACGATGGGGGCACTCGCGCAAGGATCGGTGATCGTCGCTAAAGGCGACCTGATCGATCGCCAGCGCCTTTGGATGGCCTATGAGCTGTTCGAGACCACCAGCCCGTCGGTGCCGATCCTCGCAACGCTCGACGCGACGCGGCGCGATCACGCGTTGAACGGTGAGCAGATGTGGACCGGCGTCATCGCCCTGGCGCAGAAGGTCCGCAAGACGATCGCCGGTATCGCGCCGTTACGCGTGTTCGGTCACGACCACCTGCCGGCCGACGCCGATCTGGACGTCACGAAGGTGCTGATCGACGTCTCGGCGCTGGGCGCATCGGGATATGCCATCGACGACTGGCTCTACACGCATCACCGGATCAGCATGGGGCTGTCCGACTCCCGGCATCTTCTCGCGATTCTGTCGCTGGGCACGACCAGGTCCGACTTGCGTGCACTCGTCCGCGGTCTGCAGGATCTGGTGAAGCAGCTCGCGTCCGACCCCACCATCCTGCCAATCACTGCTCCACCGCCGGGGATTGCTACCCTGTCCGTCGACATGGCCATGCCCGGGCCCGCCGCCCTCTATGGCCCCGCCGAAATGGTGGCCTACGAAGCCTCGGCGGGACGGATCGCGGCCGAGATGATCGCGCCCGCGCCGCCGGGTGTTCCTCGCCTGGTTCCGGGCCAGCGCATCACGGCCGCGCATGTCGCGTGGCTGGTCGCGAACCGTGATGCCGGCGCGTTCGTGATGGATCCGGTCGACCCGACAGAGGCTACCGTCAGAGTGGTCAAAGGCTGACGCCGCAACCGGATCGGTATCTCGTATTTTACAGCTGCTACAAACAGGTGGAAACGCAATGCAGACTCATACCGACGAACACTGGATGCAGATGGCGATCGACGTCGCGCGTTCGAAAGGGTCCGATCCGTCAACGTCCCCGCTGGGATGCGTCATCGTGCTGGACGGCAAGGTGATCGCCGCCGAACGCAATCAGACAAAGGAATTGCCCGACGCGACCGCGCATGCCGAAATGATGGCGATCCGCCGGGCATGCGAGCAGACCGGCGAACTCGAGCTGCGCGGGGCAACGCTGTACTCGACGCTCCAGCCATGCGGCATGTGCACGATGGCATCGATCTGGTCGAAGGTCGGCCGCGTGGTTTATGGCGCGGGCCGCAGCGACGTGCATCCGATGTATTTCGAGGCCAGACACGTCGATACGCTGGGCTTTATCGCCGACGCCTATCGCGACGATATCGAGATCGAGGGCGGCTGCCTGCGCGAAACCTGCGCCGAACTCTATTACGGCTCCGATGCCGACTTGAGCGAGGATGAACAGGCCAATCTCTGAACAGGCGGCATGCATCAAAAGCACCCCAGCGGCAAACGAACTGTCGGCAGCGGGCCGGCCGTACAGGATAGCCGCTGTCCGCCGGCTATCCGCATCGGCTTCAAACGTTCGTTCGGATCGATCTCCTTATACGTTAGGCTCCCGCTCGAGCCCGAATCGTGCACACCTGCCATTACAAAGTCTTGGTCAGGCGTATCCCGACCGTCCGCGGCGGACCCACGAGATAGGAGAAATAGCTGGTCGCGGTCGTGTTGCCCGGCGATGTCGTGAACTCCTGGCCGAAGACCGGCACGGCATCGAACAGGTTGGTGACGAACAGCTCGATCCCCAGGCCGTCCCGCATCCGCACGCCGGCGGAGGCGTCGACCAGCGCATAGGCCGGGCGAGGCAGCACCTCGCCTTCCCCGAACCCGCTGTTCGACGCCCCGACGCGACGCGCCGCAGCAAAAAGAGTGCCGGTCAGCCCATCGGCGAGCGCCGCCTCGTACGCGCCCCGCACATTCCAGAGCCAGCGCGGCACGTCGAGCACGCGCGACCCCGCCGGCAGAAGCAGGTTAGGAACGGCGTTACGATAGGTCGCGTCGGTGAACGAACCGCCTGCGTGCAGGTCGAGGCCTTGGACCGGCGAAACGCTGACCTCGAGCTCGCCGCCCCGGCTCCGGACCCGCCCGGCGTTGACGGTAAAGGAAATGGTGGTCGCATTGTTGATCCCGCACGCCGTCTGGAACGCCTGCTGGTAATCCTTCCAGTCGATCGCATAGGCGGCGCCGTTGATCCGCAGGCGACCGCCCCACAGGCTGGTCTTCGCGCCGATCTCGTAATTGTCGGTACGATCGCTGTCATAGGGCGGTGGTACGTCGGGAATGCCCGCCGCGCGACGTTCCGTGGCCGAGCAGATAGCATCGGTCACGGGTGCGTTGACGCCCCCGGTGCGGAAGCCCTGCGAATAGCTGGCGTAGAGCGTCGCGGCGCGGCTCGGTTCGTAGCTGAGCGTCAGGCGCGGCGTGACCCCGCTCTCGCGGTTGCGTTCGGCATAGTCGTAGGCGAGGTCGCCGCCTGCGACGCCGCCGATGCCGTAGCGCCGGCTCGCCTCGTGCTGGCGATAGGCGAAGACCCGCGCGCCTGCGGCGACCTTCACCTTCGGCGCAATGGCATAGGTCAGCTCGCCGAACCCCGCGATCTCGCTTTCGCGGAAGCGCACGATCGTATCCTGGATGAAGGCCGGGCTGCTGGCGCCAAGGGGCGGCGGCGCGGTGACGCCGAACAGGTCGGCGACGGAAATCGTGCGACCGGAGTCTTGATGAAGATCGCGGTAGAAGGCACCGAGCACATATTGCAGGCGTCCGAGCCCATCGGAGACGGCGCGCACCTCCTGCGTGAACTGTCTGGTGCGACCGAAATCGATGAGCGGCGTTGGGAACAGCTTTCCGCCGGGGCCGGGGCCGACGATAGCCTCCACGATCGGGGAATCGAACGCGGTCACGTCGAACGACAGCCGGTTGCGTCGGTCGAGCCACGACGAGTTGGACGACACGGTAAAGCCACCGAGCGCGGCGAACCGGTTCTCGATCAGCAGCGAGCCGATCACGAAACGGTCCTTGGCGAACGTGTCCGCATAGCGTGCCTTCAGCCGTGCACGCTTGCCGAAGGTGACGTCGCTATGGGGCCGGTCCGCGTTGCTATAGGCATCTTGCCAGACCAAAGACGGCGTGATCGTCAGGGTCGGCGAGGCGTTCCAGCGCAGTGCTGCGCGAACCGTACCGGTTCGGGTCCAGTTGACGTCCTTGCGGACCGCCGACGTTCCAACATTCTCGGTCAGGTTGCCGGTGGTCGGTCGCAGATCGTCGATCCAGCCGCCCTGCCGGACGACGCCGCCCGAGATACGCAGCGCCAGCGTGTCGGCGACGATCGGCAGGTTGAGCATCGCCTTGGCGTCCCAGTTCGTGCCGCCATCGGTAATGGTCGAAACGCTCGCCTGGCCGAGCGCGGACACGCTGGCGGCATTGGGCTGGTTCGTCACGATCCGGACCACGCCGCCCATCGTCGACGATCCGAACAGCACGCCCTGCGGTCCGCGCAGCACTTCGACCCGGGCGACGTCGAACAGTTGCGGGTCGGGTTGTGAAAAGCCCCGCAGCGCCCGCGTCTGCAAAGGCGTCTCGTCGAGATAGACGCCTGTGGTCGGCGACTGGACGAAGCCGACCCCGCCGATCCCGCGAATAATGTATTGCGCGTTGCCGGGGCCGGAGGTGGCAAAGGCCAAGCCCGGCACGGAGTCCGCGATGCGCGAGAAATCCTGCGCATCGAGCCGGCGAAGCACGTCGGCGGAGAGGATGGTGACGCTGGCAGGCACGTCTTGGAGCATCTGCGGACGCTTGAGCGCAGTGACGATGATATCGCCGCTCTCTGGTGTAGCGGGGTTCCGGGTTTGGGACGCCGTCAAACCGGGGTTCGTCGCGGCTGGGATGGCATGCTGGGCGAAGACGGGTGTCGCGAGCAGGAGGCCCGGCAGACAGGCCCCCGCCAGCAAGAGGGATCGGATCATGACTATGCCTTTGACCGGCCCTGCAGAGACGCGCGGGCCGTGGACGTGGTGTGCTCCCGGAGGCGCACGCGATCGGTCGGTCAAAGGACGGCCGGTGGACCTCGCAGCGGCGGTCGGACATAACCGAAGCGCATGATCGTCGGCGCGACGAGCGGTGCCAGCCCGACCGCCATGACGAAGGCGATCAGGACAGCCAGTTGGAGGGGATCGATCGCGCCGAGCGCGGCGGCCGAGAGACCCGCGAAGGCGCAGGGCATCTCGGCCTTGCCGTGATCCTTCGGCTTGCCGTGATCGGGCACGTCGTCATGCATGCCCGGCATCGCCATAGCCATCGCCATGAGCCGGGGGGCAACGCCGGAACACAGTTCGATCGTTATCCGACCCTGTTCGCTGCCGATCATATACCCGGTCGGCACCAGCAGCTTTAACAGGAGCGTTGCCGTGCACAGCAGCACCGCGAAGTAGCGTTTCATCAGAAGGCGGCGAACGGCGAGCACCAGGCGCGAATAGCGCACCCGCACGCCGGTGTCATCGCCGCGTCCGTATCATAAGAGGTCGGTATAACTGATGGTTCTTCAGCGTCGACGATCATGAGGTGGACAACAACCGGGCGACCGGATCGGCGGTCTGTAGGAACAGATCGAAACGCTCGAACGCGCGATCGAGGAAGACCCGGAGTGCGCGCGTGTCCTGCAGCAAGCCACCGCGTGTCGCGGCGCGCTCGACGGGTTCATCGCCGAGGTGATCGAGGATCATATCCGCGAACACATGATCAATCCCGCCACCGCGCATGACGATCCCCGCACCGTCGCGGCCGAGGCGCTGGTCGAGATCGTCCACGCCTACCTCACCTGCCCCCCAAGCCGCCGCTATGCGGCGAACTCTGCGGGCAGATAGCGATCGGCGACGATCTCGAACCGATCGCCGTCGACCAGAACCTGAGCGCTGAGCGCGCGGCAATTATAGGTCGACGCCATCGCCGCGCCATACGCACCGGTGGCGTGCGGCACGGCAAGGTCGCCACGGCGGACACGGTCGAAGTCGCGCGCGCCCGCGAACACGTCGCCGCTTTCGCAGACCGGGCCGGCGATGGTCGCGACGATCCGCTCGCCGTCCGGCGTAACGGCCTCGAGGCGGTGAAAGGCATCGTACAGCGCCGGCCGCGCAAGGTGGTTCATCGCGGCATCGACGATCACGAACGGGTGGTCCGCACCGGGCTTTACCCAGATCACCCGCGTCATCAGCACCCCGGCTCGAAGGTCAGTTCGACCGCCCAGTCGCGCGTGACCCTGGCGACCATGGCGGCATAGGCGTCGAGCGTCGGCACCACGTCGTCGGCGCGGTAGGGAATGCCGAGACCACCGCCGAAATCGACGTGGCTGACGACGTGGCCACGCGCACAGAGGTTCGCGACGAGGCGACCGATCCGATCATAGGCCTCCTCCAGCGGCGCGAGATCGCGCAACTGGCTGCCGATGTGCAGCGCGACCTCGACCAGGTCGAGACCATCGAGCCGCGACAGTTGGTCGTACATTGCGGGCACATCGACGATCGCCACCCCGAACGTGTTGCCGCGCCGTCCCGTCGAGATCTTGGCATGCGTGCCGCCGTCGACGTCGGGATTGACCCGCAGTACCGCGGTCGCCCGCCTGCCCCGCGCGCGGGCCAGCGCGGCGAGCACCTGCCCCCTCCTCCTCCAGTTCGAGGTTGAACTGGCCGACGCCAGCCGCCAGTGCCTCGGCGATCTCGCGGTCGGTCTGGCGCGCGCTCTATCCAACCAGGGGTTGGCGCGTCGTTGAGGCTCGCCCCGTTGGCGAGCCGGCCGCCTCCGTTCCGATGGACCGGGTCGCGATCCGTGCATGGGATGACGTCGCGCTGATGCTGCCGCCCAGACGCTACAAATTGCGGGTCGTCGATATCGGACCGTGGCGGGCGTTACGTGCATCAGGCAAGTAGATCATGTCAAAGGCTGCTATCAGGTTTGCGCAGTAAGCCGTCGACTGATGAATGTATTGCGACAACCCAATTGCGGACATTCAAAACCCCGCGACTGCTTTTCGATAGCAGTCGTTCATTCAGGTCACGCAGAGCGGCGATTGAGCACTTGCTGCGCGACCCGTTCCAAGTGAGAATAGGGATCGACAGGGCATCCAACGAAAGGATTTGATCCATGCGCAAGCTGACCGGTGCGGCGTTCGTATCGCTTGACGGCGTGATGCAGGCACCTGGAGGCCCTACAGAAGATCCGACCGGAGACTTTGGCCAGGGCGGCTGGGTGTTCGGCATAGGTGACGATGTGATCGATCCAGTGCTCGGCGAGCTGTTCAACCCGCCCTACGCGCTGCTGCTCGGTCGACGGACCTACGATATCTTCGCAGCCTACTGGCCGTTCGTCGAAGGCGAGATGGCGGGCATGGGCAGCGCTCTGACAGCTGCCGAAAAGCATGTAGTAACCCATGGCGATCAGCCGCTCGACTGGGCAAACAGCTATCGCTTGGACGGCATTGCCGCCATCCGAACCTTGAAGGATAGCGACGGTCCAGACTTGCTAATCCAAGGCTCCTCCACGCTCTATCCTCCACTGCTCACCGCCGGGCTCATCGACGAACTGGTGCTTATGACCTTTCCAGTCGTGCTGGGGACCGGCAAGCGTCTGTTCGGCGACGGCACGCCTTCGGGCGCGCTGAGCCTGCTCGACCATCGGATTGGCGCAAAGGGCGTGATCGTCACACGCTGGGCACCGGCCGGACAGATTCCGACTGTGGACCATCCTCATCCCAGCACCAGTGCAGCTGAGGCTGAACGCCAGCGGCGGATGACCGAGGGGTGTTGATTTCCACTGAGAGCTGACCCGGAGAAGGCATAAATTTCCACCGAGAAGTGACCCGTGTCTCAACCTCACCCCGGCAGGCTGTCGGGGGATCAAGGAGTGATAGACATGGCGTTACTGAGCGTGATCCGGCGCTGGGCATTCCGGGACGGGATGTCGATCAGGGAGATAACCCGACGTACGGGGCTGTCGCGTAACACGATCCGCAAATACCTGCGGTCGGACGCGGTGGAGCCGAAGTTCGAAGTGGTCGACCGGCCGAGCAAGTTGGATCCGTTCGCCGACCGGCTATCGGGATGGTTGAAGACGGAAGCTGGCAAATCGCGCAAGCAACGGCGTACGGGCAAGCAGATCCATACCGACCTGGTCGTGCTGGGCTATGACGGGTCCTACAGTCGGGTAGCGGCCTTCATCCGGGCGTGGAAGGCCGACCGTCAGGTCCAGGAGCAGACGACGGGCCGGGGCACGTTCGTGCCGCTGGTGTTCATGCCCGGCGAAGCCTTTCAATTCGACTGGAGCGAGGACTGGGCCATCCTGGGCGGCGAACGGGTGAAGCTGCAGGCAGCGCACACCAAGCTGTCGCACAGCCGGGCGTTCATCGTGCGAGCGTATCCGCTCCAGACCCACGAGATGCTGTTCGATGCGCACCAGCATGCCTTTCGGGTGCTGGGCGGAGTGCCGCGGCGCGGGATCTACGACAACATGAAGACCGCGGTCGACCGTATCGGCACGGGCAAGGCGCGGCAGGTCAACGCGCGGTTCGCGGCGATGACGAGCCACTATTTGTTCGAACCCGAATTCTGCAATCCGGCATCGGGCTGGGAGAAAGGTCAGGTTGAGAAGAACGTCCAGGATGCGCGTCGCCGGCTGTGGCAGCGACTGCCCGAACTTTCCGACATTGCTGCGCTCAACGCATGGCTGGAAGAGCAGTGTATCGCACAGTGGGCACAGATTCCGCACGGCAACCTTCCCGGCACCGTTGCCGAGGTATGGGCGCAAGAAGTGGCGGACCTGATGAAACCGGGGCGCCCGTTTGATGGCTTCGTCGAACATACCAAGCGGGTATCGCCGACCTGCCTCGTGCATTTCGACCGCAACCGTTACAGCGTCCCGGCTTCCTTCGCGAACCGGCCGGTGAGCCTGCGGATCTACCCTGAGCGCATCGTCGTGGTCGCGGAAGGGCGCAGGGTGTGCGAGCACGCCCGGGTGATCGACCGGGCGCACAGCTCGCCAGGACGGACTATCTACGACTGGCGCCATTATCTGGCGGTGGTTCAGCGCAAGCCGGGTGCCATGCGAAATGGTGCGCCCTTTACCGAATTGCCCGACGCCTTTCGGAAATTGCGCGAGCGATTGCTCAAGCACGCGGGCGGCGACCGGGAGATGGTCGATATCCTGGCACTGGTGCTCCAGCACGACGAACAAGCGGTGCTGTGCGCGGTCGAACTAGCGCTCGAGGCCGGCGTCGCCACTAAAACCCACATTCTCAACATCCTGCATCGGCTGGTCGACGGCAAGACCGCCAGCGTCACGCCCATCGATGCCCCACAGGCGCTCGTCCTGCGACGTGAACCCCAAGCCGATGTCGGCCGCTACGACACGCTTATGAAGGAGGTGCGCCATGCGTCATGATCCCGCCAGCGCCGCGGTCGTTGTCATGCTGCGCGATCTTCGCATGTACGGCATGGCCCAGGCCGTAGGCGACCTCATCGAACAAGGCGCGCCTGCCTTCGATGCGGCCGTTCCCATCCTGTCTCAGCTGCTCAAGGCCGAGATGGCGGAGCGCGAAGTCAGATCCATCGCCTACCAGATCAAGGCTGCAAAGCTGCCGGCGTACAAGGATCTGACCGGCTTCGATTTTACCTCCGCCGAAGTCGACGAGACCATGGTTCGCCAACTCCATCAGGGCGATTTCATCGACGGCGCCGATAACGTCGTCCTGATTGGTGGCCCCGGCACCGGCAAGACGCACATCGCTACCGCGCTCGCTGTGCAGGCCATCGAGCACCGGCGCCGGAAGGTCCGGTTTTTTGCCACCGTCGACCTGGTCAACGCGCTCGAGCAGGAGAAAGCCATGAACAAGGCCGGGCAGCTCGCCGAGCGCCTGCTTCGCCTCGATCTCGTCGTCCTCGACGAGCTGGGCTACCTGCCGTTCAGTTCCTCGGGCGGCGCCATGCTGTTCCACCTGCTCAGCAAACTCTACGAGCAGACCAGCGTCATCATCACCACGAACCTCAGCTTCAGCGAATGGGCCGGCGTCTTCGGCGACGCCAAGATGACAACCGCGCTCCTCGACCGCCTTACCCACCATTGCCACATCGTCGAGACCGGCAACGACAGCTTCCGGTTCCGCGTCCGGTCCGAGGCCGACAAACCGAAAAAGGACAAAGCCTCACCTTGACCCGCAACCCCGCGGGCATGACATGAACCCTTCGACGCGGGTCACTTCTCGATGAAAACTCCGGGTCAACTCTCAGTGAAAATCAACACCTTGACGGCGTCCTTCGGGATCGTCGTATCCCAGGAGAATCGCTCGACGATCGCACCGGCGATGGCCTCGTCCCCACGCTTGAACCGGTCGTCGAGCTGAACCTCGATCTCTTCGGCGATTGCCTTGACGCCCTGGACACGCGCGGCAGCGCGTTCGGCGGCATATTTGGCTGCATACGGATACGCTTGAAGCGATCGCCAACGATGTCGAGGCCGACCTTGTCGTTGCCGGCGCCTATGGTCACAGCCGTATCCGCGAATGGACGTTCGGCGGGGTCACCCGCGACCTGCTGCTGCATGAGCGCTGCTGCACATTGCTGTCGCACTGAACGAACCGTCGTGCACGCGATGATCCTCAGGGCGATCGGCCGCCCCCTCGAATGGACCGAACTGCCCGATCGGCTGCCGGGCCCCGGACAGATCAGGTTGAAAGTGTCTGCCTGCGGCGTGTGCAGAACAGATCTTCATGTCGTCGACGGTGAACTTGCCGCTCCCCAGGTGCCAATCATCCCTGGGCACGAGATCGTCGGCCGGATCGACGCGCTGGGTGCAGGGGTCGACACCCTCCGGATCGGTGAGCGCGTCGGCATTCCCTGGCTGGGCTATACTTGCGGCGTGTGTCCCTATTGCCAGATCCACGCCGAAAACCTGTGCGATCGACCGCTCTTCACCGGCTACACCCGCGACGGCGGCTTCGCGACGGCGGTCGTGGCTGATGCGCGCTACGCCTTTCCGCTCGGCGAGGACGGTGACGATGCGGCGTTGGCGCCGTTGCTCTGTGTCGGCCTGATCGGATGGCGATCGCTCGGCAAGACCGGTGCGGCGAAACGCCTCGGCCTTTACGGCTTCGGCGCCTCCGCACACATCGTGGCGCAGGTGGCAGCGTGGCAGGGACGATCGGTCTACGCGTTCACCAAGCCTGGCGACCTGAAGACCCAGGCGTTCGCACGGTCGCTCGGCGCGGTGTGGGCGGGCGGGTCCGATGAAATGCCGCCCGAGCCGCTCGACGCCGCCATCCTGTTCGCGACGGTCGGCGACCTGGTCCCATTGGCGCTGAAGGCCGTCCGCAAAGGTGGCAAAGTTGTATGCGCCGGCATTCACATGACCGATATTCCAAGCTTCCCGTACCGCGACCTTTGGGAGGAACGCGAATTGATATCGGTCGCCAATCTGACCAGGAATGATGGACTGGAGTTCCTGAAGGTGGCGCCGAAAATCGGTATCGTGACCACGATCCACCGCTATCCTCTCATTCAGGCGAACGCGGCGCTAAGCGACCTGCGAGGCGGCTGCTTCGATGGGGCTGCAGTGCTGATACCCTGACCCTGCACCAGTTCCAGAACGGCTTCATGCCGCTGGTAGCGGGCGTCGTAGTCGCGGTCCTGCTGAGTTTCTTGCTCAAGGAAACCGGTCACGCCGCCGGGAAGACTCGTCCCGTCCAGCTCGCCCGCGCGCCGATCCCTCTCCCAGCCGGCTGACAGAAATATTCGACCCACGACCTCAGGCATCACTCCCAAACCAAGGTTATCGCGATGATCGTCACCGTTTTCAGCACCAAGTCCTATGATCGTGCCTTTCCTGGTTCCGGCCGCTGGCGCCAAGCACACGCTGAACTTCGTCGAGGCCAGGCTCACGCAGGACACCGCGATCCTGGCCAAGGGCTCGAACGCCGTGTGCGTTTTCGTGAACGACCAGGTCGACGAGGCCGTGCTGCAGGTGTTCAAGGATCTCGGGATCGAGATCGTCGCGCTGCGGTCCGCCGGCTTCAACAACGTCGACCTCGCGGCAGCAAAACGCCTAGGCATCGCCGTTGCGCGTGTCCCGGCCTATTCCCCGGAGGCCGTGTCGGAACATGCGGTGGCCCTGATCCTAGCGCTCGATCGTAACATCCACCGGGCTTACGCGCGCGTCAGGGAAGGCAATTTCGCGCTCGATGGACTGCTCGGGTTCAATCTGCATGGCCGAACCGTCGGAATTGTCGGTACAGGCCGCGTCGGTGTCGGGGTCGCCAGGATCATGCTCGGGTTCGGCTGCAAGGTGATCGCCTATGACGTCGTGCCCAACACCGCATGCGCGGCTTTGGGCGTCGCGTACACGACATTAGACACGCTGCTTGCCCAAGCCGACATCGTATCGCTCCATTGCCCTCTGACCGACGCGACGAAGCACCTGATCGATGCCGCTGCCATTGCCCGCATGAAGCACGGTGCGATGCTGATCAACACGAGCCGCGGGGCAATGATCGATACAAGCGCGGTAATCCAGGGGCTGAAGAGCGGAGCGATCGGCCATCTGGGACTCGACGTGTACGAGGAGGAGGAAGACCTGTTCTTCGAGGACATGTCGAGCGAGGTCATTCAGGACGATGCCTTCGAAAGGCTGCTGATGTTTTCCAACGTGCTTGTCACGGGCCATCAGGGCTTTTTCACGCACGAAGCGCTGTCCGCTATCGCAGCAACAACAATGGAAAACCTGTCGTCCTTCGAGACGACGGGACAGGCCATGAACCAGCTCGCTGCGTGAGTCCCGGCGCATATCGGTCGTGATGCGATCAGCCAGCCTGTAGAACCGCGCGCACGACTGAATTTTCCGAAATGTGTAAAACCACAATATCAGACGGACAACCGGACGGGCACACTTCCTCTTAATATTTAGGGGAAACGGCCGTGAGCCAGACAATTGGGAAATCGTACGGGCGACTTTTGGCAATGAACCGCAGAATTTCCATCGGCGGCGGCGTGCTTGCCCTGGTATTGATAACTGAGAGCGCGTTAGCCTTTGCGATGCCATTGGTATAACATGGGTCACGCCCAGTCGTTGACCATTGGCCCGCACGGGGTCGCCGAGGTCTCGGGTGCTACCCGAACCGGAGGCAGACATGCTCAAGGGCTACGTGCAGAAACCCCGATCGACCGCCCCGCCCGCATGATGGGTAGCGCGTACTTGGATGGCCTCGTTGGCTCCGAAGCTGTCGCTGCAAGAAACGCGGTGATGGCACAGGAATTGGGCCTGCTCATCGATGGTGCAGCAAATTACGCGATCTACATGCTCAATACCGAAGGCTTGGTAACCATCTGGAACCTGGGCGCGGAGCGTCTCAAGGGATGGACCGAGTCCGAGATCATCGGCTCCAGCTTCTCGAAGTTTTACACGTCTGAAGACGTACTTGCTGGCAAGCCAGGTGCTGATCTCGAGCGTGCCGCGAACTGCGGGCGCATCGAGGAGGAGAGTTGGCGGCTGCGCAAGGACGGATCGGAATTTCTTGCCAGCGTGACGATGACCGCGCTGCGCGACGATGCGGGAGACCTTCGCGGCTTCGGCAAGGTGATCCGCGACATTACCGATCAGAAGGCAGCCGAAGCAGCGCTGGTACGTCGCGAGCATCATTTAAGCTCGATCCTTGCGACCGTACCCGATGCGATGATCGTCATGAACGAGCGCGGCATCGTGTCTTCGTTCAGTACCGCTGCAGAACAGGTATTCGGCTACACCAAGGCGGAGGTGATCGGCCAGAATGTCGGTATGCTGATGCCGCTAGTCGAGCGACGCGACCATGATCACCACCTGCTTACCTACCTCAGGACCGGCGTACCCCACATCATCGGCAATGTCCGGATCGCAACGGCACAGCGGGCGAATGGCGAGATTTTTCCGATTGAGCTTGCCGTTGGCGAAGCGTCGATTGCCGGCGAACGCATCTTTACAGGCTTCGTCCGCGATCTGACCAACCGGCACGAGACCGAGCGTCAGGTGAAGGAACTTCAGTCCGAACTGATCCACGTCTCCCGCGTGAGCGCGATGGGGACGATGGCGTCTACCCTGGCGCACGAAATCAATCAGCCGCTGACCGCCATCGCCAATTACCTCGAGGCCACCAGCGCGATGATCGGCGAAACCGACGACGCCAGGTTGACCGAGATTGCGGAGGCTCTCGACCTGGCAGCCGCGCAATCGCTGCGGGCGGGCACGATTGTGCGGCGACTTCGGGCCTTCGTCGACGGCGGCGATACCGGCTTCAAGGTAGAGCGGCTCGACCTGCTCGTGGAGGAAGCAACCAGCCTTGGTTTGCTCGGTGCGCACGAGGCGGGAATCAAGGTAACAATGACGATCGCGGCGGGCCTGGACCGCGTGATGGTCGACCGGGTGCAGATTCAGCAGGTGCTGGTCAATCTCATCCGCAACGCGATCCAGTCGATGACGACCCGCGCCTGCAAGGAACTGATGATCGCGACCGCTCCCGATCGAGCCGGCTGGGTGCGCGTGACCGTGGCCGATACGGGCATCGGCCTGGACCCCGACATTCGCGATCGGCTGTTCGAGGCATTCGCCACAACCAAGGAAGACGGCATGGGCCTCGGTCTCTCGATCTGCCGGACAATCGTCGAGGCGCATGGCGGGCGCATCTGGGCAGAGGCCGGCGCGGATGGCGGGACGGCCTTCCACTTCTGCGTTCCCTTGGCTGGAGACGGTCCTGAGGGAGACGATTTGGAAGGAAACACGAATGCCTGACACCGCTCGAACGGTACATATCGTCGATGATGACGAGGCGATTCGGCAATCCGTCAGCTTCATGCTGCGCAAGGCAGGACATGTCGTCGAGACCTACCCGTCAGGTGTCGCGTTCCTGAAGACGACCACGCGCGAGACGCAAGGCTGCGTGCTGCTCGACGTCCGCATGCCCGAAATCGATGGACTGGAGGTCCAGACGCGGCTCGCGCAACAGGGCATCATCCTGCCCGTGATCATGCTCACGGGGCACGGCGACGTGACCTTGGCTGTGCGCGCCGTGAAAGCCGGCGCGATCGAATTCCTGGAAAAGCCGTTCGAACGAGCAGCGCTTTTGCAGGCCATCGACGAGGCACTGGATCAGGCCGGCCGCAACGACCGAAATCACATTTTGGCAGGAGAGGCAATCATCCGCCTCGCGGCCCTGACAGCGCGCGAGCGCGGTGTGCTGGATGGAATGGTGCTCGGTCGGCCGAACAAGCTCATCGCTTTCGACCTCGGGATCGCGACCCGGACCGTCGAGGTGCATCGTGCCAATTTGATGGAGAAGCTGTCGGCGCGCAGCCTGTCGGACGTCCTTAGGATTGCGTTCACGGCCGGGCTCGGGGAGCCAGAAGCTGCGTAATACGACATCGTCACCCTCGCCTTCTACGTACAGACGGCCATAGGCTGACCATGCGATCCTCCAGCAAATTTGAGGACGCAGCATGTCAGACAAGAACACCTCATCGCCAGAGGGCATCGGCGTCTCACTGGTCGATGGCGACCCGAGCGTTCGCCGCGCCCGGCAGTTGATGCTTCGGGCCGAACGCTACGAGGTCAGGTCCTATGCGACTTGCGCTGCACTTCTCGCTGATCCGCGGTCCCGCGACTATCCCTGCATCATCCTCGATCTTGAGATGGAGGAGGTCGACGGAATGGATTTGTTGCGTAAAATGCGCGCGAGCGGTTGGCGCGGTCGAGCGCTGCTTCTCGACGGTCTCAACCCGGGCAATCCGCTCTTGCGGGAAGCTGAACGTCACGGCGACACGGTCCTGTCACGTAACGTTGGCGGTCAGACTCTGCTGACCGCTGTTGCCGCGTCGGTCGATCGCAGCTGGGCCGGATGGAATGCGGTTGGTTGAGCTCAATATTCCATCCGGTCGGCCCAGGTCGCGGTCGCCGAACTGCTCGGCCTCGATTGCCTGCCGCCCCCTGTTTATCAGGGGAAGTTCGATTCGCCTGGGGAGCGACCTCCCGCATCGTCGGCCGTCGCGGTGCATCCGGTCGCAGGCCGGATGCCGGGCCAGATGGATGTGCTCCTCGCCGAAGCCGGCGTGCCCTATGACATGATATTCCAGCTCGAAGACATCAACGACGATTTCGCGGCAACCGATATCGTTCTTGTCATCGGCGCGAACGATGTCGTCAATCCGGCGGCGCGGACCGACAAGACCTCGCCGATCTTCGGTATGCCGATCCTCAACGCCGACAAGGCCAAACAGGTCTTCGTCGTCAAGCGTGGCGAGGGCAAAGGCTATGCCGGCGTCGTCAACGCGCTGTTCTACGGTGAGAACTGCGCCATGGTCTACGGCGACGCACAGGCGGTACTTATCAAGATGATCGAGGGGGTTCGCGGCCTCGGCCTTGCGGCGGCAGCCTGATGGGCGGGTCGGCTCATTCCTGAGGGCGCGGATTGGCAGATCGAGGCGACATTCTGCAATCAGCAGCGACACAGTTCTGGACGCTGTCGATTGAGACCCGTCACGTAGATCCCGGCAGCACCCGCGATGCCTCTGCGCACCAGAGCGGCATCGCGGCTGCAGTCTTACCGCGCCGACACCGACGAAGCGAGATGATGCGGGGGTAATTGCGCCGTGCTGCATGGAGTGCGATCTCCTCGTCCTCCTGCGAGGCGATCGTCACGATCCGAAGCGACGGCAGCCAAGCCAGGCTTTCACGGACAGCGCACGCCGTCGCGGCATCGTTCTCGCCAATCCCTCCGGTCGGGACCAGCATGTCGAGGCCACCCAGGGCGGCTGCCATCGCCGCGACCTGCTTGCAGACCGAGCGTTCGAACATCCGGACTGCGAGATCGGCATCCGTGTCGGTCACCGCAGCCGCGCGCAAGCGGCGCAGGTCACCAGACACGCCGGATACCCGTCATGCCCGAAGCGTGGTCGATCGTCGTGGCCAGCGCCTCGACCGTCAGCCCCTTCTCCCGCAGCAGGAAGAGCAGCACGCCCGGTTCGATATCGCCTGTCCGTGTCGCCATCGTCACGCTGCCCGATGGGGTCAGGTCCATGCTGGTGTCGATCGACCGGCCATCGCGGACGGCGGTGATGCTGGCGCCGTTGCCGAGATGCGCGATGACCAGCCGGCCGGGCCCGCCAGTCCCCAACTCGCGAAGTATCGGCTCGCACGAGAGCCCGGAAACCGTACCGCCGAACGCCATCAGCGCGGTAGCGCCGCGGGATCGGCAGTTCGCCAGCGATATCGGACAGACCGGCGTGGAAGGCGGTGTCGAAACACGCGACCTGCGGCAGACCGGGAAAACGGTCTTCAACTGCACGTATCAGCGCCAGCGCCGCCGGGCCGTGCAGCGGCGCGAACGCACACGCAACCGCCAGGTCGGCCATCACCGCCGCGTCGATCACGCATGCGCGTCTCGATGCCGACCTCCATGGACGATCCGGTGACCGATCGGGATCCCGCCCGGCCATGAGAATTGCCGGAACAGCCGGTGCATGCCCGACCGGCTCCGCTCGATCGCCGGATAGCGTTCGGTGTACGAGCCCTCGAGATAGGTGTTCGCGACAAGCCCCGGCCCGCCATGCCCCGGCCCGATCACGTTGATCATGTCGAGGTCATGCTCGACGATCAGCCGGTTGAGATGGACGTAGAGAAAGTTCAGTCCCGGCGTCGTGCCCCAGTGACCGAGCAGCCGCGGCTTCACGTCCGCAAGCGTCAGCGGGCGATCGAGCAGCGCATTGTCGCGCAGATAGATCTGCCCGACCGACAGGTAATTGGCCGCGCGCCAATAGGCATTCATCCGCCGCAGCATGTCGGGGGCTAGCGGCGCATCCGCCTTCACCGGCGGGCGAGGCTGCAGCGTATCGCTCACGGTCATGACGACGCGCCGAAATCGAGCACCACGCGCGACGGCACCTTGCCGTGCTCCAGCCGATCGAACACCTCGTTGATCGCCGACAAGGGCTGAAGCTCGATATCGGCCTTCACCTTGCCGTCGGCGGCAAAGGCGAGCGCCTCCGCCATATCCTTGCGCGTACCGACGAACGATCCGCGCACCGTGATGCAGTTGGCCACCACGTCGAACAGCGGCAGCGGGAAGTCGCCGGGCGGCAGGCCGACGAGCACGCAGGTGCCGTGGCGCCGAGTCATCGCGACGCCCTGGTTGAACGCTGTCAGCGACGGCGCGGTGATGAGAACGCCGTGTGCGCCGCCACCCGTGCCGTCCTTGATCGCATCGATCGCGTCGCCCTCGCGCGCGTTGATCACCAATTCGGCGCCGAGCGCCTTGGCGTGGGCAAGCTTGCCGTCGTCGATATCGACCGCGCAGACCCGCAGCCCCATCGCCTTTGCATATTGCACCGCGAGATGCCCGAGCCCGCCGGCCCCGGAGATGGCGACCCACTCACCCGGCCGCGCGCCGGTTTCCTTCAACCCCTTGTAGGTGGTGATGCCCGCGCAGATGATCGGCGCCGCCTGGACCGCGGAGAGGCCCGCGGGGATATGCGCGACATAGTTCGGATCGGCGAGGATGTATTCGGCGAACCCGCCGTTGCGCGTGTAGCCGCTGAACTCGATCTCCGGGCAGACGGTTTCCCATGCGGAAAGGCAATATTCGCAATGCCCGCACGCCGAGTACATCCAGGGTACGCCGACCCGGTCGCCCAGCTTGACGATCGTCACGCCGGCGCCGACCTCGACGACGATACCGATGCCTTCATGCCCCGGGATGAACGGCGGCACCGGCTTCACCGGCCAGTCGCCGCGCGCGGCGTGGAGATCGGTGTGGCACACGCCGCACGCCTCGGTCTTGACCAGGATCTGGCCCGGACCGGCGGACGGTATCGCCCATTCGCGTAAGCTGAGGGGTTTGCCGAACGCTTCCACGACGGCTGCCTGCATCATGCGGGACATAGAGATTCCTTTGATGGGTTCGTAAGCCTAGCGCGCGAGACGTGCGCCGTCAGCGGGTGAATCGTCGCGCGAGCGTGGGGTCGCGCAGCAACGCCTCGTCACCGAACGCGATCTGGGCGCAGGTGCGTTGCGCCTGCGTGGCGACTTCGAGGAAATGTTGATCCGCAAAACGCTGGCCAAGGTCGGCGGTGATGTGATCGAAGCGCTTGTGGTCCTGCGAATGCATTCCGAAGGCATGGACCAGATAGTCGTCGAAAACGCTGCGCAGGCCCTGCTCCTGCCCCTGCTCGTTCAGCCAGATGCCGGATGCGGCCGACGTCGTGAAGCTGAGCAACCGCTTCTTGCCGAGCAGGTCCGTCCGGGCCCGCTTCTGGATCGCCTCAGGGCGAACACGGGAGCCGAGCACGCGCTCGATATAGCCCTTCATCATCGCCGGTGGCGAGGCGAACCAGATCGGATAGATCAGCACGAAGACGTCGCTCCCGGCGATCATATCGAGTTCGATGGCGACGTCCGCCGACAAAAGAGGCGATGCGAGGGTGGGCCGTTCGTCCGCCTTCAGGACGGGATCGAAACCCAGCGCGTAAAGGTCGCGCATCACGACCGATTGGCCAGCGTTACGCACGGCATCGCAATAGGCCTCGGCAATACCGTGATTGAAGCTTCGGGGATCGGGATGACACAGGATGACCGCATGTCGGCCGGCCTTGGCAACGACTTCCGCCTCAACGCTCATCTCGAATTTTCCGATCTCGTGTGCGACGCCACCGACCCGAACAAATTCGTACTGCAGGGTCGGCGCGTCCTTCAAGGTTCGGTCGGCTTACGCGCTTTGCGGCCAACCGATGACCCTCGGAAAATACTCAGATGATCTGCTATTCGCCCACCTTGAAATCGCCCGTGACGTAGAGAGATCGAGCTTGGAGCAGGGCTTCCCACCCTCTCCGCCATTACTTTCCTAAGTGATTGTTCCCCCTCAACTCTATCGCAAATGGATGGGTGCGCGATTTGGGGGTGGACGACCCTAACGCCCAACCGAACCATGGCTCGAGGCACCTGTTCAAAACGTTAGCCCGGCGAGCGGGGATCGCGCCGGAGGTGCGAGATGCTATTCAAGGCCACGCACCGCGTAGCGTAGGCGAAGCCTATGCGAATGACCGATCGACGTCCTTGCGCAGGCTATCCACTCATTACCGAGATTTGATATGGGATAGGGCGATCCCCGCAATCGTCCCCGCAGGCGGGGACGAGCATCACTTTGTAGCACCCGGACGGTGAAAAAGCGACGATTTGCGAGAGAGTTGAGGGGGAACAATCACTTAGGAAAGTAATGGCGGAGAGGGTGGGATTCGAACCCACGGTACCCTCGCGGGTACGCCGCATTTCGAGTGCGGTACGTTCGACCACTCTGCCACCTCTCCGCAGGTCATCCGAGATGCTGCGAACAGCGCCTCCGATCGGTCGAAGCGCGGCCTCTAATGAAGTGCCCCTGGCGACGCAAGCGGATTTTGGCGCGCCGTGCACCGCTCAACGCGTTTTCCTTGTGCAGCGCAAAACACACCTTAGATTGGCGCATATGCCCCGACACGACAGTATCGCTCACGACATCACCCGCCCGATCGTGCCCGCCGAGGTGGTCGCGCCGCCGATTTCGCATGCGAATTTCTCGATCGGCGACGTCGTGCGGCACCGGCTGTTCGATTTTCGCGGCGTGATCTTCGACGTCGATCCGGTATTTGCGAACAGCGACGAATGGTATGCGGCAATTCCGGAAGACATTCGTCCGCGCAAGGACCAGCCCTTCTACCATCTGCTCGCCGAAAACATGGAGTCGAGCTACGTCGCCTATGTGAGCCAGCAGAACCTGGTGCCCGACGATAGCGACGAGCCAGTCGACCACCCGGCGATTTCGGGGTTGTTCAGCGACTATGCGGATGGCCGGTATGCGCTGCGGCAGGTTCATCGGCACTAAAAGCGAATCGGACGGCTCGACAGTTGGTTCTTCCGCAGAGACGGGAGTGCAGTCGGGGTCCCTGCCTTCGTTGGAAGACAATTCTCTACTGCATCGGTGGGCAGCGCGTCATGCTAAACCACCCTTTCCCGGCCCTTCGCGGTTGACAACATCCCCCTCGTCGCTTAGCTGCCCGGCTTCTCCCGGCGGACCCTGCGTTCGTGGGGCACATGTATTTGGAAAGTGACAAGGGCCATGTTCGCAGTCGTGCGCACGGGCGGCAAGCAGTATCGCGTCGCCGCCGGAGATAAGATCGTCATCGAGAAGATCGAGGGCGATGCAGGTGCGTCGGTGACGCTGGGTGACGTTCTGCTGGCGGGCGAAGGCTCCGAGCTGCGGTCCGTCGAGGGCTTCGTCGTCGCTGCAGAGATCATCGCGCAGGCGAAGGCGGACAAGGTCATCGTCTTCAAGAAGCGTCGTCGTCATAACTATCGTCGCAAGAACGGCCATCGCCAGCAGCACACGATCCTGAAGATCGTGTCCGTGGGTGGCCAGACTGCAAAGAGCAACGAGGGCGAAACCGCCCCGGCCGCTCAGGCATAAGGAGTAGCTTCAGATGGCACATAAGAAAGCAGGCGGCTCTTCGCGCAACGGTCGCGATTCGGCCGGTCGTCGCCTCGGCGTCAAGAAGTTCGGTGGCCAGGCGTGCGTCGCCGGCAACATCCTCGTGCGTCAGCGCGGGACGAAGTTCTACCCGGGCACGAACGTCGGTATCGGTACCGACCATACGCTGTTCGCGCTGATCGACGGTCGCGTCGTGTTCAGCAAGGGCAAGCTTGGTCGCAAGTTCTGCTCGGTCGAGCTGGCAGCGAACGACGTCGCCGACGTCGCGGTCGCAGCCGAATAACAACGGGTAACCATCCGGGTTGCCCACCAGGGTGACCCGGGTCGCGAAAGCGAACCTGAATAAGGGAGACGGGTCACCCCGGCTCCCTTTTTTATTGCCCCCTTCCCCTCGCCTGTCGCTGCCGTGTCATCCGGACATGGCAAGACGTCAGGCGCGATGCGTGAAGGAGAGAATCGTGTTCGCGCGCACCAAGAGACTGACGTTGCGGCCGGGTTGGCCGGAAGATGCGCCCGCATTGGCGCAGGCGATCGGCCATGAGTCGGTCGTCGCCAAGCTGGCGCGTGCGCCATGGCCGTACGCGCTGGGCGATGCCGAGGCGTTTCTGGCGCAGCCGCGCGCCGGGCATGATCCGCATTTCCTGATCGAGACGATGGAGGCGGGTGTCCCGCGACTCGTCGGGGGATCGGCATTCGTGCCGCGGATGCCGGGCATCAACTTGGCTATTGGCTGGCGCCGGACGCCTGGGGTCGCGGATATGCGACCGAGGCCGGCCAGGCGGTGGTGGCGATGGCGCGACACGCGCTAGGCCTGCGACGGCTGGATGCGTTTCATTTCGTGGACAACCCGGCTTCGGGGCGCGTGCTGGCCAAGCTCGGCTTTCGGCCGACCGGGCGGGTCGAGCCGCGGACGTCGCGTGGGCGGGGCGGTGAAGCACCAGCGGTGATGTTCGAGCTTGATCTGGACGACGACCGATGTGCGCCGATGCCGCTCGCGGCGTGAGTCGCGGCATCGCCACCGCATAATCACGCTCCACCCGGCGAAGGCCGGGGCCCAATTGGAAAGGTCGCAGTAACGGAGCGATGTCCTTCGTCAGCACCGTCCCCCAATTGGGCCCCGGCCTTCGCCGGGTGGTGCCTTGGCGGCGGCTCCCCCACTCCCCGTTCCCCCGCGAAGGCGGGGGCCCAGGAATCGCGAGCGGTGCCGCTTGGTATCCTGGGCCCCCGCCTTCGCGAGGGAACTATAACGGGCATCCGCGGCCTGCAGCGTCTCAGGCTACCGCAGCCACTCGCGTCTTCACCGGCAACGCCGCCGCCTCATACTCGCTCTCCGCAAGTCCGATCAGCGCGCGGTCGTCGTGCTTCCACGGGTGGAACCCCGGCAGGAAATACGCTGCCCAGACCCCTGCGATCTTGCGCGCCATGCCCGGATTGCCGAACGCATACCACGCCATGCGCGCCCACACCTTCGGACCGGTCAGGCCGTCCTGTCGCAACAGTTCCGCCATCCCGCGCGCACGACCGGTGAAGAACCGCCACGTCGTGATCAGCATCACCAGTGACTTCACCCGCCAGCGCGTGAAGCGCGGCCAATCCCGAGTCGCGTGCAGCCAGGTGTCGTAGGCGACGCCCTTGTGCTCGATCTCCTCGGCGGCATGCCAGAGCCACAGCGCCGCCGCCTGCTGGTCGCCACCGCGCAGATGAGTCGGATTGGCGATCAGTTCGTGCGCGAGCATCGCGGTGAAATGCTCGAGCGCGGTGGTGGCCGCGAGGCTCGCAATCTCCGGGCGGCCCTTGGTGAGCGCCAGCGCCGCGTCGACGTCGACGATCAACGGCGCGACGTCATAGCCCTGATCGGTCACGTGGCGGTTGAACGCGACATGCTCGCGGGTGTGGATCACCTCCTGCTTGATGAAGGCGTTAATCTCGGCGTGCAGCTTGGGCGGCGTGCCCTCACGAAATTTCCGCACGCTGTCGACGAAATAGCCCTCACCCTTCGGAAACGTCACCGACAGCGCGTTGTAGAACGCCGTCGCGATCGGGTCGTCGTTCAGCCACCAGCGGCGAATCGCGGCACCGCGGCCGAAGCGGCGGTCGCGCGGCGTGATCGTCAGATCGGCAGGCGTGGTTGCTTTCGCCACGGAAACCTCCAAACAGGAATGAACGCTCGTTACTTACATTGATGTAAATAGGTTCCCCGGTCCGTGACGTCAACACCGCGCAAGCGCCTCTCCCCCACCGAATCTCGTGAAGCCGCCGTCGAGGCGGCGCGTGCGCTACTGGTCGAAAGCGGCCCCAGCGCGGTGACGTTGAAGGCGGTGGCGGGCCGCGTTGGGCGCACGCACGCGAACCTGCTTCATCATTTCGGCTCGGCCGAAGCGCTGCATACCGCGCTGATCACGCGGATGGCGGCGGATATCGTCGGCACGATCGGTGCGGCGGTGCTGAGCGTGCGGGCGGGCGAGCTGGACCCGCGGGAGGTGGTGGAGATGACCTTCGACGCATTCGGCAAAGGCGGTGCGGGGGCGCTGGCGAGCTGGATGATCCTGTCGGGCAATACCGATGCACTCGACCCGATTCTCACCGCGATTCACGATCTCGTCGACGAACTGGCCGAGGGCGACATGCCCGGCGACCAGCCGATCCAAGAGCAGACGTTGACGCTCGTACTGATGGCGCTGGGCGATGCGCTGATGGGGGCACCGATGGCGCGTGCGCTCGGGCTGCCGGTCGGCAAGGCGCGCGAACTCGCGCTCGACGCGCTGCTCGCCAGCAAGGACGCCGCCACCCCTGCCCGCTGCTGAGCGCATCGGATCGCGGGTCGAATCGCAAGCCGAATCGCAGAGGGTGGAGATTTTCGCCAATTTCGCTATGGGGCGGCGATGCATTTTCTAGACCAAGCCAAGATCTACGTACGTTCGGGTGAGGGCGGCCCCGGTGCCGTCAGCTTCCGCCGCGAGAAATATATCGAATATGGCGGCCCCGACGGCGGCAATGGCGGCAAGGGCGGCGACATCGTGTTCGAATGCATCGCCGGCCTCAACACGCTGATCGACTTTCGCTACACACAGCATTTCCGCGCGCCACGCGGCTCGGGCGGGTCGGGTTCGAACCGCACCGGCGCAGGCGGCAACGATCTCGTGATCCGCGTTCCGCTGGGCACGCAGGTGTTGTCGGAGGACAAGGAAGAGGTACTGATCGACTTCACCGAGGTCGGCCAGCGCGAAGTGCTGTTCCGCGGTGGCGACGGCGGGCGCGGTAACGCGAGCTACAAGACATCGACCAACCGCACCCCGCGCCAGCATGGCACCGGCTGGCCGTTCGGCGAGGCGTGGGTCTGGCTGCGGCTGAAGCTGCTCGCCGATGCGGGTCTGGTCGGGCTGCCCAATGCGGGCAAGTCGACCTTCATCAACCAGGTGACGAACGCACAGGCCAAGGTCGGCGAGTACGCCTTCACGACCACGCGGCCGCAGCTGGGGGTGGTGCGCCACAAGCAGCGCGAATTCGTCGTCGCGGATATTCCGGGCCTGATCCAGGGTGCGGCCGAGGGCGCAGGCATCGGCGACCGGTTCCTCGGGCATATCGAGCGGTGCCGGGTGCTGCTGCATCTGGTCGATGCGAACGACGCCGATGTCGCCGAATCGTACCGGATCGTGCGCGACGAGCTGGAAAATTATGGCGAGGGGCTCACCGACAAGCGGGTGATTGTCGCGCTGAACAAGATCGACATGCTCGATCCGGAACTCATCGCAGCGCTGTCGGCGGAACTGGCAGAAGCCAGCGGCGCCGAGGTGATGGCGATTTCGGGCGCGAGTGGCGCTGGTATCGAGGCGGTGCTCGACCAGCTGATCGAGGCGATCGGGCCAGCGCCGGGGGCGCCGAAGGAGCTGGAAGAAGGCGAAGTGCCGGTCGCATGGTCGCCGCTCTAGCGTCCCTCTTAGCCCTCTCCCCGTCGGGGAGAGCGTTGGGTGAGGGGCTGTTCCAAGCGCTATCGCCCGTGGCCGCCCCTCACCCCGGCCCTCTCCCCGCATGGGAGAGCGAGCAGTGATGTTCCCGCCGTCGTCCTGCCCGCGACTGATCGTGAAGATCGGCTCGGCATTGCTTGTCGATCCCGATGGGAGCGTTCGGCGGGAGTGGCTGACCGGACTCGTCGCCGACATTGCGGCTCGGACTGGTGAGGGCCAGCAGGTTGCGATCGTATCGTCCGGGGCAATTGCCTTGGGCGCACGCCGGCTTGGTCTCGCCAAGGGCGGGCGGGCGAGTCTCGAGGATGCGCAAGCCGCTGCCGCCACGGGCCAGATCGCGCTGAGCCAGGTCTGGGCCGAACTGCTGGCCGCGCAGGGTCTGAACGCGGCGCAGATACTCGTCACGCTCGACGACCTCGAAGACCGCCGTCGCTATCTCAACGCCGCCGCGACGCTGAACCGGTTGCTGTCGCTGAAGGTCGTGCCGGTCATCAACGAGAACGACAGCGTCGCGACCGAGGAAATCCGCTTCGGCGACAATGACCGCCTTGCCGCCCGGGTCGCGCAGGCCGCCGGTGCGCAAGGAGTGATCCTGCTGTCCGACGTCGACGGGCTTTATACCGCCAACCCGCACGTCGATCCGTCCGCGACTCATATCGCCAGCGTGCCCAGGATCGATGCGGTTGCGGGCATGGCGGACGATGGGTCGGGGTCTGGAATGGGGTCGGGCGGGATGGCCTCGAAGATCGCCGCCGCGCGGATCGCGACCGGTGCGGGTATCCCGCTGGCGATCGCGTCGGGGCGGATCGAGCATCCGCTGTCCACCCCCGCCCGCCACACGATCTTTACCGCCGAGCGCACGGCGTCCGCGCGGAAGGCTTGGCTGGCGGGTGGGCTCACCGCGAAGGGGGCGATCCATGTCGATGCCGGGGCTGCGGCGGCGCTTGGACAGGGGCGGAGTCTGCTCGCCACTGGCGCGACTCGGATCGATGGTGGGTTTACGCGGGGCGATCTCGTGACGATCGAAGGACCAGCCGGCACCGTCGCGCGTGGCCTCGCTGAGTATGATGCCGCCGACACGGCACGCCTGCTTGGTCGCCATAGCGACGACCACGCGGCGATCCTAGGTTACGCGCCAAGATCCGCCTTGGTCCACCGCAATCACTTGGCAATCGTATGACTCGCGGCGCCTTTGCGGGTGAACATACGTCTTCGTTTGGAGCGCCGTCATGATCCTGGCCATCACAGGCGGCACCGGGTTCGTCGGCAGCCACTTGATCGACCACGCGCTGGAAACCGGCCACACCGTCCGCGCGCTCGCCCGCAAACCGCAGGCCAAGCGCATCGGCGTGACCTGGATCGAAGGCGCGCTCGATCGCCCCAAGAGCCTCGCGACGCTCGTCGATGGCGCGGACGTGGTCATTCACGTCGCCGGTGTCGTCAACGCCCCCGATCGCGCAGGTTTCGGCAAAGGCAATGTCGCGGGCACCGAAGGCATCATCCAGGCGACGCGCGCCGCCGACATCCGCCGCTTCGTCCACGTCTCGTCGCTTGCCGCGCGCGAGCCGGCGCTGTCGAATTACGGCTGGTCGAAGGCGGAGGCGGAGACGCGCGTGCAGACCTCGGGACTGGACTGGACGATCGTCCGCCCGCCCGCGATCTTCGGCCCGCGCGACCACGACCTGCTCGACGTCTTCAAGGCCGCACGCTCGGGCTATCTGCCGATGCCCCCCGCCGGCACGCGCGTTTCGCTGCTGTACGTCGAGGACCTGACCACGCTGCTGCTCGCACTCGCGGATAGTCCTGTCGCGCAGTCGATCATGGAGCCCGACGACGGCGTACCGAACGGCTGGGACAACCGCGATTTCGCCCGCGCGATCGGCGTGGCGGTCGGCAAGTCGGTCAAGGTCTTCTCCACGCCCCGCGCGCTCCTGAAGCTCGCTTCGACCGCCGACCGACTCGTCCGCCGTCGCAAGGCCAGGCTGACGCGCGACCGGGTCCGCTATTTCTGCCACCCCGATTGGGTGTCGCACAAGCCGCCGCCGGCCGCGCTGTGGACGCCGTCGGTCCCGACCCCCCAAGCGCTCGCGCAAACCGCGGCGTGGTATCGCGCCGCCGGACTGCTATAGCGCCGAAAAGCCGCCGCAATTTCCTGTCAGGGATCGTTGCGACACCGAAGGGATTATCATGAGCGACCGTCAGCAGATCTACGACACCGTCACCGCGCAGATCGAGCCTTTCAACAAGAAGGGCGTCGCGCTGACCGACGCGACCACGTTCCAGGGCGACCTGGAGTGGGACAGCCTGACCGTCATGGATTTCGTCGCCGCGATCGAGGACGAATTCGACATCATCATCACGATGAACATGCAGGCGGAAATCGAAACGGTCGGCCAGCTGGTCGATGCGGTCGCGAAGTTGAAGGCCTGACCCCATTGCCGTTCGTGCCGAGTAGATCGAGCGTAGTCGAGAGCCCGTATCGAGGTACATGTCCCTCGATACGGGCTCTCGACAAGCTCGATGGCTACTCGGGACGAACGGTTTGAGGCGTTAACACATTCCAACCTCTTGGAACCGAACATGACCGAAGCCGCCACCACTGCCCACGCCCTCCCCGTCGATCCGCCCGAGGTCGCCCCCGAACGCGACCTGATGTCGAAGTTCGACGGCCTGATCGCCGAACGCGAGGCGCTGGTGCGGTCCGGCGTGCGCAACCCGTTTACGATCGTGATGGACGAGGTGAAGTCGCCGACCCAGGCAGTGATCCGCGGCAAGGACACGATCCTGCTCGGCACGTACAATTACATGGGCATGACGTTCGACCCCGACGTGATCGAGGCCGGCAAGCACGCGCTCGACACGTTCGGTTCGGGCACCAACGGCAGCCGCATGCTCAACGGCACGTTCCACGATCATATCGATGTCGAACAGGCGCTCCGCGAGTTCTACGACATGACCGGCGCGATCGTGTTCTCGACCGGCTATATGGCCAATCTCGGGATCATCTCGACGCTCGCCGGCAAAAGCGAATACGTCATCCTCGACGCCGACAGCCACGCCTCGATCTATGACGGCTGCAAGCAGGGCAATGCCGAGATCGTCCGCTTCCGCCACAACGACGTCGCCGATCTCGACAAGCGGCTCGGCCGCCTGCCCAAGGAGGCCGGCAAGCTGGTCGTGCTAGAAGGCGTCTATTCGATGCTCGGCGACATTGCGCCGCTGAAAGAGATGGTCGCGGTCGCCAAGAAGCATGACTGCATGGTGCTGGTCGACGAGGCGCATTCGATGGGGTTTTTCGGTCCCAACGGGCGCGGCGTGTACGAGGAGATGGGCCTGACCGACGAGGTCGATTTCGTCGTCGGCACCTTCTCGAAGTCGGTCGGTACGGTCGGCGGGTTCGTCGTGTCGAACCACCCGAAGTTCGAGATGGTCCGCTTCGCCTGCCGCCCGTACATCTTCACCGCCTCGCTACCGCCGTCGGTGGTCGCGACCGCCGCCGCCTCGATCCGCAAGCTGATGACCGCGCATGACAAGCGCGCGCAGCTGTGGAAGAACGCGCGCCGGCTGCACGGCGGGCTGAAGACGATGGGCTTCAAGCTGGGCACCGAGACGTCCGACTCGGCGATCATCGCGGTGATCCTTACCGACCAGGAACAGGCGATCGCGATCTGGCAGTCGCTGCTCGAAGGCGGACTCTACGTGAACATGGCGCGCCCGCCCGCGACGCCCGCTGGCACGTTCCTGCTGCGCTGCTCGCTGTGCGCCGAGCACACGGACGATCAGATCACGACGATCCTCGGGATGTTCGAGGCCGCTGGCCGCTCCGTCGGCGTGATCGGCTAAGCTTAGCTGAAGAACTTCGTCATCCTGACGAAAGTCAGGACCCAGGGTTACGAACGTCGAGGCCCTTGGCTCTGGGTCCCGACGTTCTTCAGGATGACGGCGGGTCTGAGCTCGATGCTCGCGCTCGGACCACCGCCATCACCCTGCCGCCCAAATCGAAATCATTGCGTGTGGGCAACGACGCGTTAGGATGCAGGCCGTGACGCAAGACGAGGTCGAGACGGCGGCCCAGGGGGGCGGGGCACGGTGGCGCATAGCCATGTTGGTCGTGATGGGCCTGCTCGGTGCGGCCGTGCTGGTCGCGCTCATCGTGACGCTCGGCGATGCCAACCGGCAGCGGGATCGCGCGCTGGAACTGCAGGCGCATAGCTATGACGTGATGATCCTCGCGCGGACGCTGTCGGGGACGATCGCGCGGTCGGAGGCGTCGCTGGGGCGCTATGTCATCAGCGGCGACAAGCAGCTGGGGCAGCTCTATTTCGACGAGTGGTTGCTCGCGGGGACGCAGATCGATCGGCTCGACCAGATCACCAACGACAACCCCAGGCAGCAGCCGCGAGTCGATCGCCTCCGCGCCGCCTATGACGCGCGCGGGCGGGAGTTGTCGCTGACCGCGCTCAACACGAGTTACGGCAAGAACGGGCAGGCGCTGGCGCGCTACTATCAGGCCCGCAAGGCGCCGACGCTCATCGAGATCAACACGACGCTCGACACGCTGATCGCCGGCGAGCGCGCGCTGCTCGACGAGCGGACCGCGGCGGCGATGGGGTCGGTCGAGCGGTCCAGCTGGGTCGCAGGCGTGCTCGCGATATTCGGCGTGTTGATCGTACTGGGGGCGACCCTGCTGGGCTGGTTCACGATCCGCGCGGTTGGCGAGCGTGCGACCGCGCTGGCCGATGCCGAGCTTGAACGCGAACGCGCCGACGAGCTGACTACCGCAGTCGCCGCCGCCACCGCCGAACTGCGCGTGCAGGAAGCCAAGCTGCGCCAGATCCAGAAGATGGAGGCAGTCGGCCAGCTCACCGGCGGCATCGCGCACGACTTCAACAACATGCTGGCGGTCGTGCTGGGGGGGCTCGAACTCGCGCGGCGCAATCTGGCGAGCGATCAGACGAGCGTCCGTCGCCATATCGACAGCGCTACCGAGGGCGCGAACCGGGCGGCGGCGCTGACCCGCCGACTGCTCGCCTTCAGCCGCGAGGATTCGCTGAAGGCCGAGACGATCGACGCCGCCGCGCTGGTCGCCGGTATGTCCGACTTGCTCGACCGTACGCTGGGCGATGCGATTACGGTCATTGTGCGTGACGACGCGGCCGGCGGGTGCGTCCGGGCCGATCGCGTCCAGTTGGAGAACGCGGTGCTGAACCTAGCGGTCAATGCGCGCGACGCGATGAACGGGCGCGGCACGCTGACCGTCGCGACCGGTACGCTCACGTTGGCGGCGGAGCAGGTCGGGCAGTGCGCCGCGGGCGATTACGTCACGATCATGGTCAGCGACGATGGCTGCGGAATGCCGCCTGAAATCGCCGAGCGCGTGTTCGAGCCCTTCTTCACCACCAAGGAAGTCGGCAAGGGCACCGGGCTCGGGCTCAGCCAGATCTTCGCGCTTGTCCAGCAACTGCACGGCGAAGTCGGCATCGCCTCCGCACCGGGTAAAGGAACGACCGTTACGCTCTATTTCCCGCGCGCTGCCGCGCTGGTCGCACGTCCCCTGCCCCCCGCTCCTGTCGCGGTGGTCGAGCCGATCGCGCCGACGATGCCGGCGACGTTGCAGATCCTGGTCGTGGAGGACGATCCGCGCGTGCTGGCGGCAACCACCGGCGCGCTGGAGGAGATCGGCCATGATCCGATCGCGTGCGACGATCCGCTCGCCGCGCCGGCACTGCTCGCCGCGAACCCGGGGATCGGTCTGATCATCTCCGACGTGCTGATGCCGCGTCAGACCGGGCCGGAGATGATCGCTGCGCTCTCCCCACTCTATCCGCACGTCGCGGTGCTCTTCGTCACCGGGTTTGCCGGCGAGGTGAACGTCGCGCAGTTCGGCGGGCACGAGGTGTTGCGCAAACCCTTCACGCTCAACGGGCTGGAGCGCGCCGTCATAACCGCGATGGCAGCGGAGCGCCGCGAGACAGGCCACTCGATCGCTGCGGAATGATCGTTCACTAACGTGTTGCGATTGAGGATGACGCCTCGCCCCGGCGCCCCTATACCCGCGCGACCCAGCATACCGAGCCCAACCCGCGCATGAAATCCATCGACCGCTACATGGCCCGGCTGATCGCGGTGCCGCTTTTTTCGACGCTGCTGATCGCCGTCATGCTGTTCGTTCTCGACCGCATGCTCGGGCTGTTCAATTTCGTCGCGACGCAAGGCGGGCCGATCAGCGTCGTGTGGCGGATGCTGGCGAACCTGCTGCCCGAATATCTCGGGCTCGGTATTCCGATCGGGCTGATGCTTGGCATCCTGCTCGCCTTCCGCCGGCTGTCGACCTCGTCCGAGCTCGACGTGCTGCGCGGCGTCGGCATGAGCTACAACCGGCTGCTGCGCGTGCCGTATATGTACACGATTGCACTGGCGCTGCTGAACCTCGCGATCGTCGGCTATGTCCAGCCGATCGCCCGCTATTATTACGAGGGTCTGCGGTTCGAACTGCGCACCGGCGCGCTGGGCGCGTCGATCAAGGTCGGCGAGTTCACCAATCTGGGCGACCGGATGACGCTGCGGATCGAGGAGAGCAAGGACAAGGGCCGCGAGCTGTCGGGTATCTTCGTCCACGCGTCGAGCCAGAATGGCGACTGGCTGGGCGTGACCGCCGAGAAGGGCAAGTTCCTCGCGACCGACGATCCCAACGTCATCATCTTCCGGCTCGCGAACGGGACGCTGATCCACAACCGGCCCGAGTTCAAGACGCCGCGCGTGCTGACATTCAGCAGCCACGACCTGCCGATCAACCTGCCCAAGTTCGAAAGCTTCCGCAGTCGCGGCGGGCGCAATCTCGAATACACGCTGCCCGAACTCGCCAAACAGGGCCAGCGCGGCGCGACGCTGGAGCAGCGCGACGGTAGCCGATCCGAATTCCATTTCCGTCTTGCCGAAGTCGCAACGATGTTCCTGTTGCCGCTGCTCGCGCTCGCGCTGGGCGTGCCGCCCAAGCGATCCTCGTCCGCGCTCGGCGTGTTCCTGTCGATCGTGATGATCGTCACCTATCACAAGGTGAACCAATATGCGGCGGACGTCGGCGAACTTGGGCGGATCGACCCGATCATCGCGCTATGGGTGCCGTTCACGATCTTCGCCGGGCTGATCCTGTGGATGTACTACACGATCGCCTATGTTCCCGGCGGGCAACCGATCGGTGCGCTCGAACGCGTCTTTTCCAAGACGTTCAAGGCGATCACCAAGCGTATCCCGGGCTTTCGTAAGAGCAAGGCCGCATGACCCTCGTCAGCTTCTTCCCGTCGCGGACGGTCGCGATCTACATGGGCCGGATGTTCCTGGTTCGCACGTTCGCGGTGCTGGCCGCGCTCGTGCTGGTGCTCCAGGCGCTCGACCTGCTGAGTACCTCGGGCGACATCCTCGCCTTCCCGGGCAATGGCGATGCGCAGGTCTGGCAATATGTGTCGCTTCGCGCGCCGCAGATCGTATCGCGCTTCCTGCCGTTTTCCGTCCTGCTAGGCACCATCCTGACGCTGATCACGATGAACCAGAACAGCGAGATCGTCGCGCTGAAGGGCTCCGGCCTGTCCGCGCATCAGGTGCTCGCACCGTTGCTGGTCGCGAGCCTTGGCGTGGCGGTGATCAGCTTCGCGTTCAACGATCGGGTGGTGGCGCGGGCGACGGCGACGCTGAACCAGTGGCAGAAGGTCAATTACGGCAAGCTGCCGATCGATCGCGGGGACAGGGCAAACGTCTGGGTGCGCGACGGCGACGACCTGATCGAGGTCGCGCAGATTCGCGGGCGCGGCGATGCGACTCGGCTTGGCGGCATCACGCTGTACGATCGCACCGGCGGGAACCTGGTGGCGATCCTGCGTGCCGACCACGGCCGGCAAGTCGCAAACGGCTGGGAGGTAGGCCCTGCGAACCGGTTCGAGGTGAAGAGCGGCACCGTCCACGATCTCGGCACGGTCGTCATCGCGAAGGACGTGCGGCCCGACCAGTTCACGCTGGCCAGCGTCGATGCGGACGGCCTGTCGTTCGGTGCACTCAAGGCGGCGATTGCCGACCTGTCCGATGCAGGGCGGCCGACCAAGGCGCTCGAGGGGTCGTTGTGGCACAAGCTTTCGGGCCCGTTGTCGTCAGTGCTGATGCCGTTGCTCGGCGCGGTCGCGGCGTTCGGGATCGCGAGATCGGGCAAGCTGTTCGTCCGCGCCGTGATCGGCATGGGGCTCGGCTTCGCGTTCTTCGTCGCGGATAATTTCGCGCTCGCGATGGGCAATCTCGGCGCCTACCCGCCGTTCCTTGCCGCTTGGGCGCCGTTCCTGCTGTTCTTCTTCATCGGCGAGGCCGTGCTGATCCGGTCGGAGGAATAGGGCGCCGCCGATCGGTCACACCCTTTCAGGACACAGGCCGCGTCCCTATCTGCGCTTGCGAACAACGCTCGGAGCAAGCATGAAATATCTCCACACGATGATCCGCGTGACCGACCCGGCGAAGACGATCGCGTTCTTCGAGACGCTGGGTTTGAAGGAGGTCCGGCGGATGGAGAGCGAGAAGGGGCGGTTCACGCTGATCTTCCTGTCGGTTCCCGGCGACGAGAGCGCCGAGGTCGAGCTGACGCACAATTGGGATCCCGAGGACTATGACGAGGGTCGCAACTTCGGCCATCTCGCCTACCGCGTCGACAATATCTACGACACGTGTCAGCGTCTGATGGACTCCGGCGTGACGATCAACCGGCCGCCGCGCGACGGCCACATGGCGTTCGTGCGGACCCCCGACAACATCTCGATCGAGCTGTTGCAGGCCGACGGCGCGCTCGATCCCGCCGAGCCATGGGCGTCGATGCCGAACACCGGCAAGTGGTGAGGACGCGCTGATGCTCGATATTGTCCGCGTTCCGGTACTTTCCGACAATTATGCCTGGTTGGTCCACGATACCGTCTCGGGCGAGACGGTGGTGGTCGATCCGGGCGAGGCGGGGCCGGTGATCGCCGCTGCAAAGAAGCGTGACTGGCGGATCGACCGGGTGTGGACGACTCACTGGCATCCCGATCACACCGGCGGCAATGCCGAGATGAAGGCGTATGGCGCGACGGTCGTCGGCCCGGCGGCGGAAGCGGACAAGATTCCGACTCTCGACCAGCAGGTCGACGAGGGTGACGTCGTGCGGATCGGCGATCATGCGGCGACCGTGATGACGGTGCCGGGGCATACGCAGGGGCATATCGCGTTCCACTTCGCCGACGATGCGGTGATCTTCACCGGCGACACGCTGTTCGCGATGGGGTGTGGACGGCTCTTCGAGGGAACGCCCGCTGATATGTTCGCGAACATGCAGCGTTATGCCGTGCTGCCGGACGAGACCGAGGTGTTCTGCGGACATGAATATACGCAGAGCAACGGACGGTATGCGATGGTTGCCGAGCCGGACAATGCGGAGATCGTGGCGCGGATGGCGGAGGTGGACGCAGCGCGCGCGAAGGGCGAGCCCACCGTGCCGACGACGATCGGGCGCGAGCGCGCGACCAACCCGTTCCTGCGAGCGACATCGCTCGCGCAGTTTGCGGGCTATCGTGCACTCAAGGATGCGTTTCGCGGGTAATAGGCGTATAAGGTGTGGCGGGGATTTTGAGGAGCGTTGCGATGCGGATGCGGACCCTGCCACTCTTGATGCTGCCGGCGTTGTTGCTGGGTGCGTGTACGCAGACCCAGGCGGAGGTCGAGCGCGTGCAGGTCCGTGAGGCCGGCGTGCAGGAGAAGCTGGCAAAGGAACTCGCCGGGCTTGTGCCGGGCAAGCCTCAGACCTGCATCAGCCAGTTCCCGCAGAAGCAGAGTTCGGGCTACGGCGCGACGATCCTGTACCGCGTGAATAACGGCCTGGTGTATCGCAGCGATACGGCCGGCGGGTGCGAGGGGATCGGGCGCGGCGACGTCCTCGTGACGCGGACGCCGAGCGGGCAGCTCTGCCGCGGCGACATCGCGCAGACGTTCGACCAGGCGGCGCGCTTTCCGACCGGGAGTTGCAGCTTCGGCGATTTCATACCCTATCGGAAGCCGTGATGCGTGCACCGTTGCTCGCGGCAGTGGCGTTGATGCTGGTGGCGGGGAAGTCCGATCCGCTGGCGGGGCGGATCGCCGGGGCGCCGGTGCGCTGCGTCAACCTGCAACAGCTGAACGGGCCCGAGATCGTCGATTCGCAGACGATCCTGTACCGGCAGTCGGGCAAGCGGATCTGGAAGACCGGGCCGGTCGGCGAATGCGCTTCGCTGCGGCCGTTAGATACGCTGATCGTCGATGTGTATGGCGGGCAATTGTGTCGGAACGATCGGTTCCGGACGGTGTCGACGGGTATGTCGATCCCGTCGGGCTATTGCCGGTTTCGGGATTTCACGCCGTATGACAAGGTGAAGTAGCGGCGTTCCCAAACCCGTGGCACACCACCCCGGCGAAGGCCGGGGCCCAATTGGGGGACGGTGCTGGCTGAGGACGGCGATCCGTTACAACGACCTTGCCAATTGGGCCCCGGCCTTCGCCGGGGTGGTGGGAGGGGATGAACGCCAGCCCCCTCCTTCGCCATCCTGACGAAAGTCAGGATCCAGAGCCATTCAGGGCAACGTTCGGTTACCCTGGGCTCCTGCTTTCGCAGGAGAACGGGTTCAGATGTTCAGTCCTCGAGCACCGCCGCGCGCTTTTCCATGTTGGCGCGGACCTGTTCGATTTGGTTTGGCGTACGGATGACCTTGAGCTGCTCTTCGGTCTCGGCGTGGAGAATGGCGACCGCATCCGCATCCGCCGCGAGGTTGTACAGACGCTTCGAACCCTGGATCGCGTGCGGGTTCCTGGCGGCGATCTCGCGCGCGAGCATCATCGCCTCGCCGAGCGGGTCTTCGGACAGCCGCGTGACGAAACCGTGCCGCACCGCCTCCGCGCCGTCGAACTCGCGCGCGGTGTAGGTGAGTTCGCGCAGCACGTCGTCGCGCGCCAGCGTCCGCCACAATGCGATCCCGGCCATGTCCGGCACCAGCCCCCAATAGCTTTCGCGGATCGCGAAACGCGCGCTTGGATGCGCAATGCGGATGTCCGCGCCCGACATGATCTGGAAGCCCCCGCCGAACGCGACACCGTGGACCGCGGCGATCACCGGCATCGCCAGCGTGCGCCAGCCCCACGCAACCTGCTGCGGAAGGTTCGCGCCACCGGCCGTCCGGTCGCCGAGCTCCAGCCCCGACCCGCCGCTCGCCATCGACGCCATGTCGAGCCCGGCGCAGAACGCCTTGCCCTCGCCCGACAGCACGACGCAGCGGACGTCCTTCATGCCGGCAAGACGGTCGATCGCGGCGGCGATGCCCTCGAACATCGCCGGGTCGATCGCGTTCATCTTGTCCGCGCGATTGAGGCGGACGTCGGCGACGCCCTCGGTGACGGTGAGGGTGACCCGGTCGTTGCTAGCGTCGTTCATTTAGGCGATCCTCTCGATCTTTGCCGGGACGCTAACCGCGCCTGCGCCCGCCTGCAACGGCGCCCGCAATGTTGCGCCCCGGCGCGCGGCGTGTAGAGGCGGGCGGATGGCTGGTTTTGATCCACAATGGTTTGCGACGCGCGGGTTCGGGGGGCATGGCGCCGCGCTGGGGATGCGCTATCACGCGCATGGCAACGACTGGGCGGAGCTTGCGCTGCCCTATGACGCGAAACTGATCGGCGACCCGGCGAGCGGGGTGATCGCGTCGGGGCCGATCATCACGATGATGGACATGGCGACGAGTCTCGCGATCTGGATCAAGCGCAACGCGTTCGTACCGCACGCGACGCTCGACCTGCGCGTCGATTATCTGCGCCCGGCAACGCCGGGAAAGACGGTGATCGGGCGCGGCGAATGCTACCGCATCACGCGCTCGATCGCGTTCGTCCGCGGCCAGGCGCATGACGGCGATCCCGACGATCCGCTCGCGCATGTCGCGGGGACGTTCATGGTGGTGGGCGATGTCGCGGGGATGGGTCTGAATAGAAGGATCGAGGCATGACGATCGGCCTGCCGCCCTATGCGGAGATCCTGCGCGTCTCGGTCGAGATCGAGGCGGGCGCGCCGCCCGTGCTGGTGATGCCGTTTGCGGACGACGTGCTGGGCCGACCCGGGTTCCTGCACGGCGGTGCGATCTCCGGGTTGCTCGAGATGGCGGCGATCGCGGCGTTGCAGCATGCGCTGGAGGCCGAGGGCGCCAATGGCTCCGACCCGCGGATCAAGCCCGTCAACGTCACGGTCGACTTCATGCGCGGCGGCAGGGACAAGCCTACGCGCGCAGCTGGCGTGGTGACGCGGTTGGGAAACCGGGTGGCCAATGTCGAGGCGACCGCCTGGCAAGACGAGCGCGACAAGCCGATCGCGGCGGCGCGGATGAACTATCTGATCGTGCGCGACTAATTCTTCCTCCCCTCCCGCAAGCGGGAGGGGGACTGCGTTGAGCGCTACTTCGCGGTCAGCTTGATCAGGCGGCCTTGCGAATCGCCGCCGTCCTCCAGCACCCAGATTGCACCGTCGGGCCCCTGTTCGACCTCCCGGATGCGCGCGCGCATGTCCCATTGATCGCCCTTCGCGGCAGATGTGCCGTTCAGGTCGACGCGGACGAGCGACTTCGACGACAGCCCGCCGATGAACGCGTCGCCCTTCCACTGCGGGAACATCGCGCCGGAATAGATCATCAGGCCGCCCGGCGAGATCACCGGGTTCCACGACACCTTGGGCGGCTCATAGCCGTCGCCGGGCTTGTGATCGGGGATGTCGCTGCCGTCGTAATTGCTGCCGTTCGAGGCGTTGGGCCAGCCATAGTTGAGGCCGGGCTTGATCAGATTGACCTCGTCGCCGCCCTTGGGCCCCATTTCCTGCTCCCAGAGATTGCCCTGCGCATCGAACGCGATCCCGAGCAGGTTGCGGTGGCCGTAGCTCCAGACCTCCGGCGCGAAACCCTTGGCAGCGAGCGGGTTGCCGGGCGCGGGTTTGCCGTTGAGGGTGAGGCGCAAGACCTTGCCGAGCGTCATCTTCGGATCCTGCGCAGGCGTGAACTTCTGGCGCTCGCCATTGGTGAAGAACAGATATTTGCCGTCGGGCGAGAAGGCGATGCGGCCGGAGTAATGGCCATTGCCCTCGACGAAGGGCCGCGCACTGAAGATCACCTCGATCTCGCCAAGGCGCTCGCCATCGGCACCGTTCGGCCGCAGGCGACCGCGCGCCAGGACGACTCCCTTGCCGCCCTCGCCTGTGGTCGAATAGCTGAAATACACGCGCTGGCTCGTCGCGAAGTCGGGAGCGAGGACGACGTCCATCAGACCGCCCTGCCCGGCCGAATCGACCGTGATAGTCGCGACCGTCTGGCGCGATCTGCCGTCGGCGGACACGAGCAGCATCTGCCCCTGTTTCTCGGTCACCAGTATGCGCTTGTCGGGCAAGACCGCCATCGCCCACGGCGACTCGAAGTCGGCGACCACCGTCTCCTTGAACGGTTTGCCGGCCGCGGCGAGTTGCGCGGAACAGGTAGTCGAGGCGAGCAGCGTGGCGGACAGCAGAGCGGCGGCGAACAGCGTGTGGCGAATCATGATCTTCTCCCGGAAATCTCTCCGCAAACGCGGCGTAACGGATGAAGGTTGCTCCCGCTTGCGAACCCGCACCACCCCGCGTATAGAGGCATCACTTCTCTACATCGCCAGGTGAAGAGGCTGCGGGGCTTGCTCCGCGGCGGAAACCCCCTGTGCTTTGGCCCTGTTTGGAATTTCGATGGCGAATATCGCCCTGCTGACCGACCTGATCGAACCCGAAGCCACCGCGCTCGGCCTCAGCCTCGTGCGCGTGCGCATGCAGGGCGGCAAGTCCGATCCGACGTTGCAGGTCATGGCCGAGCGCCCCGACACGCGTCAGTTGCTGATCGACGACTGCGCCGAGCTGTCGCGCCGCATCTCGGACAAGTTCGACGCGCTCGAAGCCGAGGGCAAGGACCCGGTTGGCGAGGAAGCGTATCGCCTCGAAGTGTCGAGCCCCGGTATCGATCGCCCGCTGACCCGGTTGCAGGACTTCGCCGACTGGGAAGGCCAGGAGGCGCGCATCCGCCTCGTCGAGCCGTTCGAGGACCGCAAGCAGATCTCGGGCAATCTGATGGGCGTCGAGGGAACCAAGATCACCGTCGACGTCAACAAGCACAAGATCATGACGATCGACTATGCGCAGGTCGCCGACGCCAAGCTCGTCATGACCGACCGCCTCATCGCCGCGACCGCACCGCTTTCGATCGAAGGCGCGGACGAAGTTTTCTATCAAGATACGCCCGCCGATGAGCCTGACGCTCATGAGGCCGACACCGAAGAAGGACAGCATTGATGGCCACGGCAGTCACCGCAAACCGCGCGGAACTGATCGCGATCGCGAATTCGGTCGCGTCGGAGAAGATGATCGACAAGGCGATCGTGATCGAGGCGATGGAGGACGCGATCCAGCGCGCCGCCCGCTCGCGCTACGGCGCCGAGAACGACATCCGCGCGAAGCTCGATCCGAACACCGGCGATCTGCGCCTGTGGCGCGTCGTCGAAGTGGTCGAGGCGGTCGACGATTATTTCAAGCAGGTCGACGTCAAGGGCGCGCAGAAGCTCCAGAAGGACGCAGCCCTCGGCGACTTCATCGTCGATCCGCTGCCCCCGATCGAATTCGGCCGCATCGCCGCACAGGCCGCCAAGCAGGTCATCTTCCAGAAGGTCCGCGACGCCGAGCGCGAGCGCCAGTTCGAAGAGTATAAGGACCGCGCCGGCGAGATCATCACCGGCGTCGTCAAGCGCGTCGAGTTCGGCCATGTCGTCGTCGACCTGGGCCGCGCAGAAGGCGTCATCCGCCGCGACGCGCAGATCCCGCGCGAAGTGGTGCGCGTCAACGACCGCATCCGCTCGCTGATCCTGAACGTGCGCCGCGAGAATCGTGGGCCGCAGATCTTCCTCAGCCGCGCGCATCCCGACTTCATGAAGAAGCTGTTCGCGCAGGAAGTGCCCGAAATCTACGACGGCATCATCGAGATCAAGGCCGCGGCCCGCGATCCCGGTTCGCGCGCGAAGATCGGCGTCATCAGCCATGACTCGTCGATCGATCCGGTCGGCGCGTGCGTCGGCATGAAGGGCAGCCGCGTGCAGGCCGTCGTGCAGGAAATGCAGGGCGAGAAGATCGACATCATCCCCTGGTCGCCCGATATCGCGACCTTCGTCGTCAACGCATTGCAGCCGGCCTCCGTGTCGCGTGTGGTGATCGACGAGGAAGAAGAGCGTATCGAGGTGGTCGTTCCCGATGACCAGCTTTCGCTGGCGATCGGCCGTCGTGGCCAGAACGTGCGGCTTGCGTCGCAGCTGACCGGCAAGGCGATCGACATCCTCACCGAGGCCGATGCGTCGGAGAAGCGCCAGAAGGACTTCGTCGAGCGTTCGGCGATGTTCGAGAAGGAGCTCGATGTCGACGAGACGCTCGCACAGCTGCTGGTCGCCGAAGGGTTCACCAACCTCGAGGAGGTCGCCTATGTCGAGGTCGAGGAGATCGCCGGCATCGAGGGCTTCGACGAGGATCTGGCGGGCGAGTTGCAGAACCGCGCGACCGAGGCGCTCGAGCGTCGCGATGCCGCCAGCCGCGAAGAGCGCACCGCGCTCGGCGTGGAGGATGCGCTGATCGACATGCCGTATCTGAACGAGGCGATGCTGGTCACGCTCGGCAAGGCGGGCATCAAGACGCTCGACGATCTCGCCGATCTGGCGACCGACGAGCTGGTCGAGAAGAAGCGCGTCGAGCCACGCCGTCGCAACGACGATGCGCCGAAGCGTCCCGAGCCCAAGGGCGGCATTCTCGCCGAATACGGCCTGAGCGACGAGCAGGGCAACGAGATCATCATGGCCGCGCGTGCGCACTGGTTCGAGGACGAGGCCCCTGAGGCTGACGCTGACGAGACGGACGAGGCTCCGGTGGAAGCGGCTTCGGCTGAAGACACTGCGGCTGAGGACACTGCGGCTGAGGACACTGCGGCTGAGGACACTGCGGCTGAGGACGCTACGGCAGACGACGCTGCGGTGGATGACGCCGCAGAGTCGACCGATGCGAAGAGCGAGGACGACAAGGCCTGATGCCGTTTGTCAGTATCCGCATTTCGGGGTCCGCCACCAAGGACCAGAAGGCCGGCATCGTCGCCGACGTCACCCAGTCGCTCGTCGAGCGGCTGGGAAAGAACCCGGCTGCGGTGCAGATCGTGATCGAGGAAGTCTCGACCGAGAATTACGGCGCGGGCGGCCAGTTGCTGGTCGACCGCGACGCGCCCAAGACGACTCCGGCGCAGGAGGACGCACATGCGGAACCCTCCCGATGAGACGCTAGGTGCTACTGATTCCCTTCCTTCCAACCCTCCCGCAAGTGGCAGGGGGCCGAAGGTCGGACGTCCGGCCTCGGCTAAAAACAAGGATGGTGCCGGGCGCGAGCCCAAGCCATCCCGCATGCGCGAAGGGGATGAAGATGCCCCCATCCGCAAGTGCATCTTGTCGGGGGAGCGCGATGTTCGCCCGCATCTGGTGCGACTCGCGCTGGCCCCCGACGGCCAGATCCATCCCGACGTGCGCGCCAAGGCGCCTGGTCGCGGTGCGTGGATCGGGGTGACACGACTCGAACTCGAAGCCGCGATCAAGAAGGGCAAGCTCAAGGGCGCGCTCGCTCGGGCGTTCAAGACCGGCGAGTTTACCATCGCACCCGAACTCCCGGCGATGATCGAATCCGCGCTGGAGCGTAACGCGCTTGACCGGCTCGGGCTCGAATCGCGCTCGGGCACCGTGCTGATCGGGTCCGACCGGATCGAGCAGAACGCGCGCTCGGGCAAGCTGAAGGCACTGTATCACGCGTCCGACGCGGCCGAAGACGGCAACCGTAAGCTCGATCAGGCGTGGCGCATCGGCAACGATGTCGAGGGCTCGGGTCTACGGGGGTTGGCACTGCCTGCGTCGCGCACCATATTGGCGTTGGCGCTGGGGCGGGAAAATGTGGTACACATTGGTCTGACCGACCGCGCTGCAGCAAAGCGGGTGAGCGAAGCGCTCGACCGTTGGCTGCATTTTATCGGCCCCGAACCTTCTCCCGTGTCTTGCGAAACGGCCTCGCAGGGCGCATCGGCGTCCCAACAAAACGGGACGTCACCCATAACAGGGGCGTCCGGATCGACCGGACACAGCCCGGCCGTGGACATGACTGAGGAATTTGAGTGAGCGACACGGACAACGAGAAGCCGAAACTTGGCATGCGCGCACCTTTGGGTGTGAAGCGCACGGTCGAGACCGGCCAGGTGAAGCAGAGCTTCAGCCACGGCCGATCGAATACGGTGATCGTGGAAACCAAGCGCGCGCGCGTACTGCGCCGTCCGGGCGAGCCCGACGTGCAGGTCGCGGACGCCGCACCGGTTGCCGCGCCTACCCCGGTTGCGGCCCCCGCACCGGCCCCGCAGGCGCGCGCGCCGCAGCCTGCGCCCGCTCCCGTGCGTCAGCAGGCGCCGAGCAATCTGTCGCCGCAGGAGCGTCAGGCAAAGCTCCTCCGCGAGGCGGAAGAGCAGCGCATGAACACGCTGGAGGAAGGGCGTCGTCGCCAGGAGGCCGAGCGTAGCAAGGCCGCCGAGGACGAGCGCAACCGCGTCGCCGATCGCGCGCGTGCCGAGGCGGAAGCCAAGGCGCCGAAGCCGGTCGAGGCGCCCGCTCCTGCACCTGCACCTGTGGTCGAAGCGGCGCCCGCTCCGGTCGCGGCACCGACGCCTGCGCCAGTGCCGGCCGAAGCCCCCGTTGCAGCGGCTCTTGCCCCCGCTCCGGTTCCAGCGGCACCCACACCTGCACCGAAGCCCACGCCGGCTCCGGTAGCGGCTACCCCGGCACCCGCGCCAAAGCCTGCGCCGGCCCCTGTTGCGCCGCCGGCACCGTCGCCCGTTCTCGAACTGACCCGCGATCCGGCGTTCCCGGCCCCGCGCCGGTTCTCGCCGGTGGCGCGTCCAGAGCGTCCTCCGCCGCCGCCAAAGCCTGTCGCAGCACCCGCTGCCGCGGCACCCGCGACGACGGGCAACGCTGGCACGACCGCCGCGCGTCCCGGCGCGACCGGGGCGAACGCTCCCGCTGGTGGCGTCCGTCGCGACGCCGTTCCGGCGCGTCCGCAGCAGCGTGACCGCAAGGGCGACGATCGTCGCACCTCGGGCAAGCTCACCGTCAACCGCGCGCTCGGCGATGGTGATGGCGCACGCGCCCGCTCGCTCGCCGCATTGAAGCGTGCGCGCGAGAAGGAGCGTCGTGGCACCGGTGGTCCGCGCGAGGCGCAAGCCAAGCAGATCCGCGACGTGGTCGTCCCGGAGGCAATTACCGTCCAGGAACTCGCCATTCGTATGGCTGAGAAGGGTGCCGACCTCGTCAAGGCGTTGTTCAAGATGGGCATGCCCGTCACGATGACGCAGACGATCGACCAGGATACCGCCGAGCTGCTCGTCACCGAATTCGGTCACAACCTGACTCGCGTCAGCGATGTCGATCAGGATCTGGCCAACGACACGATCGATGATGCCGAGGAGACGCTGCTTCCGCGTGCCCCGGTCGTCACGATCATGGGTCACGTCGATCACGGCAAGACGTCGCTGCTCGATGCCCTGCGCGGTACCGACGTGGTGCGCGGCGAAGCGGGTGGCATCACCCAGCATATCGGCGCGTATCAGGTCACGCTGAAGGACAAGTCGAAGATCACCTTCCTCGACACGCCGGGCCATGAGGCGTTCACGCAGATGCGTGCGCGTGGCGCGGACGTCACCGACATCGTCATCCTGGTGGTAGCGGCGGACGACGGCCTGATGCCGCAGACAGTGGAGGCGATCGCCCACACCAAGGCGGCAGGCGTCCCGATGATCGTCGCGATCAACAAGATCGACAAGGAAGGCGCCAATGCCCAGAAGGTGCGCGAGCGCCTGCTGAGCGAGGAGATCGTCGTCGAGGACATGGGCGGCGACGTCCAGGACGTCGAAGTCTCCGCGACCAAGAAAATCGGTCTCGACGCGCTGATCGAGAAGATCCAGCTCCAGGCCGAACTGCTCGAACTGCGCGCCAATCCGGATCGCGCCGCCGAGGGTACGGTGATCGAAGCCAAGCTCGACAAGGGCCGTGGCCCGGTCGCGACGATCCTCGTCAACCGCGGTACGCTGCGGGTCGGCGACATCTTCGTGGTCGGCGGCGAGAGCGGCAAGGTCCGTGCGCTGGTCGACGACAAGGGCAAGCAGATCAAGGAAGCGGGTCCGGCAATGCCGGTCGAGGTTCTTGGCCTGTCGGGTGTCCCATCGGCGGGCGATCCGTTCCAGGTGGTCGAGAACGAGGCACGGGCTCGCGAAGTTGCGGAATATCGTCGCAGCGTGAAGACCGACAAGCGGACCGCGTCGACTCCTGCCAGCCTCGAGTCGATGTTCTCGGCGCTGAAGGAAAAGCAGGCGATCGAATATCCGCTGGTCGTGAAGGCGGATACGCAGGGTACCGTCGAGGCGATCGTCGGGGCGATCAACAAGATCTCCACCGACCTGATCAAGGCGCGCGTGCTGAACTCGGGCGTCGGTGGCATCACCGAGTCGGACGTCACGCTGGCGGCGGCATCGGGTGCACCGATCATCGGCTTCAACGTTCGCCCGAATGCCAAGGCGCGCGAGATCGCCGAGCGCCAGAAGGTCGCGTTCAAATATTACGACGTGATCTACGACCTGATCGACGAGATCCGGGCGGGGATGGCCGGCGAGCTCGGGCCGGAAGCGTTCGAGACGGTCGTCGGTCGTGCCGATATCCGCGAGGTCTTCTCGGCGGGCAAGCACGGCAAGGCGGCGGGTCTGCTCGTCACCGAAGGCAATATCCGCAAGGCGCTCAAGGCGCGCATCACGCGCAACGACGTCATCATCTACCAGGGCGAAATCGCATCGCTGCGTCGCTTCAAGGATGATGTCGCCGAAGTCCGCGCCGGGCTGGAATGTGGTGTGACGTTCACGTCGAACTTCGTCGACATCAAGGCCGGCGACGTCCTCGAGACGTTCGAAGTCGAGATGCGCGAACGCACGCTTTGATGACGTAGAGCCCTCTCCTCCTCGGAGGAGAGGGTCGGGTGAGGGGCAGTACCGGGCGATAGCGTTCGCAGCCTCCCCTCACCCCCACCCTCTCCCCGGAGGGGCGAGGGAGTGAGAAGAATGAAAGCCGATACCCCAGAAGTAAAAGTCGTCCGCAGCTTGCGGGTCGGCGAACAGGCGCGTCACGCGCTGTCGGACATCCTCGCACGCGGCGACGTCCACGATCCGGTGCTCGAAAAGCACCTCGTCACGATCACCGAGGTCCGGATGTCCCCGGATCTGCGCCACGCCACCGTCTTCGTGAAACCGCTTCTCGGCAAGGACGAGGAAAAGGTGCTGAAGGCGCTGCGGACCAACACCGCCTATCTCCAGCGCGAAGTCGCGAACCGGGTACAGATGCGCTACGCGGCGAAACTCAAGTTTCTGGCGGACGAGAGCTTCGACGAAGGCACGCACATCGACACGCTGCTGCGCGATCCGCATATCGCGCGAGATTTGAGCGAAGATTGATCGCGCGCGCGAGACCTTTGCGGCTCGTGCCCTTCCTGTTTCGTTCAAGGCGGACCGACCGCCCCCCCCGTTCGTGCTGAGTAGAGACCGAGTAGCTTCGCAGAAGCGTATCGAAGGCTCGTATCGAAGCACAGTTTCCGCCCGCCAACCCATCCTTCGATACGCCGCTTCGACAAGCTCAGCAGCTACTCAGGACGAACGGGTGGTGGGGTGCCGAGCCTTGGACAACGAGTTCAGAAATTCCGGGGTTTAGCGCGTACCGGCTCTAGACATCCCCCTACGTTCCCGCTCTTTGCTCTCATGGCCAAGCTGTATTTCTACTACGCGTCGATGAACGCGGGGAAGTCGACGAACCTGCTCCAGGCGGACTTCAACTATCGCGAGCGGGGGATGCGGACGATGCTGTTCACCGCGGCGATCGACGATCGGTTCGCGGCGGGGACGATCACCTCGCGGATCGGGCTGGAGGCTCCCGCGATCGCGTTCGATGCGGGGACTGATATCGGCGCGTGCGTCGCCCGGCAGCACGCCGCGGACGCGATCTCCTGCGTGCTGGTGGACGAGGCGCAGTTCCTGACGCCCGCACAGATCGACCAACTCGCTCATGTCTGCGACGTCGTCGGGATCCCCGTGCTGGCATACGGATTGCGCACCGATTTCCAGGGGGCGTTGTTCCCCGGATCGGCACGGTTGCTGGCGCTGGCGGACTCGCTGGTCGAGATCAAGTCGGTCTGCATGTGCGGGCGCAAGGCCACGATGAACCTGCGCGTGGATGGCAATGGCCGCGCGATCGCCGAGGGACAGCAGACCGAAATCGGCGGCAACGACCGCTATGTCGCGCTATGCCGACGCCATTTCACGGAGGCTTTGGGCTAACTCCCTGCCCTTTCCGCTACCCACTTCGCCGTCATCCTGACGAAAGTCAGGATCCAGGGTACCGAACACCGTCGCTCATGGCTCTGGATCCTGACTTTCGTCAGGATGACGGAGAAGGAGGGGTGCGCGCCTGCCTTACCTAGAACTCAAGGACCCCGAACATGCATGGCTGGATCATTCTCGACAAGCCGCTGGGGCTCGGCTCGACCCAAGGCGTGTCCGCGGTGAAGCGCGCGTTGCGCCAGGGCGGCTATGGCAAGTTCAAGGTCGGCCATGGCGGCACGCTCGATCCTCTCGCGACCGGCGTGCTGCCGATCGCGGTCGGCGAGGCGACCAAGCTTGCCGGGCGGATGCTGGACAGCGACAAGATCTATGACTTCACGGTGATGTTCGGGGTGCAGACCGATACGCTCGATGGGGAGGGCGTGCCGATCGCGAGGTCGGACGTGCGGCCGACCTTGGCGGCGGTCGAGGCGGTGTTGGGGCGGTTTACCGGACCGATCTCGCAGGTGCCGCCGGCCTATTCGGCGCTGAAGGTGGATGGGGAGCGGGCTTATGATCTGGCGCGGGCCGGGCATGAGGTGGTTCTGGCTAGTCGGGATGTAACGATTCACAGCCTAAGATCCTCCCCGGCAGTGGAAGGGGGACCAGCGCAGCTGGTGGAGGGGGGCTTCCGCGAGCGGAACGATTCTGGCGCCCCCCCCTCCCCCCCCGCCCAAGCGGACGGCGGTCCCCCTCCCGGTTCCGGGGAGGAATTGCAGGACGTCACGCTAACCGCGCATGTCTCGAAGGGCACCTATATCCGCAGCCTCGCGCGCGACATCGCGTTGGCGCTCGGAACGGTCGGCCACGTCACCATGCTACGCCGCATCAAGGCGGGCCCCTTCGACCTGTCCGCCGCGATATCGCTGGACAAACTGGACGAACTCGCTAAGGCCTCCGCGCTTGAAGATGTACTTCTGCCCTTGAGGGTGGCGCTGGACGACATCCCGGCTCTCTCCCTCACCCCCGACCAGGCAGGGGCGCTCCGACAGGGGCGCATCTTGGCCGGGATCGCCGCAGACGATGGCCAATACTTCGCCGAACTGGACGCTGTCCCGGTCGCGCTGGTCGAGGTCGAGGACGGAGACGTCCGGGTCGTTCGCGGTTTCAATCTATGATGTCGTAGGACGAATTTCATGACGATTACCGCAGAACGCAAGACCGAGCTCGTCAAGGAGCATTCGCGCGCCGAGGGCGATACCGGTTCGCCGGAAGTCCAGGTCTCGATCCTGACCGAGCGCATCAAGAACCTGACCGAGCATTTCAAGACCCACAAGAAGGACAACCACTCGCGTCGTGGCCTTCTCATGATGGTCAACAAGCGCCGGACGCTGCTGGATTATCTCCGTCACAAGGACGGCCAGCGCTACCTGGATCTGATCGCGAAGCTCGGTCTTCGCAAGTAATCTCAAGGGGCGGCCGAAAGGTCGCCCCTTTTGGCATTCCGGCAGAACTATTCTACACTGGCGGCGCGCGCGACACGCAGCGTACCCCAACGGGACCCCGGCCTTCTCCGGGGAGGAATTAAGGGAAAGGCAATTCGGCCGATCCCTTTGGGAGCGACAACTCGCTCCATACCGCCGCGGGCCGGCTTAGCCCGCACATAGGCCCCAAACGCATCTGGCGTTTGGAGTGAAGGAAAAAGAATGTTCGATACCAAGACCGTAAGCGCCCAGTGGGGCGGCAAGACGCTGACGCTCGAGACCGGCCGTGTGGCCCGTCAGGCCAATGGCGCCGTGCTCGCGACCCTCGGCGAAACCGTCGTTCTGTGCGCCGTGACGGCTGCACGGACCGTCAAGGAAGGGCAGGATTTCTTCCCGCTCACCGTCCATTACCAAGAGAAGTTCTCCGCGAGCGGCCGCATCCCCGGCGGCTTCTTCAAGCGTGAGCGTGGCGCGACCGAGAAGGAGACGCTGACCAGCCGTCTCATCGATCGCCCGATCCGTCCCCTCTTCCCCGAGGGTTTCTACAACGAGATCAACGTGATCTGCCAGGTTCTGTCGTATGACGGCGAGAACGAGCCGGACGTCCTCGCGATGGTCGCGGCGTCGGCGGCGCTGACGATCTCGGGCGTGCCGTTCATGGGCCCGATCGGCGCGGCGCGCGTCGGTTATGTCGATGGCGCGTACATCCTCAACCCGACGCTGGAAGAAGCGAAGACGGGCGATCTCGACCTCGTCGTCGCCGCCACCGGCAACGCCGTGATGATGGTCGAATCGGAAGCCAAGGAGCTCTCGGAAGAGATCATGCTCGGCGCCGTGCAGTTCGCCCACAAAGCGTGCCGCGAAGCCGCTAACCTGATCATCGATCTGGCCGAGATGGCCGCCAAGGATCCGTGGGAAATGGCCGAGCAGGCCGACCTGTCGGCCGCCAAGGACAAGCTGAAGAAGCTGATCGGCAAGGACATTGCGGCTGCCTACAAGGTGACCGACAAGTCGAAGCGCTCGGACCTGCTGAATGCCGCTCGTGCGAAGGGCAAGACCGCATTTGCGGACGCGTCGCCGCAGGACCAGATGGCTGCCGGCAAGCTGATGAAGAAGCTGGAGGCGGAGATCGTCCGCGGCGCCATCCTCAAGGACGGCACCCGCATCGACGGTCGTACCACCACGCAGATCCGTCCGATCGAGGCCATGGTCCACTTCCTCCCGCGTACGCACGGCTCTGCGCTGTTCACGCGCGGCGAGACGCAGTCGATCTGCACCACCACGCTCGGCACGCGCGACGCCGAGCAGATGATCGACAGCCTCAACGGGCTCTCGTACGAAAACTTCATGCTGCACTACAACTTCCCCCCCTACTCGGTCGGTGAAGTCGGTCGCTTCGGTGCGCCGGGTCGTCGCGAAGTCGGCCACGGCAAGCTCGCCTGGCGCGCGCTGCACCCGGTGCTGCCGTCGAAGGAGGAGTTCCCGTACACGATCCGCGTTCTCTCGGACATCACCGAGAGCAACGGCTCGTCGTCGATGGCGACGGTCTGCGGCGGTTCGCTGAGCATGATGGATGCGGGCGTTCCGCTGAAGCGTCCGGTGTCGGGCATCGCGATGGGCCTGATCCTCGAGGGCAAGAACTTCGCGGTTCTGTCGGACATCCTCGGCGACGAGGATCACCTCGGCGACATGGACTTCAAGGTTGCTGGCACGTCCGAGGGCATCACCACGATGCAGATGGACATCAAGATCGCCGGCATCACCGAAGAGATCATGGGCAAGGCGCTGGCACAGGCCAAGGAAGGCCGCGCGCACATCCTGGGAGAAATGGCCAAGGCGCTCGATCACACGCGTGAGGAGCTGTCGGCACACGCACCGCGTATCGAGACCTTCACGATCGAGAAGTCGAAGATCCGTGAAGTCATCGGCACCGGCGGCAAGGTGATCCGCGAGATCGTCGCGCAGACCGGCGCCAAGGTCGACATCGACGACGAGGGCGTGATCAAGGTCTCGTCGTCCGATCCCGCGCAGATCGAAGCTGCGATCAAGTGGATCAAGGGCCTCGTCGAGGAAGCCGAAGTCGGCAAGGTCTATGACGGCAAGGTCGTCAACCTGGTCGATTTCGGGGCGTTCGTGAACTTCATGGGTGGCAAGGACGGTCTCGTCCATGTGTCCGAAATCAAGAACGAGCGCGTCGAGAAGGTCAGCGATGCGCTGAGCGAGGGCCAGGAGGTCAAGGTCAAGGTCCTCGAGATCGACCCGCGCGGCAAGGTTCGCCTGTCGATGCGCGTCGTCGACCAGACGACCGGCGAAGAGCTGGAGGACACGCGTCCTGCCCGCGAGCCGCGCGAAGGCGGCGATCGTGGTCCGCGTCCGCCGCGTCGTGATGGCGATGGTGGCCGTGATGGCGGCGGCGGCGGCGGTCGTGGTCCGCGCGGCGAAGGCGGCGGCGGTGACCGTGGCTCGCGTGGCCCACGTCGTGACGGCGACGGCGGTCGCGATGCCGGCGGTAACGGCGGTGGCCGTGGCCCGCGTCGTGACGGCGGTGGCAGCGGCGGCGGCGAGCGTGCTGCACGTTCGGACGGCGACAAGGCTCCCGAGTTCGCTCCGGCATTCCTGACGGGCGATCGCGACTAAGCCTTTGCCACGTAATGGCAATTGATGGAGGGGCTCGGGAAACCGGGCCCCTTTCTCATGCCAGCCTTGAACTAACCCGTTCTTAAGGTCGAATATGACTTATGTTGGAACGGAGCGGCATTCCGGATGTTCGAACCGGTATGAACACCATTTCGAAGTCTGTTATCCTCGTCGTCGATGACGATGCCCTGGTCCGGGTCCATTCCAACCTCGCGCTGGAGGATGCCGGCTATGAAGTCGTCGAAGCCAGCAACGCAGCCGATGCCTTGGCAAAGCTCGAAGAGCGGCCCGATATCGCTGCCCTGTTCACCGATGTGCGCATGCCCGGAGCTCTAAACGGCATCGACTTGGCCAATGCAGTGCACGCGCAACGCCCCGATATCGCGGTCCTCGTCACGTCGGGAACCGATGACGGCACCACAGATGCGCTACCCAAGGCCGCCCGGTTTGTGCGGAAACCCTATACCGGCGCACAATTGAGCAAGCTTTTACAGCCTTAAGCAACTGTTCGAATAACGATTACCTTAGGATGTGATGCCTGTTAGTCTCTGCAACCCTCCATCATCCTAAGTATTGCTGCCTTAAGATATTCGGCCTATCGTACGGTTATTGAACATCGACTGGCGGGGGCGATCAGATGGCATCGGTGAACGTTACACGGCCGGCGCAGTGGAATATGGTAGCGAGCGAACGCCGCTTCTTCTTTGGCATGGCCATAGCGATAGCCGTCACGGTCATCTTTGGTTTCACGCTGAATGCCGCGCGGATGAATTGGACGTTTTTCGAATTGCCCCCGCACGTGCATTTGCATGCCGCCGCCTTCTTTGCCTGGATCATGCTCTACGTCGTTCAGAACTGGGTGATCGTCCGGGGATCAATCACCCGGCACCGGCAACTGGGCGTGCTGGGCGCCGCTATCGCAGTGTCGATGGTCGTGCTGGGCATCGTTACTACCGTTGCAGCGGTCCAGCAGCACCGCGTTCCGCCGTTCTTTCCACCGGGCATTTTCCTGGCGCTCGATGTGCTGGGTGTAATCGGCTTCGGCATCCTGACCGCTTGGGCGATTGCGCTGCGAAAACAGGCCGCCTGGCATAAGCGCTTGATGCTGTGCGGGACGATCCTGGTCATGTCGCCGGCGCTCGGACGGATCCTGCCGATGCCCCTGCTGGGCAAGTTCGCGCCGCTCGCGGTGTTCGCGTCGATGGCAGTGTATGTCATCGCAGGGATGATCTTCGACCTGCGCCTCCACGGGAAGATACATCCCGCCTATTTTTGGGGTGGCGGAGTACTGGCCGTGACCAACGTTCTGGTCGGTCCGCTGGGCTTCAGCCCGCCCGTACAGCGGCTGGTCGAGCGCCTTGCCGCGTGACTGGGACCGCATAGCTGGGACCGCATACCTTAGACCCCGTCGCCGGAAACATGTAGCGGGATAGTGGGGAGCTTCTGTTGCTCGGTGCCCCCCGTACCGCCGGTTTCCACTTCTGTTGCCCGGTGTGGCCCGAACCGCGCTTTCGTCCGTATAACTTAGGTCGTTAGACCGTCAGTTATGCGGCAATTGCGAGTGCTTCGTTATCGTTGGCACTTGTGTATGGGCCGTTGCGGTGGTCCCATTCCGAGCGAAACATAGCGTCGTTGAACACACGTCGATCCTAGTTCGACCCCGTCATCGTCCCCCTCTTGCGAAGAGGGCGGTGGTGGAGTCGCCGGGTACTGCCCCCGGGTCCGCTGTGTCTATGACACGCCACGGTTTATCGCCATAGCCGCCAAGAGAAGATTCCCCCGACGGCATGACCGATATAGGGGAGCCGCAACGCGATGAAAAGCCCGGCCGGCGCTCCTTTTTGTCCCGATCGCCAACATCATAGCACGCCGCGTGCCGAACCGCCTTCCGCTCGCCACAAAGCGCGTGCATAGCAGCCTGCATTATGTTGACGCAGCGCTCCCGCTACGCGCTCCGCGCGATGATCTTTCTTGGCGGTGCCCCCGTCGGTGGCCCGCCCATCCCGATGACGCGGATCGCCGCCGAGGCGAACGTGCCGCGCAAGTTTCTCGAGTTGATCCTCGCCGATCTACGCGAGTCCGGCCTGCTGCACAGCCATCGCGGCAAGATGGGCGGCTATCGCCTGTCGCGGCCAAGCCATCTCATTTCGCTCGGCGAGATCATCCGGATCATCGAGGGGCCGCTCGCGCTCGTCCCGTGCGTCAGCCGCACGGCCTACCGGCCCTGCCTCGACTGCAAGAGCGAGGCGGATTGCGCGATCCGCTATGCAATGATGCGCGTGCGCGACGAAACCGCGCGGATCCTGGATGGCACGAGCCTGGCGGACGCCAACGCCGAAGATCTCGTAGCGGCGTAGTCTTCCTTCTCCCCTGGGGGAGAAGGTGGCGCGGCAGCGTCGGATGAGGGGGTGTTGGGATCCCGCCCCGAGCCTCAGGCCCCTCATCCTTCCGTCGCCTAACGGCTCCTCCCTCCCTCTCCCCTGAGGGGAGAGGGACAAGGCGGTCACCCCCTAGCCTTCAGCTCGTCACGGATCTCGCGGAGCAGTGCGATCTCGACCGGCTCTGGTGCAGGCGCGACGGCGACTGCCTCCTCCTCGCGCTTCAACCGCGCCGTCTCGCGCTCGATCAGCGCCGCGGTGCGGTTCACCACGCGCAGGATCATGAAGATGATACCGGCAACGATGACGAAGTTGACCAGCTGCGTCGCGAACGCGCCATAGCCGAGCAGCGGCACCCCCGCCTTCTTGAGCGCGGCATAGTCGCTGAGCGAGCCCGCATAATTTGCCGGCACCGGCCCCATCCGCCAGAAATAGCTCGAGAAATCGAGCCCGCCAAAGACCTTGCCGATGATCGGCATCAGCACGTCGTCGGTGAGCGACGTGACGATCTTGCCGAACGCCGCACCGATGATCACCGCGATGGCGAGATCGAGCACGTTGCCGCGCATGATGAACGCCTTGAATTCCTTGAGCATGTTGCCCCCTTTGTTACCCGTCAAAGCTAACCGCCGATTTCGGTTTCGCCAACCCTGCCGACTGTCCTATGATGCTGATACAGGTATTCAGGAGAGCCCCGATGTCACGTGCCCCAATCGCCCGCGGTACCGCCGTAATCCTCCTCGCATCCGCGCTCGCCGGCTGCGGGATCAACAGCATTCCGACTGCCGAGGAAAATGCGAAGGCACGCTGGGCCGACGTCCAGAACGACTATCAGCGTCGCGCCGACCTGATCCCCAACCTCGTCGCCACGGTGAAGGCGGCGGGCGCGCAGGAGAAGGATATCCTTGTCCAAGTGACGCAGGCGCGCGCCGCGGCGAACTCGGTCCAGGTTTCGGCCGACGATCTCTCCGACCCCGCCAAGATGGCGCAGTATCAGCGCGTCCAGGGTGCCGTCGGCGTATCGCTCCAGCGCTTGCAGGAGGCCTATCCCGAGCTGAAGAGCCAGGGCAACTACACCACGCTGATGAGCCAGCTCGAGGGCACCGAGAACCGCATCACGATCGCGCGCCGCGACTATAACGGCGCGGTGCAGGCGTATAACACCAAGATCCGCACCTTCCCCGACGCGGTCGGTGCGAAGATCTTCTACGGTGCCAAGCCGATGGTGCCGTTCGCGGCGACCACGCCCGGTGCCGAGACGGCTCCGACGGTGAACTTCGGCAACGCGAGCTGATTCCGGGGTCTGCGCGATGATCCGCCACCTCGCCACGCTGGTGTTCGCGGTACTGCTGGGAAGCAGTGCCGCGACCGCGCAGACCTTTCCGAAGTTCACCGGGTTCGTCGTCGATAGCGCGAACGTGATCCCGCCCGATCAGGAAGCCGCGCTGACCAGGCGGCTCGACGACCTGCAAAAGGCGACGGGCAACCAGTTGGTGGTCGCGACCGTGCCCGATCTCGAAGGGTATCCGATCGAGGATTACGGCAATCGACTGCTCCGGAGCTGGGGCGTCGGGCTGAAGGACGCGAACAACGGCGCGATCCTGCTGGTGGCACCGAACGACCGGAAAGTGCGGATCGAGGTCGGCTACGGGCTCGAGCCGGTGCTGACCGACGCATTCTCGAGCGTCGTCATCAACCAGCAGATCCTGCCGCGCTTCAAGGCAGGCGATATTTCCGGCGGCATCGTCGCAGGAACCAATGCGGTCGCGGACCAGCTCGCGCTCCCCGACGCGGAGGCGCGCGCCAAGGTGACGACCGCAGCCGCCGAATATGACAAGACGCATCGGCGTTCGACGTCGGGCGGCGGCGGCGTGCCAATCGGGCTGATCTTCTTCGGCATCGTGCTGGCGGCGATCGTCATTCCGATGCTGTCCCGCAAAGCCGGCGGCAAAAACTATGTCGACGGCGGCAGCCGGAGCGGCGGCAGCGGCGCGTTGCCGATCGTGTTGTGGAGCGTCGCCGATGCGATGATGCGCGGCGGTGGTGGCGGCGGGGGCGGCAGCTCCGGCGGTGGCGATAGCGGCGGTTGGGGCGGCGGTGGTTTCGGTGGCGGCGGCGGGGGATCCGGCGGTGGCGGCGGCGCATCGGGGAGTTGGTGACATGCGGTTGAGCGATACCGATCACGACCGCGTCACTGCGGCCGTGACGCAGGCGGAGACCGCGACGACCGGCGAGATCGTCACGATCGTCGCGCAGGCGTCCGATTCCTATCACGATGTATCGCTGCACTGGGCTGTGCTCGGGATGCTGCTGACGCTGGCGTTGCTCGCGTTCTGGCCGGTCGCGGCGGACCACATCTACGCGCTGGTCGATCCTTGGGCGCAGGCACCGCAAGGCGCGCTGTACGTGATCGCGCTGGTGCTCGTGACGTTGGTGTTTCTGGCGATACGGCTGGTGCTGGCCTGGGCGCCCGCGCGGCTCGCGCTGACACCCGGCGCGACCAAGGCACGGCGCGTGCGCCGTCGCGCGCTGCTGCTGTTCCGCGCGGGTGCCGAGAAGCGGACCAAAAGCGCGACCGGCGTGCTGCTGTATCTCTCGCTTGCCGAACGCCGGGCGGAGATCATCGCCGACGAGGCGATCCATTCGCGTGTGCCGAACGAGACCTGGGGGGCGGCGATGGCGGCGGTCCTGACCGGCGTCCGCGACGATCGCCCCGCCGACGGCATGGCCGACGCGGTCGCGCAGATCGGCACGGTGCTCGCCGAGCATTTCCCGCGTCGCGGTACCCCCATCAACGAACTTCCCGACAGGCTGATCGAACTATGAGCACGACCGCATGGGCCGGCAAATACATTACTGTCCAGACCGAGGGCACGTGGGAATTCGTCGCGCGCCAAGGCCAGATCGCAGCGGCGGTGATCGTCGCGATCGATGACGGCGACGTGATCCTGGTGGAGCAGTTCCGCGTTCCGTTGGGGCGCGCCTGTCTCGAACTGCCGGCGGGCCTGGTCGGTGACGAATCCGCGGGAGAGAGCGTCGCGGTCGCCGCAGGGCGCGAACTCGAAGAGGAGACCGGCTACCGCGCGGACGCGATCGAGGATCTGGGGGTGTTCTATTCCTCGCCGGGAATGACGTCCGAATGCTTCACGCTGGTGCGCGCGACCGGGCTGACCAGGATCGGCGATGGCGGCGGCGACAGCGACGAGAACATCACCGTCCACCGGGTTCCGCTGGCGGACGTGCCCGCGTTCGTCGCGGCGAAGCGCAAGGCCGGCGTGGCGATCGACACCAAGATGCTGCTGATCCTGGCAGGGTCGATTCTCTAGTTTCGCCCCGTGCCGTCATCCTGGGCTTGACCCAGGATCCAGAGCCACGAGCGCGAACGTTCTTGGCTCTGGATCCCAGCTTTCGCTGGGATGACGAGATGACGGGAGATGGGGGCTTACGGCAGGAGGACGGTCGCACCCTGCGCGCGGCCGCTTACTTGAAGTTGTCCGCGTAGCTCTGCAGCTTCAGCGTCTTCTGCGGCGCGGGCACGACGGTGTACCCGAACCCTTCGCGCTCGCAGTGCGCGATCGCCGCCTCCGCGGTCGGGAACAGCAACCGCAGCTGGTCGCGCGTGTCACCGCTGCCGGCCCAGCCGGTCAGCGGGTCGGGGCGCTTGGGCTCCGAGGGTTCGAATTCGAGCTGCCAGGCGTCGGTCCGGTGTTTGCCGGACTGCATGGCGTTCTTGGGGCGCTGGAAGATACGGGCGGTAGGCATGGATGCTCCCTTATCGCGAACCGGCGGTCCTTGCATCCGCCTTTTTCGTGCGCAGCGTGGCGGAGGCCGCGGCGGGGTCGTCGGGCCAGGGATGCTTGGGGTAGCGCCCGCGCATTTCCTTCGCCACCGCGGTCCAGCTGCCCGCCCAGAATCCCGGCAGGTCGCGGGTGGTCTGGATCGGTCGGCCGGCGGGGGATGTGAGGCTCAGCACCAGCGGCACGCGGGCCTCGCCGATCACCGGGTGGACGGCCAGCCCGAACAGGGCTTGTACGCGCAGCTCGACACGCGGGCCGCCCTCGGCCGCGTAATCGATCATGTGCGTGCTGCCGGCGGGGCTGGTGAAATCGGGTGGCGCCAGGCGGTTGATCGTCTGCACCGCGTCCCAGCCGAGGAGGTTGCGCAGCGCCTCGGCGAGCGCGCCGGGCGCGATCGCGTCGAGACGGCGTTTTCCGACCAGCAGCGAGGCGAGCCATTCGTCGATGCGATCGTGCAGCATGGCGTCGTCGAGCGGCACGCCGGCATAGGCGGCACGGTCGCGCAGCGCCTGCGCGCCGTCGCTCCATGGCAGCAGGCCGAGGCCATGTTCGCGGACGCCGGCGAGCAGCGCGGCGAGGATCGCGTCGGGATCGGCGCCGCTGTCGGGGCCGCTCGACAGGCGGATCGCGCCGAGCCGGCGTTCGCGGAGCGCCTGGATGCCACCGGTCGTGGAATCGAACGCGACGGTACGGCGGAACTCGATGCGGTCGACGAACAGCGTTTCGACGGTGCCCTGATCGATCGCGACGGCCGAGAGAATGCGCGCGCCCGCCGCCGAGCCCTGCGTGTCGGCCACCGCGAGCCACTCCGACCGCGCGAGTGGCGAGGTCGGGTCGAGTTTGAAGCCGCGCCCGCCGACCGATGCCCAGGTTTCGCCGGACGCATCGCGGCGGCGCGCGACCCGGTCAGGAAAGCCGAGCGCGACGCAAACGTCTGCTCCCCTCCCGCCTGCGGGAGGGGTGGGGGGAGGGGCTGCCCCAGCAGCGCCGCGCCCCTGGTGTATGTCACGCCCTCCCCCGACCCCTCCCGCAAGCGGGAGGGGAGCGAGTTTCGCCCATCTCTCGGCCATGCCGCGCGCCGCCTGCGCCTTCGGCCCGCGTTCGGTCTTCCAGCGGCGAAGTCGGGTTTCGAGGTCGACGTCCTGGCCGCCGATCCCGCGCTCGCCGAGCAGGACCGCAACCTGCGCCGCGACCGGCGCCAGGCCGCGCTCCCCCGCCCGCAGCAGCATGTGCGCCAGTCTCGGCGGCATCGGCAGCTTCGCGATCGCGCGGCCGTGCGGCGTCGGGCGGCCGTCTTCGATCGCCTCCAGCGTCGTCAGTCGCGTCATCGCCTCGTCGATCGCCGCGGCGGGCGGTGGATCGATCCAGCGCAGGTCACGCGGATCGCCGACGCCCCACAGCGCGCAGGCGAGCACCAGCGCGGAGAGGTCCGCCTCCAGGATTTCGGGCGGATCGTAGCGCGGCAGGCCGGCGGTCGCCGCCTCTTCCCACAGGCGATACGCGATGCCCGGCCCAAGGCGCGCCGCGCGGCCGGCGCGTTGCGTGACCGCCGCCTGGCTCGCGCGTTCGGTGACCAGCCGGGTCATCCCCGCCGCGCGATCATAGCGCGGACGCCGGGCGAGCCCTGAATCGACGACGATGCGGATTCCGTCGAGCGTCAGGCTGGTCTCGGCGATGCTGGTGGCAAGCACGACCTTGCGGCGCCCATCGGGTTCGGGAAGGATCGCCGCGCGTTGTGCTGCGGGGTCTAGGCTGCCGTGGAGTTCGTGCAGGACGATATCGTCGGGAAGGTTGGCGATCCGCTCGGCGGTCCGTTCGATCTCCGCGACGCCGGGAAGGAAGGCAAGCACGCCGCCCTCCGCTTCGCCGAGCGCGCGACGGATTGCGGCGGCCACCGAGTCCTCGATCCGCAATTCCGCCTGACGGCCGATGTGCCGCAGCGTCAGCGGATAGCTGCGCCCCTCGCTCTCGATAACCGGCGCGCCGTCCATCAGCGCGGCGAACCTTGCGCCGTCGAGTGTTGCGGACATCGCGACGATGCGCAGATCGGGACGGAACCCGGCCTGGACGTCGAGCGCGAGCGCGAGGCCGAAATCGCCGTCGAGACTGCGCTCATGGACTTCGTCGAACAGGACGGCGGAGACGCCCGCGAGTTCGGGATCGCTCTGGATCCGCGCGACGAAGATACCCTCGGTGATCACCGTCACGCGGGTCGCGGCGGAGCGCTTGCTGTCCATGCGCGTGGCGTAGCCGAAGGTGCCGCCGACGGGCTCGCCTGCGATCGAGGCCATGCGTTCGGCGGCGGCGCGCGCGGCGAGCCGGCGGGGGGAAAGGAGCAGGATTTCGCCGGTGCACCAGGGTTCGGCAAGGAGCGCGGGCGCGACCGCGGTGGTCTTGCCGGCGCCGGGCGGCGCGACCAGAACGGCCGATTGGCGTTCGCGCAGCGTTGCGAGGAGGTCGGGGAGTACGGCGAGGATCGGCAGTGGCGGCGGGGTCATTGCTGCCTGCTGCCACAGCCGCAGGGTTGGCGACAGGTTTTGTCGCGGCACGAGCGCGTCGATCCGCGCCAGACGCGAAGGTAACGACTTTGCAATCCTCCCCCGCCAGGGGGAGGTGGCACCGAAGGTGACGGAGGGGGCGGACACGCAACGACGGCCATCCCTTTCCTCCCCCTCCGTCTGGCAAGCACCAGCCACCTCCCCCTGACGGGGGAGGATCGTCGGGCACGGAGGTCGATGGCCTAACCTGGCCCCTCAATCTATCCTGAAACCTCACCTCACCGGCGAGAATAGCACCACCCCGGCGGAGGCCGGGGTCCAGTTGGGAAACGTTGCTGACGACGGTTGCGGTCCGTTACTGGAACCTCTCCAACTGGGCCCCGGCCTCCGCCGGGGTGGTGCACCTTCTCTCATAGCTAGGTACCGCGAAACCCCGGGGTAACGGTTCGCGTGCGTAACTCGCCCCGCCCGCCATCGCACCGAAGGCTGGCAAGCGCGTCCGAACCTGCTAGACGCTGCGCCAGTAATCATGGCGTCCGATCCCTCCCCCAACTCGACGACGGCGACAGGCCGCACCTCCGACCGGCTGCGCGGTCGGGTCGCGCGCGCCTGGGCGAGCCGCTGGACCAAGGCCGCGCTCGTGCTGGTCGTGCTCGGCATCGTCGCGATCTTCGCGTTCTGGTTCGCGGTCATGCGCGACCTACCGTCGGTGGATACGCTGCGCACCTACGAGCCACCGCTGCCGACCAACGTCCGCGGGATCGATGGCACGCCGATCCACAGCTACGCGCGCGAACGCCGCGTCGAGCTCAGCTATGCCGAATATCCGCCGCTGCTGGTCAAGGCGTTCCTCGCCGCCGAGGACAAGTCGTTCTTCGAGCATCACGGCGTCGACTATCCCGGTCTCGCCGGCGCAGTGTACGACTATGCCATCAAGCTCGGCACCGGCAAGCGCGCCAAGGGCGGCTCGACGATCACGCAGCAGGTCGCCAAGAACCTGCTCATCGGCAACGCCTATTCGCCGTCGCGGAAACTGCGCGAGGCGGTGCTGGCGTACAAGATCGAGGATACGCTCACCAAGGAACAGATCCTCGAGCTGTACCTCAACCAGATCGCGCTCGGTCGCAACGCGTTCGGCGTCGAGGCGGCTAGCCATGCGTATTTCGACAAGGAGCTCGACCAGCTCGATCTCGCGCAGATGGCGTATCTTGCGATCCTGCCCAAGGGGCCGTCAAACTACGATCCGGTGCGCAACACCGAGCGCGCGATGATCCGGCGCAACTACGTGCTGAACCGGATGCTCGACAACGGCTTCATCACGCGCGCGCAGCATGATCAGGCGAATGCCGAGCCGCTCGGCGCGGTGATGCGGCGAACGCCCAAGTTCGAGAGCGTCGGCGGTTATTTCGTCGAGGAAGTCCGCCGCCAGCTGATGGCGAAGTTCGGCGAGAACGCGAAGGACGGCCCGTACAGCGTCTATTCGGGCGGCCTGTGGGTGCGCACCTCGTTCGACAACCGGTTGCAGGAGCTGGCGCAGCAAGCGCTTCGTGATGGCCTGGTTCGCTTCGACAGCGGCCGCGGCTGGAACGGGCCGATCCGCCATGTCGAGATCGAGGACGACAACTGGCTCCAGCCGTTGCTCAACAGCAATATCGCGCTCGACTACCGCGACTGGGTCGCAGCGATCGTGACGGGCAAGGACGGCAACGCCTGGAGCCTGGGCTTCCGCACCGGCAAGACCGGCACGCTGCCGCGCTATGCCGCGCAGATGCCGGTGCGCGGCGAGGGCGGCAACGCGTTCGGTGCGATCAAGACCGGCGACATCATCGCGGTGGCGCCCGACGGCGGCAATTTCTCGCTGCGCGCGATCCCCAAGGTATCGGGCGCGTTCGTCGTCGAGGAGCCCGCATCGGGCCGCGTGCTGGCGATGCAGGGCGGGTTCGACGACCGGTTGCAGGCGTTCAACCGCGCGACTCAGGCGATGCGGCAGCCGGGCTCGACGATCAAGCCGATCGTCTATTCCGCCGCGCTCGACAACGGCATGACGCCCGCGTCGATCATCGTCGACGGGCCGTTCTGCGTCTATCAGGGCGCGCGGCTTGGGCAGAAATGCTTCCGCAACTTCGGCAATTCGCGCGGCGCGGGGCCGCACACGATGCGCTGGGGCATCGAACAGTCGCGCAACCTGATGACGGTGCGGACCGCCGCGCAGACCGGCATGCCCAAGGTCGTCGCCACCATCAAGAAGATGGGCGTCGGCGATTACGCGCCGTATCTCGCCTTCGCGCTGGGTGCCGGCGAGACGACCGTCGGGCGGATGGTCAACGCGTATTCGATCCTCGCGAACAACGGCAAGGGCGGACCGCCGTCGCTGATCGACTTCGTCCAGGATCGCCACGGCAAGGTGATCTGGCCGGAGAACTGGCGCGCCTGTGATCGCTGCAACGCGCCCGACTGGGACGGCAAGCCCATGCCGCGCCCGGTCGCGCGCCAGCGCCAGGTGCTCGACGCGATGACCGCCTATCAGATGGTCCACATCACCGAGGGCGTCGTCCAGCGCGGCACCGCGGTGACATTGCGCGATCTCGATCGGCCGATGTTCGGCAAGACCGGCACGAACAGCGGTCCGACCGACGTGTGGTTCATCGGCGGCACCCCGCAATTCGTCGGCGGACTGTATATCGGCTACGACACGCCGCGGAACCTGGGGGGCGCGGCGCAGGGTGGGACGCTCGCCGCACCGATCTTCAAGCAGTTCGCGGTGAAGGCGTATGACGGGCTGGAGAAGCTGCCGTTCCGCGCGCCCGCCGGGATCCGCATGGTGCGGATCGATCGCGGCAGCGGCCGTCCGGTCTATGGCACATGGCCGGACACCAGCGACCCCAAGGCCGGCGTGATCTGGGAAGCGTTCAAGCCCGAGAGCGAGCCGCGACGCGCCGCTCGACACTCCGATGCGGCCCCGACCGCGTCGCCGACCACCACCGCGGTGAAGAAGGCCGAAGCACCGCGCGACAGCGATTTCTTGCAAAGACAAGGCGGAATCTACTAGCGCCCTTATATAGACGTCATCGCACATCAATCCGTCATCCCAGCGAAAGCCGGGATCTCGTGGTAAGGGAGGACACTCCTCGCCGCAGGAGATGCCAGCATCCGCTGGCATGACGAAGACCGGAGAATACCCATGCGCGCCGAAGCGCAGGCTCACGTAGACACCATCAACGACGCGCTGGCCTTGCTGCGCCGCTTCCTCGACTGGGACCGCGCGCTGCGTCGTCTCGACGAGTTGAACGCGCGCGTCGAGGATCAGGCGCTCTGGTCCGATCCCAAGGCCGCGCAGGAGGTGATGCGCGAGCGTCGTCGTCTCGACGAGGCGATCAGCGCGACTCGCGCGATCCAGAGCGAGCTCAGCGACACCGCCGAATTGATCGAGATGGCCGAGGCCGAGGGTGACACCGCGATGGAGGCGGACGGCGTCGCCGCGCTCGCCGAACTCGCCGCGCGTGCCGACAAGGACAAGATCAAGGCGCTGCTGGCGGGCGAGGCCGACGCCAACGACACCTATATCGAGGTGAACGCCGGCGCCGGCGGCACCGAGAGCCAGGACTGGGCGGGGATGCTCAGCCGGATGTATTCGCGCTGGGGCGAACGTCACGGGCTGAAGGTCGAGCTGGTCGACCAGCATTCGGGCGAGCAGGCCGGGATCAAGTCCGCCACGCTGCTGCTGAAGGGCGAGAACGCGTACGGCTATGCCAAGACCGAGAGCGGCGTCCACCGCCTCGTCCGGATCAGCCCCTACGACTCGGCCGCGCGCCGCCACACCTCGTTCGCCAGCGTCTGGGTCTATCCGGTCGTCGACGACAATATCGAGGTCGAATATAACGAGAGCGACCTGCGCATCGACACGTACCGTGCGTCGGGTGCGGGCGGGCAGCACATCAACACGACCGATTCGGCGGTGCGCATCACGCACATCCCGACCGGCATCGTCGTCCAGTGTCAGAACCAGCGATCGCAGCACAAGAACAAGGCCGAGGCCTATAACCAGCTCCGCGCGCGTCTGTACGAGCGCGAACTGGCCATCCGCGAAACCGCGGCCAATGCCGAGAACGCTGGCAAGACCGACATCGGCTGGGGCCACCAGATCCGCAGCTACGTGCTCCAGCCGTACCAGATGGTGAAGGACCTGCGCACCGGCGTCGTCTCGACCAGCCCGTCGGACGTGCTCGACGGCGATCTCGAAATGTTCATGGCGGCGGCGCTGTCGCAGCGCGTGACCGGCGAGGCCGTCGAAGTGGAGGACGTCGATTGACGCTCAAGGGTGCCCTTGCCCTGATGCTGTCGCCCGTGTTCCTGCTTGCAGCGTGCGACGGTAGCAAGCCGCTGATCAAGCGCGAGCCGAAGGCGCCGGTATTTCCTGCCGCCGACCGTCCGGTCGCGTCGATCGTCTCGACGCGCTGGTCGAACGAGGAAGCGCGCGACCGGCTGAACGAGGCTGGCGAGGTCATGAACAAGAGCGCGATCCGCAAGGGCATGACGGTCGCGGACATCGGCGCGGGCGAGGGCTATTACACGATCCGTCTCGCGGCGCGGGTCGGCAAGGACGGGCGCGTGCTGGCGGAGGACATCATCCCGGCCGTCCGCGATCAGCTGGCGGAACGCGTCGCGCGCGAGGATCTGGCAAACGTCAGCGTGAAGCTGGGCGAGGCGAACGATCCGAAGCTGCCCGCGGCGAGTTTCGACCGGGTGCTGATGGTGCACATGTATCACGAGATCGAGCAGCCCTACGAGTTCCTGTGGCGGCTGCGGCCGTCGTTGAAGCCCGACGGGCTGGTGGTGGTGGTCGACGCGAACCGCCCGACGCAGAACCACGGGACGCCGCCTGCGTTGCTCAAGTGCGAGTTCGCGGCGGTGGGGTATACGCAGGTCGACATGGACGAGATGCCGTCGGCCGGTGGCTATCTGGCGACGTTCCGCGCGACTGGGCCTCGGCCGGCGCCGGAGGCGATCCGGGCGTGCCGGCTGGGGTAAGCGAAGTAAGCACCGCCACCCCGGCGGAGGCCGGGGCCCAATTGGTAAGGCGGATATAACGGCGCTAATCGCTCAGTTGGCCACGTCTCCCAATTGGGCCCCGGCCTCCGCCGGGGTGGTACCGGGGGTTGGCAGGCGCGCCTAAACCACGCCCATCGTGCGCAAACTCGTCACCCGGTCGCCCGCGATCACCAGATGATCCACCAGCACCACCTCCAGCGTCCGCAACCCCGCCGCCAGCGCGCGCGTGAACGCCAGATCGCGCGCGCTCGGCGTCGCATCCCCGCTCGGATGATTGTGCGCCATCACCACCCCGACCGCATCGAACGCCAGCGCATCGACCGCGATCGTCCGGATCGAGATCGCCACATGGTCCCTCCCCCCGACGACGTGCCGCATCCCGAGAAGCCTCCGATTCGGATCAAGATACGCCACCGCCACCATCTCGACGCAGGGCTCACCCAACCCCGCGAACAGCACGCATGCGGTGGCAAGGTCGGCGACAGGGCGCAAAGGCTCGGGCAACGGCAACACATACCCCCCTGCTTCCCGACACCGACGACCGCACGCACAACTACATCCGCTTGAGCCCGCCCGCGCACCCGACTACGCACGCACGATGCGCCAATATCTAGACCTCATGGACCGCGTGCTCTCGACCGGCGTCGAGACGATGGACCGCACCGGCACCGGCACGCTCAGCGTCTTCGGCGCGCAGATGCGCTTCGATCTCGCGGCGGGCTTCCCCGCCCTCACCACGAAGAAGCTCCACCTCCGCTCGATCATCGTCGAGCTTTTGTGGTTCCTGCGTGGCGACACCAACGTCCGCTGGCTGCAGGAGCGCAAGGTCGCGATCTGGGACGAGTGGGCGGACGAGGCCGGTGATCTCGGCCCGGTCTACGGCAAGCAGTGGCGCGACTGGGCCACCGCCGACGGCCGCCATATCGACCAGATCGCCGAGCTGATCGGCCAGATCAAGACCAACCCCGCCTCGCGCCGCCAGATCGTCAGCGCGTGGAATCCGGGCGACCTGCACGCGATGGCGCTCGCGCCCTGCCACTGCCTGTTCCAGACGCATGTCGCGAACGGCAAGCTCTCGCTCCAGCTCTACCAGCGCTCGGGCGACATCTTCCTCGGCGTGCCGTTCAACATCGCCAGCTATGCGCTGCTCACGCACATCCTCGCGCAGCAATGCGGGCTCGAGGTCGGCGAGTTCATCTGGACCGGCGGCGACTGCCACCTCTATTCGAACCATCTCGAACAGGCACGGCTGCAACTGGGCCGCGACCCCGGCCCGCTCCCGCGACTCGAGATCGTGCGCAAGCCGGACTCGATCGATGCGTACGAATACGAGGATTTCGTGCTCCACGATTACGTCGCGCAACCGCACATCAAGGCGCCAGTCGCGGTCTGAACACAGAGAGCGACCCCGCGGCAGCGCCACGCGACCGAATCGCAATAGGAACTCGCAGCGTTACCCCCGGTTGACCGTCCGAACCTATTCGGAAGGCCTATCATGGACATCACCCAGCTCATCCTCGACGAACACGCGCAGCAGCGCGCGCTGTTCGCGCAGATCGATTCGATCGACGCGAAGGACACCGAGGCGCTGTCGGCGCTGTGGACTCGCCTCAAGAACCTGCTCGACGCGCATGCCGAGGCCGAGGAGCGCTTCTTCTACCCGCGCCTCATGAAGATCGGCACCGGCGGCAACGACGCCGACTCGGCCGCCGAGGAGACCGAGGACGCGATCGAGGATCACAACGACATCCGCGAGACCGGCGAAGCGGTCGACACGCACCCGGTCGGCTCGGACGCGTGGTTCGAGGCGGTCGGCGAATGCAACAAGGCAAACAGCGATCACCTCGCCGAGGAAGAGCGCCAGGGCCTGACCGACTTCCGCAAGCATGCGACGCTCGAAGAGCGGCATGAGCTCGGCGTCCGGTTCGCGGCGTTCGAGGCGAACCACCTGAACGGGGTGAAGGTCGTCGAGAAGGATCCCGAGGCGTACGTCAAGGAACACGCGCCGGGTTGAGGGGGCTGGTTAACTACCACCCCGGCGAAGGCCGGGGTCCAGTTGGAAAGGTCGGCGTAACGAAACGCAGTCCTTCGTTGGCGACGTTTCCCAACTGGACCCCGGCCTCCGCCGGGGTGGTGGTATGGGTTGGGTGTGCGCCGCGATTGTTGTAGTAGCCCCCCACCCCCCAATCCGGCATGATGCGCGAATGATCACCTTCTACCTCGCTCGCGCCAGCAACGGCGTCATCGGCCGCGACGGCCAGCTTCCGTGGCGCATCCCCGCCGACCTCAAGCGCTTCAAGGCTCTGACCATGGGCAAGCCGATGGTGATGGGGCGCAAAACGTTCGAGAGCTTCCCGAGCCCGCTCCCCGGCCGCCGCCACATCGTCCTCACGCGCGGCCACTGGCACGCGGATGGCGCGGAAGTGGCACACTCGATCGACGAGGCGCTCGCAATGGCGGGCGACGACGTCGCGGTGATCGGCGGCGCGCAGATTTATGCGCAGCTGCTCCCCCATGCGGACCGGATCGAACTGACCGAAGTTCACGACGAACCTGAAGGCGATGCCATCGTCCCCGCGTTTGAGGGCTGGCACGAGATCGCGCGCGAAGACCATCCAGGCGAAAAGCAACGGCCCGCCTATAGCTTCGTCACCCTCACCCGACGTTGAACTGTTCTCCCGCGAAGGCGGGAGAACAAGAGGCCCGGGGAACAAGAGGTGTAGCGTGCCCCCTTCCGCGCCCCTATAGCCCGCCTCCATGCAGCGGCTCGACGGCGGTGCGGCCATTCCCTCGCAGCTTGCGGGCGGGATCGTCGCGCTAGGCAATTTTGATGGATTTCACCTCGGTCACCAGGCGGTCGTCGCGCGCGCGATCGCGCGGGCCAAGGCCGAGGGCCGTCCCGCGCTCGTCGCCACCTTCGACCCGCACCCGGTCCGCCATTTCCGCCCCGACACGCCCCACTTTCGCCTGACCACGCTCGACCAGCGCGAGCGGCTGTTCGCCGAGGCGGGCGCAGACGCGATGGTCGTGTTCCATTTCGACGGTGATCTCGCCGCGCTGACCGCCGAAGCGTTTATCGCCCAGCGGCTGGAGGACAATCTCCGCATCGGCGGCGTCGTCACCGGCGAGGATTTCACCTTCGGCAAGGGCAAGGCCGGCACGGTCCACACGCTGGCGTCGCGCGGACCGGCCCACGGGTTTCGCGCGGAGACCGTCGCGGCAGTGTCGCTGAACGGCGAGACCGTATCCTCCACCCGGATCCGCGAAGCCCTGCGCACCGGCGACATGGCGACCGCGACGCGCCTCCTCACCCGCCCGTTCGCGATCGAGGGCGTGGTGCAGCACGGCGACAAGCTCGGCCGCACGATCGGCTATCCGACCGCCAATCTCGACATGGGCAAGTATCTCCGCCCCGCCTACGGGATCTATGCGGTGACGGCACGGCTCGAAGACGGACGCGTGCTGAAGGGCGCGGCGAACCTCGGCATCCGCCCCAGCTTCGATCCGCCGAAAGAGCTGCTCGAGCCGCATTTCTTCGATTTCGCCGAGGACCTGTACGGCCGCCGCATCGAGGTGTCGCTGATCGAATATCTTCGCGCGGAGGCCAAGTTCGACGGGCTCGACCCGCTGATCGCGCAGATGGACATCGACTGCGCGCGGGCACGGGCCATTCTGCGCTAGGTATCGAAGCCGCAAGCCGCGCGGGAGGGGGGATGGCAACGCGTCCTCCGCTCGGCTACAGCCCGGCCCACCTATGACCGATACTCCTGCGCCCGCCCGCGATTACCGCGACACCGTCTTCCTGCCGAAGACCGACTTCCCGATGAAGGCGGGCCTCGCCGCCAAGGAGCCGGCGATCCTCGAGCGCTGGGCGAAGCTCGGCATCTACGACCGGCTGCGCGAACAGCGGCTCGGGCGCGAGCGGTTCATCCTGCACGACGGCCCGCCCTACGCGAACGGCGACATCCACATGGGTCACGCCATGAACAAGGTGCTGAAAGACATCATCGTCCGCAGCCAGACCTTGCTCGGCAAGGACGCGCCCTATGTCCCCGGCTGGGACTGCCACGGCCTGCCGATCGAGTGGAAGGTCGAGGAAGCGTATCGCGCGAAGAAGCTCAACAAGGACGACGTCCCCGTTGACCAGTTCCGTGCCGAATGCCGCGCCTATGCCGAAAAATGGGTCGCCGTGCAGAAGGGCGAGTTCGAACGGCTGGGCGTGATGGGCGACTGGGCCGATCCGTACCTCACGATGAAATATGAGGCGGAAGCCACCATCGTCGGCGAGCTGCTCAAGTTCGCCGAGAGCGGCCAGCTGTACCGCGGCGCCAAGCCCGTGATGTGGTCGCCGGTCGAGAAGACCGCGCTCGCCGAGGCCGAGGTCGAGTATGAGGACATTGTCTCGACCCAGATCGACGTCGCGTTCGAGATCGTGGAGGCGCCGAACGCACCCGAGCTGGTCGGTGCGCATGCGGTGATCTGGACGACGACCCCGTGGACGATCCCGGTGAACCAGGCTTTGTCCTTCGGCGAAGAGATTCTGTACTCCGCTGTCCGTACCAGCGATGGTCGCACGTTGCTGATGGCAACTGATCTCGTTGAGAGTAGCCTTCAGCGCGCAGGTCTTAGCCTGGAATCCGAGTCATTAGTATGGGCAGGGAAAGGCTGGCAGCTTTACGACGCCACCGCCCGTCACCCGATGCACGCGCTCGGCGGGTTCTTCGCAAAGCCGCGACCGTTGCTCCCCGGAAGCTTCGTCACGACCGATGCGGGCACCGGGCTCGTCCACATGGCGCCGGATCACGGCGAGGACGATTTCGAACTCTGCAAGCAGTACGGCATTGATCCGGTCTTCGCGGTCGACGGCGCGGGAATGTACCGCGCCGACTGGGCGTGGCTTGGCGGGCAAGGCTCGGTCATCAACAAGAAGTTCGTGGCCGCCGACGGCCCGATCTGCACCGATCTGCGCGCGGCCGGCGCGCTCCTCGCGGCGAGCGACGACTTCAAGCACAGCTATCCGCATTCGTGGCGCTCGAAGGCCAAGGTGATCTTCCGCGCGACGCCGCAATGGTTCATCCCGATGGATGCGCCTGCTCCCTCTCCCCTCCGGGGAGAGGGTCGGGGTGAGGGGCAGCCAAGCAATGCTGCGCCCGAAACAGCCCCTCCCCCCAGCCCTCTCCCCGCAGGGGAGAGGGATCAAGAAGGCAACGGCGCCACGCTCCGCGAAATCGCACTCGACGCGATCGCCGCGACCACCTGGATCCCCGCGCGTGCGGAAAACCGGATCACGTCGATGGTGCAGGGCCGCCCCGACTGGGTCATCTCGCGCCAGCGCGCCTGGGGCGTCCCCATCGCGCTGTTCGTCAGCCGCGCCACCGGCCAGTATCTGAACGACCCCGCGGTCAACGCGCGCATCGTCGCTGCCTTCCGCGAGAACGGCGCGGATGCGTGGTACGCCGACGGCCACCAAGCGCTGCTCGGCCCCGACTATGCGCTCGCCGACTATGAGGTCGTGAAGGACATCCTCGACGTCTGGTTCGACTCCGGCTGCACGCACGTCTTCACCGTGGAAGCACGTTACGGCGAAGGCACCCGCGCCAACCTGTATCTCGAAGGCTCGGACCAGCATCGCGGCTGGTTCCAGTCGAGCTTGCTCGAAAGCTGCGGCACGCGCGGTCGCGCACCCTATGACGCGGTCCTCACCCACGGCTTCGCGCTCGACGGCCAGGGCCGGAAGATGTCGAAGAGCCTCGGCAACGTCGTCGATCCACTCAAGATCATCGGCGAGAGCGGCGCGGACATCCTGCGCATGTGGGTCGCCTCGACCGACTATTTCGACGACGTGAAGATCGGCAAGGAGGTGCTCGCCACCGCCTCCGACGCGTACCGGAAACTGCGCAACACGTTCCGCTACATGCTCGGCGCACTCGAAGGCTTCGATGAGTCGGAACGCGTCGCGGTCGCCGACATGCCCGAGCTGGAGCGCTACGTTCTCCACCGCTTGCGGATGATCGACACCGAGCTGCGTCAGGCGGCCGAAGCCTATGAGTTCAACCGCTACACGCGCCTGCTGACCGACTTCGCGAACGAGGACCTGTCCGCGTTCTTCTTCGATATCCGCAAGGACTCGCTCTATTGCGACGCCCCGAGCGACATCAAGCGGCGCGCATACCGCACCGTCCTCGACGTGCTGTTCCACGCGCTGGTCCGCTACGCAGCACCAGTGCTCTGCTTCACCGCGGAGGAAGTCTGGCAGGCCCGCTTCCCGAGCGACGACAGCTCGGTGCATTACCTCGAATGGCCGTCGCTCCCGTCGCTCGATGCGGACGACGTGGTCGGGAGCAAGTGGCGCGAGATCCGCGAGCTCCGCGTCGCCGTCACCGAGGCGATCGAGCCGTTGCGCCGCGAAAAGACGGTGCGCTCCAGCCTCGAAGCCGAGATCACCGTCCCCGTGATGCTGCTCGACGCCGACGCGCTGGCCGAGGCGTTCATCGTCGCCAAGGTCACGCCGGGCGACGCAGTCACCGTGACCCGCACCGACTTCCACAAATGCGGCCGCTGCTGGCGCCACCTCCCCGAGGTGACGATCGACGGCGATCTCTGCGACCGCTGCGACGAGGTCGTAGCGCATGCGTAACCTCCCCAAGGCCGGGTTCGGGGCAGCGATCGCGCTGTTCCTCGCCGATCAGCTCAGCAAATGGGCGGTGACGAAGCCGCTCGGCATCGACTCGCTGGGCGACTCGCAGACGATTACCTCGTTCTTCGACCTGCGCTTCGTGCCGAACATCGGCATCTCGCTCGGGCTGCTGCCCGCCGACGGCCACCTGACCCGCTGGGCGCTGGTGCTGCTGACCGGCGCGATCGCGGTCGGCGTCGCGGTGTGGATGACGCGCGAGAAGAACCCGGCCGATCAGGTCGCGCTCGGCTTCGTGCTCGGCGGTGCGGTCGGCAATATCCTCGACCGCATCCGGCTGGGTTATGTGGTCGATTTCGCCGACCTGCATATCGGCGAATGGCGTCCGTTTTTGGTCTTCAATGTCGCCGATGCAGCGATTACTGTCGGCGTGCTCGTCCTGCTTGTCCGGGCGCTTCTCGTGCGCGAAAAGCCCCCTGTGGAGAATTCCCATGCGTAAGTTCGTACCCCTGGCTGCCGGTCTGGCGAGCGTCGCCCTTCTGTCCGGTTGTGGCGCAGGCCGAAGCCTCGATCGTGCGCGCCCGGACGAGTTCGCCGTCGCCCGCCAGGCGCCGCTGGTGATCCCGCCCGACTTCGCGCTGGTCCCGCCACAGCCGGGTGCCGCCCGCCCGCAGGATACCGCCGCCAATGCCCAGACGCTCGACGCACTGTTCGGCGGCGCCGCTGCCCGCAGCCCGGCGGAGTCGGGCGTCGTTGCCGACGCCGGCGCGGACAATGACGATCCCGGCATCCGGTCGAGCGTGGGCGATCCCGGCACGACGGTCGTCGACAAGGGTTCGACGACCCGCGACATCGTCGCTGCACCGGAGGGCGATGGCCAGGACGCGCGCACGACCGCGAACTGATCGGGTTTACCCGGCACACGAAAAAGGGCGGCTCCTCGCGGTGCCGCCCTTTTTCGTATCTAACGGTCTCGCCTCACCCGTCATCCTGACGAAAGTCAGGATCCAGAACCGACAGCGGAACGCCTGCAGCGCTGGATCCTGGGTCGAGCCCAGGCTGACGGTCGATCAGAACGCCGCGGTCAGCGACACCAGGACCTTGCCGTTGGCGATGGAGCCGTTGCCGTCCTGCCCCCGGCTGAAGCTGGGCTGCAGATACGCCGACTCGCCCTTGCCGATGTCGGTATCGACATACGCCACGCCGAGCGTCAACGGAGTCGTCGGGATCACATAGTCCGCACCGAACAACCAGTCGAAATACTCGCCGGTCGGCGACACGCTCGTCGCGAAGGGCCCTAGACCCTTGTTGCCGTTCGAATAGCCGACATGCGCCTTCACCGTCAGGCCGGTGTTCGGGATCCCGCTGCTGACGTCGCCCCAGAGATAGAGGTTGTCGTCCTTGGCATTGACGCGGTCGTAGACGCCGTTCGCGGCCGACGTGCCATTGGCGTACCAAGGCCCCAGCGCCTGCTGCTTGGGCGCATAGGCGACGCCGGCGAGCAAGGCGACGGGGCCGACGGTGCCCGACAGCTTGGCGTAAGGCTCGATGAAGTCGGTGTTGTCGAAGCCGCTCGGGTACATGTACCAGGTCGCGCCGACGTCGAGCGCGCCGCCGCCGACCGGCACCTTGTAGCCCGCGATCAGATCGAGCTCCATGTTGGCGCCGCCGAACGTGCCCCAGCCCGCGAGGTTGGACCCCCAGGTGCCGATATACAGCCCGCTCTTGTGCGTGATCGTGATGCCGCCCTGGACGGCGAGGTTCTCGTCCGACTGCGACACGCCGCGGAAGCGATAGTCGCTGACGAGCCCGACCGAGCCACTGACGGTGATCTCCTTGGGAGGCGCCGTGTCGTCCTGCGCGAACGCCGGCGTTGCAGCAGCCAAAGCAATGCCGCCGAGAAGAAGTGTGGTGAAGCGCATCGTTTCCCTTTCGATACCGGAAGTCGATGTCCGCCCTGCATCCGTGGACGCCGCATCTATCGGGGCGAACCCTAGGGCGGTCTTTCCAACGGTAACCCCGCGATGACAGCCCGTGGTGCACCACACAAGCGAATCTTGCGTACAATTGGGCTTTGACAGCACGCATGTTGCGCAAGCGCCACAGTTTCGCGGGATCGTAGAAGCAGCGGCTCGGATCGCTCAGCGCATCAATACGCTGATCGAACGCCGCGTTTCCCAGCCCTCGCGCTCCAGTTCCGGGCTCATCGCGTCGATCTCCGGATATCCGATGCAGAGATACGCCACGAGCCGCCACGTCTCGGGCACGTCGAGGATCGATCGGATACCGGACGGGTCCAGTATCGAGACCCAGCCAAGGCCGAGTCCGTGGCCCTGGCTGGGATCGGGTTCGATGAAGACTGCGACCTGACACGGCGCCTGTTCGAGCCCGGCAAGCTTGAGGCGCGCGTAGGTGGCCGCCCGCGTCTCGTCCTGCGTCGTCAGGGCCGCTGCGTTGCACGCCGCGAAATCGGCGCGAACCGCAGCGCGGCGGGCGGGGTCTTCGACCGTGACGAACCGCCAGGGCTGGCTGAGACCCACCGACGGTGCCCCGTTCGCCGTCGCCAGCAACTGGTCGAGCAGTCCGACCGGCAACGCGTCGCGACGAAACCGCCGGACGTCGCGGCGCCAGCGGAACAGCGCGTTCAACTCGGCCTGGAACTCGGGGCCGAAGATGGGGGCTTCGGTATCCGCGGACGCGGACACGCCTCGATCGGAAATCGTCTAGCCCTTCGCAGCAGAAAACGCAGCGAGCCCGGCGTCGAGATCGGCGATCAGGTCGGCAGGGTCTTCGAGGCCGATCTGGAGGCGGACGATCGGCCCCGCCGCGTCACGCTTGGTGACGCTTCGGTACCGCTGCGGGTCGGCCGGGATGGCGAGGCTCTCGAACCCGCCCCAGCTATAGCCGATCCCGAACAGTTGCAGCGTGTCGATGAGCGCGGCGCGCGCCGCGTCGTCCCCGCCGTCCAGCACGAACGAGAACAACCCGCTCGATCCCTTGAAGTCGCGGACGAACAGGTCGTGGCCGGGGCAGCCGGGAAGCGCCGGATGGAGCACCTGCGCGACCTCGGGGCGCGACTGCAGCCACTTGGCGATGGTCAACGCGCTCGACTGGTGCTGCGCGAGGCGGACCGCCATCGTGCGCAGGCCGCGGCTGCCGAGCCAGCAATCGTCGGGGCTGGCGACCTGGCCGAGCTGGAAACTCGTCTCTCGCAGTTTCTTGAAATGGCCAGGGCCGGCAGTGACCGATCCGAGCATAACGTCGGAATGGCCGACGACGTACTTCGTGCCGGCGAGGATCGTCAGGTCGACGCCGCGTTCGATCGCGGGGAAGAACAGCGGGGTGGCCCAGGTGTTGTCGAGCAGCGTGGTCACCCCTCGCGCCTTCGCGGCGGCGACGATCGCGGGGACGTCCTGCACCTCGAAGCTGAGCGATCCGGGGCTCTCCATGAAGATCGCGCGCGTGTTCTCGCCGATCAGGTCGGCGATGCCCGCGCCGATCATCGGGTCGTAATAGCGCGTCGTGATGCCGAACCGCTTGAGCAGGCCGCCCGCCATCCCGCGCGTCGGATCATAGGCGCTGTCGACCAGCAGCAGTTCGTCGCCGGGCGACAGCACCGAGAGCAACGCCGCCGCGATCGCCGCGACACCCGAGCAATAGAGGAACGTCCCCTCCGCACCCGGCTCAAGCGAGGTCAGCGCGTCGGCGAGGCTCCACTGCGTCGGCGTGCCCTTGCGGCCGTAGAACAACCGGTGATGCGTATCGCGCGTCGCGCTGTCGCGAAGGTGGCCGACCGAATCATAGAGGATCGTCGACGCGCGCCACACCGGCGGGCTGACGATGCCTTGTGTCCACTCAGGTCGGCGGCCGGCGAGCACGACTTTGGTCGCATCGCCAACCGGCTTGTTCGTATCGCTCATGTCGTTCCCGTCGCCTTGGGTGTGGACGGATCGCCGCCCCATTCGGACCAGCTGCCGTCGTACAGCGCCGCCTCATTGCCGAGCAGATGCGCGCCGAATGCGAGCACCGCCGCAGTAATGCCCGAGCCGCAGGTCATCACGAGCGGCTTCGACAGATCGACGCCCGCCTTGTCGAACTCCGCCTTCAGCGCGGCGCCGGTCTTCCACGTGCCGTCCGCGTTGAACACCGCGCCCTGCGGTAGATTGGTCGAACCCGGAATATGCCCCGGCGCGGTGCCGGGCCGCGGGTCTTCCTCCGCCCCCGTAAAGCGCGCCGCTGAGCGTGCGTCGAGCACCTGCTCCGCACCGCTGTCGACGTTCGCCTTCATCTGATCGATAGCGCGCACGCCCTTGAGGTCCGCCCAGGTCGTGAAATGGCGATGCCGCAGCGTGTCCTTGCCCGACGCCATCTCGCGCCCCTCGGCCTGCCATTTGGCCAGCCCGCCGTCGAGGATCGCCACGTTGTGCGCGCCGAACAGCCGCAGCATCCACCACGCGCGCGCCGCGGTGTGCCACGGCGAACTGTCGTACAGCACGATCCGGCTGCCATCGCCCAAGCCCAGCGTCTGCATCCGGCTCGCGAACTTCTCGGCGGACGGCAGCATGTTGGGCAGGTCGCTGTCGGTATCGCGCAGCTCGGCGAGGTTCATGAACACCGCGCCGGGAATGTGCGCCGCCTCATATTCCGCCGCGGCGTCGCGTCCCTCGGCATAGGTCGCGTCGACGATCCGAAGATCACCCCCCCTTGATGGCGCGCCCAGTTCGCCTGCCAGCCATTCGGTGGTCACCAACGCGTCCATATCCGGCTCCTTTTGCTGACGTATCAGTAGCCAGCGGGGCCGCTCGCGTCGAGGGAGGCGAGAAACTGCGCGGCCTGTGCGCGCGTCGCGTCGCGGTCCGCCTGTGACTGTTTGGCCCAGTTGCGATACGGCATCGCGAGCCGGTTGTTGCGCCCGAGCTTGTCCTCGTGCCGCGCAAGGAAATCCCAGTAGAGCGCGTTGAACGGGCACGCATCGGGCCCGATCCGCTGCTTCACCTTGTACCGGCATGTCCCGCAATAATCGGACATCCGGTCAATATACGCGCCCGACGAGATATAGGGCTTCGAGCCCAGCAGCCCGCCATCGCCGAACTGGCTCATCCCCAGCGTGTTGGGCAGCTCGACCCATTCATACGCGTCGACATACACCTCGAGATACCATTGGTGCACCTTGGCGGGGTCCGCACCGATCAGTAGCGCGAAATTGCCCGTCACCATCAGCCGCTGGATGTGGTGCGCATGCGCGGTCTCGAGCGTCTGGCCGATCGCCTCGCGCAGGCAGTGCATGTCGGTCTCGCCCGTCCAGTACCAGCCGGGGAGTTCGCGGTGGTGGTCGAGGAAGTTGCGCTCGACATAGTCGGGCCCCTCGCGCCAGTAGATCCCGCGCATATATTCGCGCCAGCCGATGATCTGGCGGATATACCCCTCGACAGCGTTGAGCGGCGCACGCCCGGCACGATATTCCGCCTCCGCCCGCCGGCACAGGTCGAGCGGATCGAGCAGCCCCGAATTGATGTAGGGCGACAGGATCGAATGCCACAGATGCGGCTCGCCGGTGAGCATCGCATCCTCGTAGTCGCCGAACTGCGGCAGCGCGTGTTTGAAAAAGTTCGCCGCCTGTCGCTCGGCATCGTCGGCCGTCACTGCATAGTCGAACCCGTCGAGACTCCCCGGATGCTCGGCGAACCGCTCCGCCACCAGCGCCAGCACCTCGGTCGTGATCGCATCCGGCTCGAACACCAGCGGGCGCGGCATCAGCAGGTCGTTTTTCGCGGGCTTGCGGTTCTCCTTGTCGAAGTTCCAGCGATCGCCCTCGGGCTTGCCGTCGGTCATCAACAACCCGGTACGCGTCCGCATCTGGCGGTAGAACCATTCCATCGTCAGCGACTTGCGCTCCGCCGCCCAGGTCTCGAAATCGGCATGGCTCGCGAGGAACCGGTCGTCGCTGCGGATCGCGACGGGTATGCCGAACAGCGTCTCCCAGCTTTCGAGCATCGCCATCACGCGCCACTCGCCGCCCTCGGTGACGACGATCCGCTCGGGGTCGTGCCGCTCGACCGCGCGTGCGATCTCGCCGGTGAAGCTGCCCGCATTGTCGGGATCGTCGAGCGTGGTGTATTCCACCGTCCAGCCCGCCGCACGCAACGCCTCGGCATGATGCCGCATCGCCGAGAGGATATAGGCGATCTTGCGCTTGTGATGGCGGACATAGGTCGTCTCGTCGGCGACCTCCATCATCAGCACGATCGTCGCCTCGGGATCGTGCCCGCGCAACGATGCAAGGTCGATCGTGAGCTGGTCGCCGAGGATCGGTACAAGTGTGGTTTTCTTCAGCGTCATCGCCTCCTACATGGCGGCGTATGACCGCACCCGCCAACCCTTTGCATCTGGGCCAGAACAGCGCCCTCCCCGCCTCTCCAGAAGAGGCCGTGCTCGATTATGTTCCGAACCCGCGGCCGGGCCGGACATATCTCGTGCGGTTTGCCGCGCCCGAGTTCACGTCGCTCTGCCCCGTCACCGGCCAACCCGACTTCGCGCACCTCGTGATCGACTATGTCCCGGGCGAGACGATCGTCGAATCGAAGTCGCTGAAGCTGTTCCTGAGCAGCTTCCGCAACCATGCCGGCTTCCACGAGGATTGCACCGTCGGCATCGGCGAGCGGCTGTTCGACGAGATGAAACCCGTGTGGCTGCGCATCGGCGGCTATTGGTATCCACGCGGCGGCATCCCGATCGACGTGTTCTGGCAATCAAGTGCACCGCCGCACGATCTGTGGCTGCCGGACCAGGGGGTCGCCTCCTATCGCGGCCGCGGATGAGGGACGGAAAATATCGAATTGATTTGGATTGATATTTTTCCCGTGCTGCACTGCAGTATATGATGAAACTTTATGCTACCTGAACCGTTCAAATGGATGCGCGACCGGGTTCTCCCAGAAGTGCGCGCTCAAACGAGGGACAGGGTATGGTGAAACCGGCGGACGGTGGGAATATCGCGCGACTGGCGCTGATCGGTAATTTTTTGCCGAGACAGTGTGGCATCGCCACCTTCACGACCGACGTTTTCACGGCCATGCGCGCGCGCTTTCCCGAGATTGCCGTCGACGTCTACGCGATGGACGATCACCCCGGCAAATATGATTATCCGGCCGAAGTCACCGGCACGATCCCCGAGCCCGACCTTTCGGCCTATATCGACACCGCGCGGAAGATCGAGGCCAGCGGCGCGCAGGCGATCTGGCTCCAGCACGAATATGGCATCTTCGGCGGCCCCGCCGGCGAACACATTCTCGCGCTTCTTGATCGCACCACGCTGCCGGTCATCGTGACGCTGCACACCATCCTCGAAAAGCCCAACGCCGACGAGCGTCGCGTCCTCGAAGGCCTGCTGCGTCGCGCCGCCCGCGTGGTCGTGATGGCCGAGCGTGGCCGCGACATCCTGCAGCGCGTCTATGGCGCCAATCCACGCCAGATCGTCATGATCCCGCACGGCGTGCCCGACCGCGACCTGCTCGATCCTGCCGTGCTGAAGGACAAGTTCGGCTGGCAAGGCCGCAAGGTCATGCTGACGTTTGGCTTGCTCGCGCCCAACAAGGGGATCGAGACGGTCATCAACGCGCTCCCCACGGTGATCGCGAAGCATCCCGACCTGCTCTATGTCGTGCTCGGCGCCACGCATCCGAACCTCGTCGCATATGAAGGCGAGAAGTACCGCGACAAGCTCAAGGCGCTTGCCGTCGACAAGGGTGTGGCCGGCAATGTCGCGTTCGTCGATGCGTTTCTCGAACATGGCGAACTGCTCGATTATCTCCAGGCCGCGGACGTCTATGTGACGCCCTACACCAACCCTGCGCAGATCACGTCGGGCACGCTCAGCTATGCGATCGGCGTCGGCAAGCCCGTCATCTCGACGCCCTATGTCCACGCGACCGAAATCCTCGCTGACGGCCACGGCGTGCTCGTGCCGTTCGGCGATGTCGATGCGTTCGCGCGTGAGATTGACGCGCTGATGTCGAATGACCGCGATCGCAATCGGTTGGCCGAGCGTGCGTATGCGCGTGGCCGCACGATGATCTGGCCGAAGCTCGCCGAGGCAATGATGACGGAGATCCGTGCGATCGTGGCGGCGCGCCCGTTTCGCCTCGCCAAGGTTCCCGCACCGCTGAAGCAGCTCGCGCCCGATTTCGCCGCGGTCGAGAGGATGAGCGATTCGACCGGCATGCTCCAGCATTCGATCTACTCGATTCCCGATCGCCGTCACGGCTATTGCATCGACGACAATTGCCGCGCGCTGATGCTCATGAGCGCGATCCCCGACATGGATGAGGTTCTCCGCGACAAGTGGATGACGATCTATGCGTCGTTCGTGCAATATGCGTGGAACCCGGACACGCGCCGCTTCCGCAACTTCATGAACTACGATCGCACCTGGTGCGAGGATGCGGGATCGGAAGATTCGAACGGTCGCACGCTCTGGTCGCTCGGCGTCACCGCGCGCGATGCGCAGGCCGCCAAGCACCGCGACTGGGCGACCGCCATGTTCGACTCGACCGCGTCGGTGGCGCTTGAACTCGGCAGCCTGCGTGCACAGGCGTTCGCGATGCTCGGCGCCGCGGCGATGCTCGAGGCCAAACCCGGCCACCAGCTGTCGCTGTCGATCCTCGAGGCCTTCCCCAAGGTCCATCTCGATCTGCTCGCCAAGGCGCGCCGTCCCGAATGGCAGTGGTTCGAAATCGTGCTCGCCTACGACAACACCCGTCTCCCGCAGGCGCTGATCCGCGCAGGCCAGGCGCTCAAGCGTCAGGACCTGATCGAGTGCGGCCTCGCCACGCTCGACTGGATCGTCGCCAAGCAGACCTCGCCCGAGGGTCGCTTCCGCGCGGTCGGGTCGGAGAGCTTCAACCGGCCCTATGCGGAGCCGTTGCAGTTCGACCAGCAGCCGCTCGAAGCGCAGGCGACCGTCGAGGCGTGTGCGGCCGCGTTCGACGCGACCGGCGACGTGCGCTGGCGTGACGAGGCACTCCGCGCCTATGGCTGGTACCTCGGCGTCAACGACCTCGATCTGCCGCTGGCGAGCGTTGCGGATGGCGGCTGTTACGACGGCCTGATGCCGACCGGGCTCAACCGAAACCAGGGTGCCGAGTCGATTTTGGCGCTCCAACTCGCAAGTTGTGCCATTTCAGGGGTATCTAAAGCAGCGCAAAGCGTGGCAGGAGCCACCCGCGTCGTCGCCTAGCCGGACCTGAGCAGGTCCCGGTCTCGACGGCGCGCTGAGTGGAACGACGCGGGGCACTGCTACGATGGATCTGTTCAACCACCAGCTGCGGCTGCACGCGGACCCTTCGCGTGTCGTCGTCCGGCCGTTCCATATCGCCTGGGGCGGTCATGGCGGCGCGCCGAGCCGCACCGAGCGGCTCGTCGGCGAAGTGCTCGAAATGTCGCCCGCACAGGCGCGCGCGCAACTCGAGGTTGTGCTGAAGGATTTCGAGGCGCGCCACTGGCAGACGCGCCGCGTGTTCATGACCCGCTACGACCAGATCGAGGACATGCTCGGGCTGAACGGTGCCGAGATCGGCGACGAGAAGCGCCAGCTGATCGGCGCCTATTTCTGCCATGAATACAGCTATGCCGCCGCCGCGCTGATGAACCCGAGCGCGGTGCCGCATTTCGACCAGTCGGGGATGCCGCCGGGTTCGATGCGCATCCTGATGTCGTTGCGCGCGGTCGGCGAGGGTCACATCTCGTCGGTCGCCTTCCGCGAAGGTATCATCACCTCCGAAAACCAGATGAAGCTGGCGCCCGAACCCCCGTTCGCCACCGCGACCGATGCGGTCGGCAGCGGCGAGGACGAAATGCCGATCGGCCCCGTCACCGTCTATCGCCACCGCGACAGCACGCTGAGCGGCACCGTGATCTTCCCGATCACGCAGGCGCAGTCGAAGGGGCTGGAGGATCTCCGCATCGTCCGGTTCCAGCACGAGGACGGCCAGTATGAGTGGATCGGCACCTACACCGCGTATAACGGCTCGGTGATCCAGTCGGAGCTGATGCGCACCCGCGATTTTCGCGCGTTCGATCTCGTGCCGATGACCGGCCCCGCCGCGCGCAACAAGGGCATGGCGCTGTTCCCGCGGAAAGTGAACGGCCAGTACATGATGATCGGCCGGCAGGACGGCGAGAACCTGTTCCTGCTCAAGTCCGACACGCTGACCGACTGGGACGATGGCGAGAAGATCCTGACGCCGGAATATCCGTGGGAACTGGTGCAGATCGGCAATTGCGGACCGCCGATCGAGCTCGACGAGGGTTGGCTGCTGCTGACTCACGGCGTCGGTGCGATGCGGAAGTACTCGATCGGCGCGGTGCTGCTCGACAAGGACGATCCGTCGAAGGTGATCGGCCGCACCAAGCAGCCGATCCTCGCGGCGAAGGACCAGGATCGCGAGGGCTACGTCCCCAACGTCGTCTACAGCTGCGGCGCGTTGAAGCATGGCGACACGATCTTCATGCCGTACGGGATCGCCGACAGCTCGGTGGGCTTCGCGTTCGTACCGATCAAGGACATGCTCGCCGCGATGGCTTAAACCATTTCCGATCGTCCCGAGTAGCCGTCGAGTAGCTGCTTCTGCAGCGTATCGAGACGGCGTATCGAAGGACAGGTTGGCGCGCGGAACCCATGCTTCGATACGAGCACTCGATACGCGGCAAGTGCAGCTACTCGGTCTCTACTCAGCACGAACGGGAGGGGGAAGTTCGGCACAGCAGGATAAGCCGAGCACTCTGCTCCAACCCCGTTCTCCTGCGAACGCAGGAGCCCAGGATACCAAGCGGGCCCGTTCGCAACCCTGGACTCCTGCGTTCGCAGGAGAACAGCCCTACCGCGACGCCGCCATCGTCCGTCGGTACATCACCCACGTCAGCACCGCGAACAGCAGCGTCCCGCCAATCAGCGCCACACTCGCAAACCCGTCGCCGACCAGCGCCAGCGGCGTCTCCTTGTTGGTCAGGTACACGATCCCCGCAAACCCGACGCCCCACAGCGACTCCCCGACGATCATCCCCGTCGCAGTCAGCACGCCCATACGCTTGGCCAACTCGGGATCGCGCGCCCGGTCCGCCCAGCGGTCATACATATAGCCGACGACCGCCCCGATCGTGACCGGCAGCGTCACCGACATCGGCAGATACACGCCCAGCCCGACGCCCAGCGGCGGCAACCGCAGCTTCCCCGCCTTGCCCAGCAGCTCGTCGACCGCGATCACGACAACGCCGGTGAGAGCACCATAGCCGATCATCCCCCAGTTGAGGTTGCCCCCCAGCACGCCCTTCGCGAGCGCAGAGATCAACGCCGCTTGCGGGGCCGCCAGCGCATTGGGCCCCGCCCCCGGCGCACCCGCAAACCCTAACGTGCTACCAAGCAGATTGAGCACCGGTGGCACGACGATCGATCCGAACACCACGCCGATCAGCAACGCCACCTGCTGCTTCCAAGGCGTCGCGCCGACCAGCTGGCCCGTCTTCAGATCCTGCAGATTGTCGTTCGAGATCGTCGCGATCCCGAACACGATGCCCGTCACGATCAGCCCATAGGCAACCAGCGCCTGCGTGGTGCCCGGCTCGACCGCACGACCGAACCACGACACCAGCAGGATCGACGCTGCGAGAATGGCGAGGATGCCGATCCCCGACACGGGCGAGTTCGACGCACCGATCAGCCCGGCCATGTACCCGCACACCGCCGCGATCACGAGGCCGATGACCAGAATGAACACCAGGCTGCCCGCGATCAGCCCGATCGCCGACGCCTCCAGCGGCCCGCCCTGCAACACGGTCCACAACAGCATACCGATCGGCACGAGCATCGCCAGCGAGCCGATCCCGACGATCCCGATCGGAATGTCGCGTTCCTCGAGCGCCAGCACTTCGCCGCCACGCTTGGCCGCCGACGCCGCCAGCGCCGACCGCACGCCGCCGACCACGGGTCCGGCGATCTTGAGCAACGTCCAGATCGCCGCGACTCCGATCACGCCCGCGCCGAAGAAGCGGACATCCGAGCGGAACACGGTGGTCGCGATCACTTCCGCGGTGCCGGTGATGCTCCCGCCGGAGGTCAGGATCGGCAGCAGGATCCACCAGCCGATGATGACGCCCGCGAACATCGCCATGCCGACCGAGATGCCGACCAGATGCCCGGCGCCGAGCAATGCGAACGACAATCCGCCCGAAATCCCCGTCGCGCCTGCGCCGACGCGGAACCACGTCGCGGCCTCGGCGGCGACCAGCTTGGTCTGCGTCAGGATCGCGAAACCCGCCGAGACGACCGCGTTGGCGACGATGATGCCGAGCCCGCGTGCGCTCTCTTCACCGCCTTCGCGACTCCCCGCGCCGACCTTGAGCACTTCGGCCGCCGCCCGCCCCTCAGGGTAGGGCAGTACGGTGTCGACGACGAGCGCGCGGCGGAGCGGCACCGAGAACAGCACGCCGAGCACGCCGCCGAACATCGTGATCGCCGAGGTCGTAAAGAACGGGAAGCCCTGCCACCAGCCGATCATCACGAGGCCGGGCAGCACGAAGATGATCGCCGCCAGCGTGCCCGCGGCGGACGCGATCGTCTGGACGATGTTGTTTTCCAGGATGGTCGAATCCTTGAACAATCGCAGCACCGCCATCGAGATCACCGCGGCGGGGATCGACGTCGCGAAGGTCAGCCCGATCTTGAGCCCGAGATAGACGTTCGCCGCGGTGAACAGCAGCGTGATGATCCCGCCGAGCACGATCCCGCGAAAGGTGAGCTCGCGCATGCTCGTTTCAGGTACGCCCGTCCCGGTTACGCCCCGCGTCGCGTCGGTCATCTGGTCAACCTCAAAGCAATTTGAGCGACCTGTGCCATGATGTGGGGTCAGAGGAAACCGTATCGACCGCGACGCGCGTGTTTCTCAAACCCGATCGTTCGCCTGCGAAAGCAGGAGCCCAGGAGTCTCGAACGCCGGGCGGCGTTGGTCTGCTTGGTCCTGGATTCCTGCGTGCGCAGGAAAACAGGGACTAAGGAAGGGTCGGTTGCTCTCGCCCTGCCCCTACCGCACCGCCATCCGCCGCGCGAAATTCACCTCGACCGCGCGCGTCACGCTCTCGGCGATCCGGTGCCGCCCCTCTTCGCTGTCCAGGAACGCCGCGTCCTGCGGGTTCGAGATATAGCCCGTCTCGAAAAGGATGGACGGCATGTCCGGCGCCTTCAACACCATCAAAGACGCCATCCGGTGGAAGTTCGCCTTGAGCGGCATCAGCGGCTTGGCCTCGCGCCCGAGCAACCGCGCGAACGTCGCCGACGCATTCATCGTCTCGCGCTGAGTCAGGTCGATCAGGATCGACGACACGTCCGCAGGCGCCTCGCCTAGGTTCACGCCCGAGATCACGTCGGCCTTGTTCTCGCGCGCCGCCAGCCGTGCCGCCTCCTTGTCGGACGCCACTTCGGACAGCGTGTACGCCGTCGCCCCGGTCGCGGTCTCCGACCCTGTGCTGTCGCAATGGATCGAGATGAACAGGTCACCCTTCAACCGCCGCGCCACGCCGTACCGCTCGCGCAGGATAAGGTAGCGGTCGTCGCTCCGCGTCAGCGCCACGCGCACCCGCCCCGACGCCAGCAGCTCGTCGCGGATCGCCTTGGCGACCTTCAGCGTCACGTCCTTCTCGCGCAGCCCGTTCGGCCCGATCGCACCCGGATCGACGCCGCCATGCCCGGCATCGATCACCACCAGCGGTCGTGTGTCATCCCCCTGCACGCGCGGCAGCTTCATCCCCCGCGGCTTTGGCGGCACCGGAACCGACACCTTGTATCTGGGCCGCGATGCCGCCCCGAACGTGAACGGGAAGAAGGTCAACGGCCCGGCGACACCCGCTTCCGCGAACTGATCGTAATCGACCGTGCGCAACGCCAGCGTCAGCTCGCGACCGTCGGAGTCGAACCCGCCATCGGTCACGATCGCCGGCTCGGCCAGATCGAACACCATTCGCATTCCCGACCGCCCGCTGCGCATCTGCGTGACGCCGGTCACCAGCCCGCGCGCGACGACCTCGCGGCCCGGGGACGCGCCCGACACGTCGACCGCGATCTGCCGCGGTCCGGTCAGCACGCGGCTGGCGGCATCGCCGACCGCCGCGTCGAAGCGGATCACGATCCGTCCGTCCCTAATCGCGACGCTCTGCACGGTGGCCGCCCAGGCGGGCACGCTCGTCAGCCAGCCGGCCATGAGGGCGATGACGGTCAACACCCCGTGCCCTTGCCGTACGGTTCGACCGCCGGTCCAGCGAAAACCCATGCTACACCCCTTTGATCGATACATCCGATCTCTGTGATCGGGCGGTAGCGCTGCGCGTCACAAGACGCGGTTGCGTAGTGCAGTTAATTTGCCGTTTGCCACGAATCCGGCGGCAAGGCTCTGCCGCCCCGGCAATTCTGCGCCTTGCTGCCCTGGTTCCGCGGCGAAGCGCGGGCGTCCGCGGGCGGTTTGCCGACACAATGTGGCGCATTGCGGGATCGGGTATGCGATGCTAGTCCTAACGTACAGCCGTGTGTCGCCTGGTTTTGACCAGCGACGCGCTGGTCTCGACGCCCGCCTGCGGATCCTCGCCGGCGCGGCAATTCAGGTTGACGCTCGAATGACGCATTCCCCCCGCCCCGCACTCCGACCGGCTTTCGCCGACGGACTCGCGGTCGTGCGGGCGCCGCAGGGAGAGTTCCCGCGGCATGCGACCCGAGCAGAGGCAGTTTCGCATACCTTCCGCGGCTCAGGACGTCCGTGTCCGACCGCCCCACCATCAAGCGCGCGACGGCTGCCGACAGGCCCGGCGCGCGCGCGGAGAATCTATTATGACAACGCGTATGCTGATCGACGCACGCCACCGGGAAGAAACCCGGATCGCCGTCGTCAAAGGTAACCGGATCGAGGAATTCGATTTCGAGAGTGCCGAACGCAAGCAGCTCAAGGGCAATATCTATCTCGCCAAGGTGACGCGGGTCGAGCCGTCGCTCCAGGCGGCGTTCATCGATTACGGCGGCAACCGCCACGGCTTCCTCGCGTTCAGCGAAATCCACCCCGATTACTACCAGATCCCCAAGGAAGATCGCGACGCGCTGCTCCGCGAAGAAGCCGAGCATGCCGCGGAGGAAGCCGCCCTGCGCGCCGACTATGATTCGGACGAAGACGAGGGTGACGACGAGGACGACATCGAGCGCTTCGAGGACGATGGCGGGGTCGACCCCGACGTCGCCGAAGAGCTCGAAGGCGCCGAAGAATCCGGTGAAGCACCCCGCCGCAAGCGGAAATCGAACGGCGACGATGCCGCGGTCGAGGACCTGCGCGAGCGTCGCATGAACCTGCGCCGTCGCTACAAGATCCAGGACGTGATCCATCGCCGTCAGGTGCTGCTCGTCCAGGTCGTCAAGGAGGAGCGCGGCAACAAGGGCGCCGCGCTGACCACGTACCTGTCGCTGGCCGGCCGCTATTGCGTGCTCATGCCCAACACGAGCCACGGCGGCGGCATCTCGCGGAAGATCAGCAACGCGGGCGATCGCAAGCGCCTGAAGTCGATCATGGCCGACATGCAGCTGCCACCCTCGATGGGCTGCATCGTCCGCACCGCCGGGCTCCAGCGCAGCAAGGTCGAGATCAAGCGCGACTTCGATTACCTCGCCCGCCTGTGGGATGGCATCCGCGAGGCCACGCTGAACGCGTCGGCCCCCGCGCTCGTCTACGGCGACAGCGACCTGATCAAGCGTGCGATCCGCGACATCTACAACAAGGAAATCGAAGAGGTCATCGTCGAGGGCGAGGACGGCTATCGCCAGGCGCGCGAGTTCATGCGCCTGCTGATGCCCACGCACGCCCGTCGCATCAAGCACTACGCCGATCCGGTTCCGCTGTTCCAGCGCGCCGGCGTCGAGGATCAGCTGTCGGCGATGTACCATCCGGTCGTCCAGCTGAAGTCGGGCGGCTATCTGGTCATCAACCCGACCGAGGCGCTCGTCTCGATCGACATCAACTCCGGCCGTTCGACGCGCGAGCACAGCATCGAGCAGACCGCGACCGCGACCAACCTCGAAGCCGCACAGGAAATCGGCCGCCAGCTCCGCCTGCGCGACATGGCCGGGCTCGTCGTCATCGACTTCATCGACATGGATAACAATTCCAACGTCCGTAAGGTCGAGAAGGCGATGAAGGAGGCGCTCAAGAACGATCGCGCGCGCATCCAGATCGGTCGCATCTCGTCGTTCGGCCTCATGGAAATGAGCCGCCAGCGGCTGCGCACCGGCGTGCTCGAAGCGTCCACCCGCCCCTGCCCGCATTGCGAAGGCACCGGCTTGGTCCGCACCGCCTCGTCGTCGGGCATCTCCGCGCTGCGGCTCATCGAGGACGAGGCCGCGCGCGGTCGCGGCTCGCTGCTGACCCTACGCGCCAGCCAGGAGGCGGCGGTCTACATCCTCAACCGCAAGCGCGCCGACATCTCGGAGATCGAGGATCGCTACGGCGTGATCGTCGAGATCATCCCCGGCCAGGACGAGGAAGGCGCGCACATGACGGTCGAGGCCAGCGGCCCGCCGCCCGCCCACGCGCCGAAATTCGTCCAGATCATCGAGGAAGACGAGGACGACCTCCCCGAGGAGATCGAGGACGAGATCGAGGAGGACGAGGTCGAAGAGGCCGAGGCCGAGCAGCCGCGCCGTCGCGAGCCACGCGAGCAGTCGGCACCGCGCGAAGGTCGCGATGCGGACGGCGAAGGTGGCAAGAAGCGCCGTCGTCGCCGCGGTCGTCGCGGTCGCGCGCGTCCCGGTGAGGACGGCGCGGTCGAAGGCACCAACGAGGAAGGCTTCGACGCCGATACCCGCGACACGAATAACGTCGAGGAGATCGACGAGGTCGAGGGCGACATCGTCGAAGTCGGCGGTGCGGTCGAGGGCGTCGAGGGCGCGGCACCAGCCGAAACCGCGAACGGAGTCGATGGCGAAGGCCGTCGTCGTCGCGGTCGTCGCGGTCGTCGCGGCGGTCGCCGCAACGAGCAGGGGTCGGACAATGGCCAGTCGGTCGCCGTCAGCAGCATCGACGATGCCCAGCTGATCGCCGAGGCGCCCGAGCCGGAAGCGTACGAGCCGGTCGAGTCGACCTATGCCGAGCCGCCATACGAACCTCCATACGAACCGGCGTACGAGCCGGCCGTCGAGGAAGCACCGGTTGCGGAGGTGGCCGAGGCGCCGAAGATGCGCCGTCGCCCCCGTGCGCGTGCGGCAGCCGCAGCGGCCAACATCGCCGAGGCGGTGGCGGAGGCAGCCCCCAAGGCGCGCCGTGGTCGCAAGCCACGCGCGGTCGAGGCCGAAGCCGAAAAGGTAGCGCCGGAGCCGGTCGTTCCGGAGCCCGTCGCGGCCGAGCCGGCTGCACCCAAGCCTAGCCGTCGCCGTCGTGAGGCGGTCGCCGAAGCGACGATGGACGAGGTGAGCGCAACGCCCGCCGAGACCATCGAAGCCTCGGCGCCCAAGCCCAAGCGTGCGCGTCGCAAGGCGTCGGACGCCGTGGTCGAAGCGCCGGTCGTGGAGGAGGCCCCCGTCAAGGTCGCCAAACCCCGTGGTCGTCCGCGCAAGGCAGCCGTAGTCGAAGCCGGCGACGCTGCCCCGACCAGCGAACCGCTCGCCACGCCGATCGAGACCATTCCGGTAAAGGCCGAAGTCCAACCCCAGGACGTCACCACCACCGACAGCAACGACGACCCCGACGGCTCCCCCCGCCGCGGCTGGTGGCAGCGCACCTTCGGCTAACGCCGGACGCTGAAACTAAAGAACGGGCGCGACCGAAAGGCCGCGCCCGTTTTCGTTTGGGGAGAAAGCGAACCCCCTCGGTAAGGCGCCCCCACGACGAAGCATGTGTCCTCGCGAAGGCGGGGACCCAGACTGGGCACCCGCCTTCGCGGGTGAACACGACACGAGGGCGACGCGAAGTTTAGGTTTCTCGGCCCGTCAGCCGTCTGAGCGGTCGTTCAAGCGTTCTCAGCGCTCCCCCCAACACCCACCCACCCCGGCGAAGGCCGGGGCCCAATTGGAAAGGTGGCAATGACGAAGCGCCACCTCTGTCAGCACCGTCCCCCAATTGGACCCCGGCCTCCGCCGGGGTGGTAGCTAGGAGGCGCTCGCCTCCTGCTTTGCCGAACCGCATCCCACCCCAAACCAAAACCCGTCACCCCAGCGAAAGCTGGCGTATCCCGCATGGCACGCGACACCCACCAAACCATGAAATCCCAGCTTTCGCGGGATTGACGGCGGGAGGGAAAGCAGCACGACGCGCCCCAACCAGCCCCCTCCGCCCCCTCGAACCCCTGTCCTACACAACCAAATCCTGCTCCCCTCCTCCAATGCCACCCGCACTCCCCACCAACCCCGCAAGAACCACTCCCAGCGTCTATACTTTCTATACTTCACTCTGCCGCACGCCCGGCCGCAGGCCCATTGCCCCCCCGCCCCCAATCAACGATAACCCGTGAAATGAAGCGCTTCGTAGCCGCCGCAGCCACCGCCCTCCTCCTCTGGACCCAACCCCTCCAAGCGCAGTCGATCCTCCGCGACGCCGAGACCGAGACGATGTTCGCAGAGATGTCGAACCCGCTCGTCAAGGCCGCCGGGCTCTCGACGCGCGACGTGAAGGTCGTCCTGATCAACGACGAGTCGATCAACGCGTTCGTTGCGGGCGGACAGACCGTCTACGTCCACTCAGGGCTGATCCAGGCCGCGGACAACGCCAACGAAGTCCAGGGCGTGATCGCGCACGAACTCGGCCACATCGCCGACGGCCATGTCGTCCTCGCCGACCGCGGGACCAAGCCCGCCATGGGCATGTACCTGCTTTCGATGGTCCTCGGCCTCGCCGCGATGGCCGCGGGCAGCGGCGAAGCAGGCGCTGGCATCATGGCCGCGGGACAGCAGGCGGCAATGGGCAGCTACCTCTCGTTCAGCCGAGTCCAGGAATCGACCGCTGACGCGACCGGCGCGAAATTCCTGCGCGAGGCCAACGTCTCGGGCCGCGGCATGCTCAGCTTCTTCAAGAAGCTGCAGCAGCAGGAATATCGCTTCGGCACCGCGAACATCGATCCGTTCATGCAGTCGCACCCGCTCTCGGGCGAACGCGTCGCGACGCTCACCGCCGATCTGCAAGCCTCGCCCGCCTGGGCCAACAAGCCCGATGCCACGCTGGAGGAACGCTTCCGCCGCGTGAAGGCCAAGCTCGCCGGCTATGTCCTGCCCGCCGACCAGACGCTGCAGGCCTTCCCGCCCAGCAACCAGTCGATCTACGCGCACTACGCTCGCGCCTATGCCTATCACAAAGCCGGCTATCCCGAGAAAGCCGACGCCGAGGCGAACGCGCTAGTAAAGGCCGAGCCGACCGACCCCTATTTCCTCGAGATCAAGGGCCAGATCCTGCTCGAGGCGGGCAAGCCGGTCGATTCACTCGTGCCGCTGCGCGAAGCGACCGAAGGCTCGCGCAACAACCCGCTGATCGCCACCACCTTTGGCCACGCGCTGATCGCGACCGAGAACAAGGCGAACTATCCCGAGGCGACTCGCGTCCTGCGTACCGCGGTCGGCCGCGACGACCAGAACCCGTTCGCCTGGATGCAGCTCGGCACGGTGTACGAACTGACCGGCGACACCGCGCGCGCCGCGCTCGCCACCGCCGAACGCGCGAGCATGGGCGGCGACATGCGGACCGCGTCGGCCAGCGCGCAATATGCGCTCGCCAACATCCCCGCCAACACCACCGACTGGATCCGCGCGCAGGATATTGCGATGGCCGCGCAGAACGAGATGGACGACAACCCCAAGCAGTATAAGCGCCGCAAATGAGCAAATTCACTTTCCCGGCCATAGCCGTCGCCGGCGCCCTCATCGGCGGCCTCGCGGTCTGGGGTTTCGACCGCCAGGGCGGCGGCGTCGAGCGCGCGCAGGTCGAATCGATCGTCCACGACTATGTGCTGGCGCACCCCGAAATCCTCCCCGAGGCGATGGAGAAGCTGCGCGACCGCGAGTCGGGCAAGACCGTCACCGCGAACCGCGACGCGATTCTCACGCCGTTCGGCAGCGCCTGGGCCGGCAATCCCAAGGGCGACGTCACGCTGGTCGAGTATTTCGACTATAATTGCGGCTATTGCCGCGCGAGCCTGCCGATGATCGCCAAGCTGATCGCCGCCGACCCCAAGGTCCGCGTCGTCTTCCGCGAACTCCCGATCCTCAGCGCGGAGAGCCGCATCGCCGCGCGCGCGAGCCTGGCCGCCGCGCAACAGGGCAAGTTCGCCCCCTTCCACGACGCGCTCTATGCCGGCGGCCCGGTCAGCGACGCCTCGATCGCCGCAGCGGCGGGCAAGGCCGGGGTCGACCTCTCCCAGCCAGGCTTCACCAAGACCGCCGACGCCGAGATCGCCAAGAACATGGAAACCGCCGCCAAACTCGGCATGACCGGCACGCCGAGCTGGGTCGTCGGCGACCGCGTCCTGTCGGGCGCGCTGCCGCTAGAGGACCTGCAAAAGGCGGTAGCCGCCGCGCGGGCCGGCTAAACCACCCACCCCGTCATCCTGACGAAAGTCAGGATCCAGAGCCACAAGCGGAACGCGCATGGCTCTGGATCCTGGGTCGAGCCCAGGATGACGGGATTTGAGCAGCCCGCCCCTATCAATAGGCGGGCATCACCCCCACATCCGCCCTGACAAAAAAGGGGTGCCAATGACCGAACCGATCCTGTCCGTCGCGGGCGTCACCAAGACCTACAAGAGCGGCACCACCGCGCTCCATCCCGTCGATCTCGATATCCGCAAGGGCGAGATCTTCGCCCTCCTCGGCCCCAACGGCGCGGGCAAGACGACACTGATCAGCATCATCTGCGGCATCGTCACGCCGTCGGCCGGCACGATCAAGGTCGCGGGCTATGACGCGATCCGCGACTATAAGCAGGCGCGCAGCCGCATCGGCCTCGTGCCGCAGGAACTCAACGTCGACATGTTCGAGACGGTGCTCGCCACCGTCACCTTCAGCCGCCGGCTGTTCGGCCGCTCGGGCCACAGCGCGTATATCGAGCAAGTGCTCCGCGACCTGTCGCTGTGGGACAAGCGCCATGCCAAGATCATGGAACTGTCGGGCGGGATGAAGCGCCGCGTGCTGATCGCCAAGGCGCTCAGCCACGAGCCCGAGATCCTCTTCCTCGACGAACCGACAGCCGGCGTCGACGTGGCGCTGCGCCGCGACATGTGGAAGCTCGTCCACCGCCTGCGCGAAGGCGGCACGACGATCATCCTGACGACGCATTATATCGAGGAGGCCGAGGAGATGGCCGACCGCGTCGGCGTCATCAACAAGGGCAAGCTGCTGCTGGTCGACGACAAGGCGGCGCTGATGAAGCAGCTCGGCAAGCGCGAACTCGACGTGGCGCTCCAGGATTCGATGACCGTGATCCCCGCCGAACTGGCAGACTGGGACGTGTCGCTACAGGACGACGGCAAGCGCCTGCGCTATGTGTTCGACGCGCAGGCCGATCACACCGGTATTCCCTCGCTGCTCCGAAAGCTCGCCGAACTCGGCATCGGCTTCAAGGATCTCGAAACCAGCAAATCGAGCCTCGAAGACATCTTCGTCGATCTCGTCGGAGAGCGCGCATGAATACGCATGGCATCTGGGCGATCTATCGCTTCGAAATGGCGCGTGCGCTGCGCACCTTGTGGCAGAGCCTCGTCACCCCCGTCCTCACCACCTCGCTGTATTTCATCGTCTTCGGCGGTGCGATCGGCAGCCGGATGCAGCAGGTCGGCGGCGTCGGCTATGGCAGCTTCATCGTTCCCGGCCTGATCATGCTGTCGCTGCTCACGCAGAGCATCTCGAACGCGTCGATCGGAATCTACTTCCCCAAATTCACCGGCACGATCTACGAGCTCCTGTCCGCGCCTGTCTCCGCGATGGAGATGGTGATCGGCTATGTTGGCGCAGCGACCACCAAGTCGGTGATCCTCGGGCTTATCATCCTGGCGACCGCGTCGTTCTTCGTGGATCTGCGGATCGAGCATCCGCTCGCGATGATTGCATTCCTGGTGCTGACCGCGATTGCGTTCAGCCTGTTCGGGTTCATCATCGGCGTCTGGGCGAACGGGTTCGAACAGCTGAACTTCGTCCCCGCGTTGCTGATCACGCCGCTCACCTTCCTCGGCGGCGCGTTCTACTCGATCGACATGCTGCCCCAGCCCTGGCGCACCGTCAGCCTGTTCAACCCGGTCGTCTATCTCATCAGCGGTTTCCGCTGGAGCTTCTTCGGGCAGGGCGACGTGGCAGTTGGGATCAGCCTCGCGGTGACGGCAGGTTTCCTCGCCGCATGCCTCATCGTCATCGCGCTGATCTTCAAGACCGGCTGGCGGATGAAAAACTGACCTCGACGCCCTAGAGCACCTCCCCGGCGAAGGCCGGGGTCCAGTTGGGGGACTTGGCCATCGGGGGACTGCGCTTCGTTACCTTGACCTTCCCAACTGGGCCCCGGCATCCGCCGGGGAAGTGCAGTAATACTCAATCTTATCGCATCACCGGCAGCGTAACCCGCGACCCCGCACAGACCTTCTGCGTCGCCTTCACGTAATCGCCCGCCTTTGCCCGCCCGATATTCGCCACGAACGACTGCGGGTTGCGGTCGATCATCGGGAACCAGCTCGACTGGACCTGCACCATGATCCGGTGCCCCGCCTTGAACACATGGTCATGGTCGCGCAGCGGCACGTCCCACGCTACGACCTCGCCCGGCACCAGCGGCTTCGGCGCGGTGTCGCTGGCCAGGAACCGCCCGCGCCGCACCTCCATCGCGATCGGCAGCTGATAGCCGTTGAGCGTTCTCGCATAGTCCCCCGGCTGCGCGGTCCGGCCGTCGAACGGCGCGGTATCGTCGGGCAGCACGTCGATCAGCTTCACCACGAAATCGCTGTCCGTCCCGCTCGTCGATGCCTGCAACGTTGCTGACAGCGCACCCGTCACGGTCAGGTCCGCGGCGAGCGGTTCGGACACATAGCCGAGCACATCGGGGCGATGATCGACGAAGCGCTGGTCGTCCGCCTCCCACCATGACCAATCGGGGCTGGCATAGGTCGCCGACATCGGCCGCCGGCGGAACGGCACCGGGTTGGCCGGATCGGACACATAGTCGCGACACCCCTCGCCTGCCGCCGGCGCGGTGAACGACAGGCTGCCATCGGCATGCAGATACAGGTCGGTCTGCTTCGTCCCCGCCGGCGGCCACGCGGCATAGGTCTTCCACGCGTTCGATCCCGACTGGAACATCTTGGCGGCAAAGTCGGGCCGCGGCCCCCTGCCATGCAGCCAATAGGCGAAGAACGGTGCCTGGATCTGCTCCTGGAACTGCGTGCCGCTCGGCGTTCCGATCGGGATCGGCCCCAGATGATCCGCCACGCCCTGCCACCCGCCATGCCGCCAAGGCCCCGCCACCATCTGCGCCAGATGGTTCGGGTCGTTGCGCTTTTGCCTCGCGTAGATCTGCCAGGAACCCCACGGGTCCTCCTGATCCCAAAACCCCGCGACGTTCAGTGTCGGCACCGTCGTCTTGCCCAGCGAGTCGGTCCAGCGCTGTGCGGTATAGAAGCCGTCGTGGTTCGGGTGATCGAGCAGCGACGTGAACATCGGCACGCGTCCCTTGAACACGGTACGGTCGATCGCCTCCGCCGAGCCTGCCTTGAGGAAATACTCGTACGTGTCGCTCGGATACGAGAAATCCGAATTCTTCGTCTTGTCGAGTTGCAGCGACGACACCCAGTCGGTTGCATAGCTCAGCCGCAGCGCGCCGTTGCGGTGCAGGTCGTCCGACTGCCAGTAATCGATCCACGCCGCTTGCGGGGACACGGCCTTGAGCGCCGGATGTGGGTTCGCCAGCGCGACCGCGGCGGCGAAACCGGGATACGACACGCCCCACATGCCGACCTTGCCGGTGTTGGCCGGTATGTTCTTTACCAGCCAGCCGACGGTGTCGTACGCATCCGTTGCCTCGTCCACGGCCTTCGGATCACCCGGATGCACCGCGGTCGACAGTGTGAAGACACCGTCGGACTTGAACCGCCCGCGCATCGATTGGAAGACGAACACATAGCCGTCCTTCATCAGCGGGGCGAAGCGGTTGGCGTCGGGGAACGGCGCATCGGGCACGCCGTACGGCGTTCGCTGGAGCAGGATCGGCAGCGGTGCAGTCATCCCGCGTGGCCGCATGATGACGGTCTGCAACTTCGCACCGTCGCGCATCGGCACCATCACCTCTTCATAGGTGAACGGCGATTGCGTCGAGGTTTGCGGGGCGATCTGCGCGACGGTTGCGCGGGGCAGCGCCGCGGTAATCGCCAGGGCAAGCAGGAGGGCGTGGCGTGACATGATGGACCCCTTCGTGAACCGTGGCGCGATTGGACGAACCCGCGCCCGCGAAGTCAAGCCGCGCGCCACGCTCCAGTCAGCGCCGGGCGCAAAACCAGCGAATTGAGATCGATCAGCGCGTGCAGGCTCATCGCCAGCCACAGCTCGCCGGTCATCAGGTAGATCGCCGCCATCAGCGCGCCGACGAGCGTGGTCGCGATCACGCCTGCCCGCCCCTGATACAGGTGCATCGCGCCGAACGCCGCGATCGCGACACCGAACGCGACGACCGCGTTGCCGGTGACGAGCGCGACCAGCAGCGGCAGGAACAGGCGGAAGGCGAGCTCCTCGGAAACGCCCGCCGCGATCGACATGGCGGCGGCGTGCGCGAGCTCAGGCCGGTTACGCGGGAGCAGCGATCCGATGTTGCCGATCGTCCTGAGGAAACGCCACTTACGCCGCGTCGCCAGGACCGTACCGATGACGAGACCACCAAGGGCGCTGCCGCCGATCGTGGCGAGCATGTCCGCGCGGCTGTCGCCGGCAAGGCTTGGCAGGAGCCTGCGGAGAGCGTCGAACTCGGGGGGAACGATAACGAGGGCATCCAGCCTGCCCACTAGCGTGAGCCCGATGATAGCCGGCAGGACGAAGGCGATCGCGGCCTTGGCAATCCACAGGCGGTAGGTCTTCTGGCGCGAGGCAGTGTCGGGGAGGCGCTTGATGCGGCGGTAGCCGAGGAGATCGCCCTTGAGGAACCAGACGAGGCTCATGATCGTGACGAGGAGGAGGGCGTTGGGCAGGATCATGCGCGTACCTCGCTGACCTTGTTCTCCCGCGAAGGCGAGAGCCGAGTCTGGGTCCCCGCCTTCGCGGGGACACATGTGCTTGGTTCACCACCGTGACCGAGCACTCCCCCCGGCGAAGGCCGGGGCCCAAACGGAACGTTGCTAACGAAGCGCATCGCTTCGTCAGCAACGTTCCCCAATTAGACCCCGGCCTCCGCCGCGGCGGTGCTTACATACTACGCGAAGCGGCCAAATCAATCGGTCCGATGCTCGCCCTTGACCCAGCGCACCGTCCCCGAAGACGCGCGCATCACCACGCTTTCGGTCGTCATCTTGCCCTTCTTCCGCTTCACGCCCGCCAGCAGCGAGCCATCGGTCACGCCCGTCGCCGCGAAGATGCAGTCGCCCTTGGCCAGCTCGGACAGGTCATACTGCTTGTCGAGATCGGTGATCCCCCACTTCGCCGCACGGCCTCGCTCGTCGTCGTTGCGGAACAGCAACCGACCCTTGAACTGCCCGCCGACGCAGCGCAGCGCCGCGCAGGCCAGCACGCCTTCGGGCGCGCCGCCGGAGCCCATGTACACGTCGACCGTGGTCTCGGGATCCGACGTCGCGATCACGCCGGCGACGTCGCCGTCACCGATCAGCATGATCCCACAGCCGACCTGGCGCAGTTCGGCGATCAACGCTTCGTGACGCGGCCGGTCGAGCACGCACACGATCAGGTCGCGCGCCGGCACGCCCTTGGCGGCGGCGACGGCAGTGATGTTCTCGGTCGGCGTCTTGTCTAGATCGATGATGCCCTCGGGATAGCCCGGGCCGACCGCGATCTTGTCCATATAGACGTCGGGTGCGTTGAGCAGCCCGCCCTCTTCGGCGATCGCCAGCACGGCGAGGCTGTTCGGACCCGCAGTCGCGCAGATCGTGGTGCCTTCGAGCGGATCGAGCGCGATGTCGATCTTCGGGCCCTTGCCGATCGCCGAGCCCACCTTCTCGCCGATGAACAGCATCGGCGCCTCGTCGCGCTCGCCCTCGCCGATCACGACGGTGCCGTCCATGTACAGCGAGTTGAGCGCCTCGCGCATCGCCTCGACCGCGGCCGCATCCGCCGCCTTCTCGTCACCGCGCCCGACGAGCGTGGAGGCGGCGATCGCCGCCGCTTCGGTCACGCGGACCATTTCAAGGACGAGAACGCGGTCGAGAACCTGGCTGGCGGCTGCGGTCAAAATATTTCTCCTCGGTATGTTTCGTCCCGGATAGGCAGCCCCCATCCGGTTGTCGACCCGATCAGTCCCTCAGAAGGTCGTTGATCGAGGTTTTGGAACGAGTTTGCGCATCGACGCGCTTGACGATCACTGCGCAGTACAACGCAGGCTTGCCGTCCCCGCCGCCGATCGAGCCCGGCACGACGACGGCATAAGGCGGCACTTCGCCCTTGAAGACCTCGCCGGTCGCGCGGTCGATGATCTTGGTCGATGCGCCAAGATACACGCCCATCGACAGCACCGCGCCCTCGCCGACGCGGACGCCCTCCGCGACTTCGGCACGCGCGCCGATGAACGCGCCGTCGCCGATGATCACCGGGTCGGCCTGGAGCGGCTCGAGCACGCCGCCGATACCGGCGCCGCCCGACAGATGGACGTTCTTGCCGATCTGCGCGCACGACCCGACGGTCGCCCAGGCATCGACCATCGTGCCCTCGCCGACATACGCGCCGATATTGACGAAGCTCGGCATCAGGATCGCGCCCTTGGCGATGAAGCTGCCCCGACGCGCGACCGCGCCCGGTACGACCCGGATCCCCGCCGCGCGGAACTCCGCCTCGCCCCAGCCGGCGAACTTCGACGGCACCTTGTCGAACGCAGGCGCGCCGCCCGATCCGCCGTCGATCACGACGTTATCGTTAAGCCGGAACGACAGCAGCACCGCCTTCTTGAGCCATTGGTTGACCTGCCAGCCATCTGCCGTCGGCTCGGCAACGCGCGCCGTGCCCGCATCGAGCATCGCCAGTGCGGACTCCACGGCATCACGAATCTCGCCCTTCGTCTCCAGCCCGAGGTTCGCGCGATCGTCCCAGGCGGCGTCGATGATGGTCTGCAAGGTCATGATGTCTCCAGGATGGTTTCGAGCCATGGTGCGAGCACCGGCACGGTAAAATCGATGTGATCGCGCGCTGCGTCGGGCGACTGTTCGGAGCCGTTGTCGATCCACACCGTCGTCATCCCGATCGCCTTGGCCGGCGTCAGGTTGCGCGCCATGTCGTCCGCGAACAGCGACTCGCGCGGGTCAATATCGAACGCCGCGCAGAACCCGGCATAGGCCGACGCATGCGGCTTGGGCATCAGGTTCATCGCATGGATGTCGTGGATCGCCTCGAAGCTCTCGCTCAACCCCAGCCGGTCGAGGATCCGAGTCGCGTACGGCGTGTCGCCATTGGTGAAGACGAGCTTGCGCCCCGGCAGCTTCGCGATCGCCGCGACCAAAGGCGCGTCGTGCTCGATCACGTCCATCTCGATATCGTGGACATGCGCGAGAAACGCGTGCGGATCGACATGATGCTCGGTCATCAACCCCGACAATGTCGTGCCGTGGTTGTGGAAATACCCCTTCTGCACGCGCCGCGCTTCGGCGTGATCGAGCCCGAGCAGATCCTGGATGAACCCGGTCATCCGCGCATCCACCTGCGCGAATAGGTTCGCGCTCGCCGGATACAGCGTGTTGTCGAGATCGAAGATCCAGTTGCGGACATGGTCGAGGCGGGGGTCAAGGCGGGCAAGCATCGGCCGGAACCTCTACGGACCGCCGCGTGCGGCGACAAGCGGGCTGCGACACGTCAGACGTCGAGCGCCGATGTTTACGATCGCGTAAGTCTTTGCATTCCAGTATGTTACGGAAAATTACAAAAGGGCGGGTCGGATGCACGGCACAAGCGCGGGGCTACTGAGATCGGCAGCGATGGCAGGTGGCCTGCTGCTCGCGGCGTGCGGGGGCGGTGGTGGAGGCGTCAACGGCACACCAGTCCCGCCCGCGGCTCCCACTCCGACGCCGGTTCCGCCCCCTACCCCCACGCCAGCCCCTACCCCCACGCCAGCCCCGACGCCCGCGCCAACCCCGACGCCGTCCAGCAACGACACCAGCGAATACCGCGCGACCGTCGGCGCGGTCTCGATGAACGCGCTTGCTGCCTATACCGTCGGTGCAACCGGCCAGGGAATCGGCGTCGGCGTGATCGACAGCGGCATCGATCTGCAAAGCCAGGAATTCGGCACCCGCGTCTCGTCCGCCTCGCAGGACGTCGCCGGCAATGCCACGATCGACGACGAAGGCGGTCACGGTACCGCCGTCGCCTTCACGCTGGCAGGGCGGAGGAACGGTGCGGGCTCGCACGGCGTGGCATTCGACGCGACGCTGATCGTGCTGCGCGCCGACCGCCCCGGCACCTGCGCCACCGCGAGCAAGGACGACGAGGATACGGGGTGCAAGTTCGGCACCGATGCGATCACACGCGGGCTCGATGCGGCACGCACCGCAGGCGCGAAGGTCGTCAACATATCGCTAGGCGGATCGGAAATGCCGCAAAGTCTGAAGGACGCGATCGGCCGCGCAACAGCTGCCGGGTTGGTCGTCGTGATCGCTGCGGGCAATGACGGCTCGGTCAATCCCGATCCGTTCACCACCGTCGCCGGCGAGGCGCAAGGCCGCAACCAGGTCATCATTGCCGGCTCGGTCGGCGCAAGCGACGGCATCTCCACCTTCAGCGACCGCGCTGGCACCGGCGCCGCGCACTTCCTGACCGCGGTCGGCGAAAGCGTCCGCGCGCCCGATCAGACCGACACCGCCTATCTCTGGTCCGGCACCTCGTTCGCTGCGCCGCAGATATCCGGCGCGGTCGCGCTGCTGGCGCAGGCCTTCCCCAACCTCACGGGCGCGCAGATCGTCGACATCCTGTTCAAGAGCGCACGCGATCTCGGCGCGCCGGGTGTCGATTCGGTCTACGGCAACGGCGTGCTCGACCTGACGCGTGCGTTCCAGCCGCTCGGCGCAACTTCGATCGCAGGATCGAAAGCGGTCGTCTCGACGATCGGCAACGCCAGCCTATCCGCCCCGATGGGCGATGCCGCGCAGGGTGAGCTCGGCGCAGTCATCCTCGACGGCTACAGCCGCGCGTTCGCGATCGACCTCGCCAGGACGATCGCCCGCCGAAGCCCGGACCGCTCGCTCGGCGGCGCGCTCCAGTCGCGGTTCCGCACGGTCGCGTTGGCGCAAGGCGGCTTGACCGTATCGATGACGCTCGCCCCGCGCGCGAACGGCGACGTCGCGCTCGACCGCACCTCGCTGTCGAGCGCCGACGCGTCCAGCGCACGCGCGATCGCTGGGATGGTCACGCAAAAGCTGGGCAGCACGCTGTCGTTCGGCTTCGGGTTCGCGCAAGGCGCGAACGCGCTCAGCGCACAATTGTCGGGGCAGTCCGAACCCGCCTTCCTGATCGCCAACACCGGCGGCATGGGCTTCGACAACACCGCGCGGGCGTCGAGCGCGATGCGGCAGAGCGTTGGCGGGTTCGGCTTTACCGCAGGGATCGAGACTGGCGACGTCCTTACGCAACGTGACGACGACCTTCGCCTCCGCGACCGCTGGCAGCGATCGGGCTACAACCGCGCCTCGCTGACGATCGACCGGCGGGTCGGCGCGCTGTCGACGATGGTCGCCGCCACCCGGATGGACGAACGCGACACCGTCCTCGGCGCGCGCTTCGACACCGCACTTGGCGCGACACGGGCGGCAACGTGGTTCGTGGACACGAAGGCGCGGTTCGAGACCGGCGCCGGCTGGAGCATCGGCGGCGCGATGCGCCAGGGCTGGACGCGCGCCGTCGTCCGCGGCGGGCTCAGCGGCGATGGCCTCGTCCGCACCAATGCGTTCGCTGCCGACATCGGCAAGGACGGGGTGTTCGGCCACGACACGCTCGGCCTGCGCGTCGCGCAACCATTGCGCGTAGCCCACGGCGGCATCGACCTCGGGCTCCCGACCTATTTCGACTATACCAGCGGCACCGTCACCGACTGGACCACCCAACGCCTCAACCTCGCGCCGCAGGGCCGCGAACTCGATGTCGAGATGCGCTACGGTGTCCCCGCGTTCGGCGGTGGCCTCGACACCAACCTGTTCTGGCGCCGCGACCCTGGCAACTTCGCCGCGCTGCCCAACGATTACGGCATGGCGATGCGGTATAGCGTTGGGTTCTGACGCCCAGCCCTCCCCAAGTCGTCATCCTGACGACAGTCCGGACCCAGGGTTTCGGGCGGTGCCGTTCTTGGCTCTGGGTCCTGACTGTCGTCAGGATGACGGGGGAAGCGTCAGGACGACGGGCAGAATGCCAGGGTGACGGTTAGCCACGAGAACGGCCGGGCGCCAGAACGGCGATCCACGACAGCCCCCCGCCCATACCCCAATCCGACGCCAGCACTGGATAAGCTACCGTTCGGTACCTATCTCGTGCGACATGACACGCTATTCCCTGCTCGATCTGGTCCCCGTTATCGAAGGCGGCACCGTCTCCCAATCGCTGGCCAACGCTGCCGACCTCGCGCGCCACGCTGAAAACGTCGGTTTCCAGCGCTATTGGGTCGCCGAACATCACGGCATGACCGGGATCGCCTCCGCCGCGACCGCAGTCGTGATCGCGCACATCGCCGCGGCGACCAGCACGATCCGCGTCGGCTCAGGTGGCATCATGCTTCCCAACCACGCGCCGCTGACGATCGCTGAGCAGTTCGGCACGCTCGACGCATTGTTCCCCGGCCGCATCGACCTGGGTCTCGGCCGAGCTCCCGGGTCCGACCAGCGCGTCGCGCGCGCGATGCGCCGCACGCTGGAGACCGACGCCAACGCCTTCCCGCAGGACGTGATGGAGCTCCAGAGTTATTTCGCGAACGACGGCCAGACCGGCATCGTCGCCACCCCGGGTGCGGGCGCAGACGTCGCCATGTGGATCCTCGGCTCCAGCACGTTTGGCGCGCAATTGGCCGCCGCGCTCGGGCTGCCTTACGCGTTCGCCTCGCATTTCGCGCCCGACGCGCTCGATGCCGCGCTTGCGATCTATCGCCGCGATTTCCGCCCCTCGGCGCGTCTTTCCAAGCCCCATGCCATGGCGGGTTTCAACGTCTTCGCGGCCGAGACCGATGCGGAGGCCGAGCTGCTCGCCAGTTCGCAGCAGCAGTCGTTTGTGGCGCTTCGCACCGGCAACCCCGGCAAGATGAAGCCGCCCCTCGCCGGCTATCGCGAGTCCCTCGGCGCGCAAGGCAACCAGATCCTTGACCATGTGCTGCAGTGCTCGGCGGTCGGCAGCCCCGCCAAGGTCGCGCGCGGGATCGCGGCGTTCGTCGAACGGACCGGCGTTGACGAGGTCATGGTGACCAGCGCGATCTACGACCACGAAGCCCGCAAGCGGAGCCTCTCGATAACGGCCGACGTGATGCAGGATCTAAAGATCGCGGCGTAACGTCGGAGCCATGGTCTCGACGGCGGAACGCGGATTTGTGCCACGTTCCGCCTGTCCGTTTAGGCATCACCGCCTTCGACATACTCGAAATAGCTAAAGTCCGCCGGCTCTCCCGCGCCCGACATATCCTGGCATGCCATGCCGACAAAGGCGCCGGTGAAGTTGGGCAGGCCCGGCAAAGTTGCCTCGTCAGACAGGATACTCGCGTCGAACCGCTCAGGTAGCCATGTCCAGGCGCTTGATCCGGCACACCGGTATCCGAAGCGAAGGCTTTCGTGATCCACCTCGACCCGCAGTCCGATCGGTCCCGCGTCGATTGCGGTCGGCTGCGTCATCACGCTGCTGCCGAGCGGAGTCGGGATCGCCGACAGCACTTGAAGCACGCGCCGGCCATCATCGTCGACCGTAACGTGAAGGTAGTGGAACTTGGTCGAGTTATAGTAGCAGACCAGCCCCGCCGCCTGCTGGAAGGTACGCGGGTCGAATGTGACGCATGTTTCGGCGGCATAGGCGAACGCCTGCTGCCAGCGTGCGACCAGCGACTGCGTAAAATGGCTCCCGATCGTCTCGCGGCCGTACAGGCGCAGATAGCCGGGCCGCGCGGTGAGGCTGAACAACCGATCGGCGTCCGGCGTGCGAAGCCATTGGAAGGCCTCTGGCAGCACCGCGGTATCGAACACGCTACGATCGCGTCGCGGTTCGGGAGGGGCCGACCGCGTGGTCTTCTCCACGGCCAGCACCGGGCTCGCGTCTCCGTCAAGCGTCCGCAGCCAGCCGTCCTTGCCCCATCGCATCGGCTGGATCGCGGTCTCGCGTCCTAGCACGCACCGGTCGCTGACAGGCAGCGGCCGCCCGCACAGATACACCATCCAGGTTTCACCGGTCGGCGTTTCGACCAGATCGCCGTGGCCGGTTCGTTGCAACGGCACATCCTGCTTGCCCGCCGCGGTCAGTACCGGGCCATCGGGATGTACCGCATACGGGCCGAACAGCGACCGCGACCGCGCCATCACGACGGCATGGTTGCGCTCGGTGCCGCCTTCCGCGACCAGCAGATGATACCAGCCGTCGCGCTTGTAGAGATGCGGACCCTCGGTGAACCCGAGCGACGTACCCTCGAAGATCAGTCGACGGTCGCCAAGCAAGCCGCCAGTCGCAAGGTCGATTTCCTGCACGACGATCCCGGCGAAACGACGCCCCCCCGGCCGGTGGTCCCACAGCATGTTCAGCAGCCAGCTCCGCCCGTCATCGTCGTGGAACAACGCTGGGTCGAACCCGCTGCTGTTGAGATGGACGGGATCGGACCAGGGCCCGTCGATATGCTCGGACGTGACCCAGTAATTGTGGAAATCGCGCAGCGACGCCCCTCGAGCACCGTCGATCGTGGTCTGGCCGTAGCGCTTAACGTCGGTGTAGATCAGGTAAAACTGGTCATTGACATGGCTCAGGTCGGGTGCCCAGACCCCGCAGGAATCCGGGTTGCCGCGCATGTCCAGCTGGCTCGCGCGAGTGAGCGGCCGAGTCACTAGTCGCCAGTTCACTAGATCGCGCGAATGGTGGATCTGGACGCCGGGATACCATTCGAAGGTCGAGGTCGCGACATAATAATCGTCGCCGACGCGAACGATCGAAGGGTCCGGATTAAAGCCGGGAAGGATCGGGTTTCGAATGGTCATGCGGGCTTTCGTATCAGGACCCAGAGGAGTGCGGCGCCCAGCAAGTCGAGCAGTCCGAGAAGAATGAAGAACGGTTGATAGCCGACCTCCGCGACCATCGATCCGAGCACCAGTGTGAAGATCAGGACGCCGAGATTGGCGGCGGTGCCCGACATTCCCGTCGCGGTCGCGACCTGGTCCTGCGGGAATAGGTCCGACGACAGCGTGATGACGGTCACCGACAGCGTCTGGTGCGCGAAGCCGCCGAGGCACAGCAGTGCGATCGCCGCGATCGGGCTGGTCACGGTGCCGACGAACATCATGCCCGTCATCAGCACCGCGCCCACCGTGAAGGCGCCACGCCGCGCATCGATCAGGTCGACGCCGCGCCGTTGCAGCCACGCCACCACGATCGGCCCGAACAGGCATCCGAGATCCGCCGCCAGGAACGGCAGCCACGCGAACATCGCGATCTGGCCGAGATCGAAATGTCGTACCTGCACGAGGTATAGCGGCATCCAGAACGACAACATGCCCCACACCGGATCGGCGAGGAACCGCGCCGCGGCGATCGCCCACAGATTACGACGTCGCAAAAGTTCGCCTAGCGGCGGCCGCTTGCGATGCGTTGCGAGCGACGCCTCCTGTCCCGCGACGATCAGCGTATGCTCGGCCGGCGACAGCCGTCGGTGCTTGGCGGGCGGCGCATACCAGAGCAGCCAGCCGATCACCCACACCAGTCCAAGTGCGCCCGCGATGAAGAAGGCGGCCCGCCAGCTATGGTTGAGTACCGCCCAGGCGACCAGCGGCGGCGCGAACACCGCCCCGAACGAAGCGCCGATCTGGTAGATGCCGCCCGCGACGCCGCGCTCACGGGCCGGAAACCATTCGGCGACCAGCTTCATCCCCGCCGGTTGCGCCGATCCCTCCACCAGCCCCAAAGCACCGCGCAGCCCGGCAAATCCCATCCAGCCGCTCGCCAGCCCATGCGCCATCGTAATCAGCGACCAGAGCGTGACGAACAGCGTGAAGCCGATCTTCAGCCCGACCACGTCGAGCACATAGCCGGCCAGCGGCTGGAACATGATGCCGATCTGGAACGCGCCGGTGATCCAGGAATATTGCGCGGCGCTGATATGCTGTTCGGCCATGATCGCCGGCGCCGCGACGCCGAGCACGCTGCGCGTGAGATAGTTGATGACCATCGCCACAACGAACAGGCCGATGATGGTCCAGCGGATATTCGTGAAGCGCCGCACCCTCACCCCCCCGGTAACGTTATCATGTCGTGGTAGCCGTCGATGCTCGGCTTAGGCAAGCATTGCTGTTTCAGAAAAAGCGCTGGACGCTCGGCGGGTCGGTTTAACCGCCGGTTTTGCCGTGTCGTCCGCTTGGCGCACCATTCCTGTAGACGACACCGACCCGCTCTTCGGCATCGACTGGCGGCGGCGCATCGCAGGATAGATTACGCCGACTAACAAGAAAACGGTCGAGACCCGACCAACTTGCATCGCAGGGCCAAAGGTCTAGGTCGAATTGATGTGCATGGTTCGGACTGTAGAGTTTGACGTGACGGTCGTGGGGCAGGGTTGAAGGGATCGGTGTGAAGGAACGCGCTCGGCGCCCGCGCAGCCCGACGATCATCGATGTCGCCGCCCGGGCCGGGGTATCGCCGATGACGGTGTCGCGCGTCATCAACGGCCGCGCCAGCGTCGATCCGACGACGCGCGCCAGCGTGCAGGATGCGATAACGTCGCTCGGCTACACGCCGAACCTCGCCGCGCGCAGTCTGGTCACGTCGACCGAACTGAAGATCGGCGTGATCTACGCCAACCCCAGTGCCGCGTTCATGAGCGATTTCCTCACCGGCGTGTTCGAGGAGGCATCGATCCGAGGCGCACGCCTGATCCTGCTGAAGGGCGAAGACGGCCGCCCGCCGAGCCCCGCCGCGCTGGAGGAGCTGGTCGCGTCGGGCATCTCCGGCCTGATCTGCGCGCCGCCGTTAAGCGAGTCCGCGGCGGTCCTCGACGTGTTGCGCAAGGCGCGCGTACCGGTAGCGGCGGTTGGTGCACACGGTGTCGACGACGTGATCTGCGTCCGTATCGACGATCGTCTCGCGGCGTACGAGATGACCCGCGCGCTGATCGCGCTGGGCCACCGCCGTCTCGGCTTCGTCGTCGGCAACCCCGATCAGGTCGCCAGCCTCAAGCGGCTCGACGGCTTTTACGCCGCGGTTCGCGAACATCCGGGCATTCGCGCGACGGTCGCGCAAGGCGATTTCAGCTTCGCCTCCGGGCTCGCTGCCGGAGATCAGTTGCTACAGGCCGATCCGCCTCCCACCGCCATCTTCGCAAGCAACGACGACATGGCCGCTGCCGTCGTGTCGGTGGCGCACCGACGCCAGTTGGACGTACCACGTGAGCTGACGGTCGTCGGGTTCGACGATACCACCGCGGCAGTGATGCTGTGGCCGCCGCTGACGACGGTGCACCAGCCGGTCCGCCGACTCGCGGCGGAAGCGCTCGGCCTGCTGGTTGCGGAGATCGCTACGCCATCGAGGACCCCCGTCAAACGTACCGACCGGGTGCTGGACCACGAAATCGTCAAGCGACAGTCCACGTCGCCGCCGCAGGACGACGCCGCGTCTTAGCGCCGCCTGCCGTTCTGTTAACTTCGACAGCCTCGACCTAGCTCTATCGATAGTATGAGTACTGACTCCGCCGCACTCCCGACGAAGTATTACGTGGTGACGTTAGTAGACATTGAAATACCCGCCCCGCGCAAACTCAACCGCCCCGCAGCAACCGCATCACCAGCGTGCGGATACGTCCGTGAGCCTCCTTCGACGCCGCTAGCACGCCGTGGCGTTCGGGCGGGAGGAACGCCAGCGGATGTCCGTCCGGACGGAACACATAATGATCGAACCACGCCCGCCACGCCGCGCGCTCGGCCGGCGGGCGTTCGGCGATCGTCAGGAGCGACAACAGCATCGCGGTATAGGGCTGGTCCGGCCCCGCGCTGAACCCGTCCCACCAGAAATTGACCAGGACATTGACGTCGCCGACCGCCTCGACCTGATGCCACCAGAGTTTCGGCACGTAGAGCGCGTCGCCGGGCTCGAGTTCGACGACCAGTGCGCGATCGCGGGCGTTTTCGAACCGAGGGAAGCGCGGATCCCCCGGGTCGCTGCCGACCGCGAGGCTGATCGGCTGGCCGGCGAGCGTGTGATCGATCGGTCCGACATACAGGTCGCGGATCGCATCGGGCGGGAACAGCGTGAAACGCCGACGCCCCGCCGCGACGCACGCGACATTGTCCATCGTGTCGTAGTGGCAGGCGACCGTCGATGCGTGTCCGACCCAGAACCGGGGCCGTACCGCGGGCGGCACGAACGGCAGGCGCGTCGTCTCCTCAATGCCGGGGAAATACGTCTCCGCCGTCATCGATCCCATGTACATGCTGGCTCGGTCGGGGTCCGCCGCACTGTCGAGGATCCGGGTCAGCGCGTCGCCGAACGGCAGCGTGGTGCGGTCGAAATTGAACCCGGCCATCGACGCGTCGTAATTGTACCGCGCGCCGATCTCGGGCTTGCCGACGAACACGTCGGCGAGCTTGCCGATGTCGAAACGGCGAAGCTGCTCCACGACGCCGTCGAGTGCCGCACCCTTCGCCACACCCGACAGCATGGGCCAATCGCGCGCCACACCGCGCAGCACCGCCGGCTCGCACCGCGTCATCACCTCGGCCCGGAACCTCTCCGGATCGCGCAACGCATCGGCAGACGCTTCGTGAACCATCAGCCGATGTCCACCAGACGGTTGTTCCGAATCCGGCCGAGCGTGCGCAGGTGGCGGACCGATCCGGCCTGCGCATAGGCGAGTTGCAGGTCGCCGCGGCGAAACAGATCGAGCACCGCGGCATCAGTCAGCGCATGCAACGCGTCGAGGCTGACGGTGTAAAGCCCTTCAAGGGTCAGGTGTTCGCCATCATCGAAGTGCATCGTCACGTCGATCGGCTCGAGCAGGCGGTGCTTGAGAAAGCGCTCGATCATCGCATCCGTCTCGGGAATGCCGGACTGGAGGACATGCAGGGCCTGCTGGACGCGCTTGAGTGGTAGCGCTGCCTCACCGTTCATGTCGAACAAGAGCTGGCCGTCCGGCGCGGTGAAAACGCCGTGTTCGCGGTCGACGACCAACTGCCCGTCGGCGATGTAGAAGCCTTGCCGTTCGAGGTCGGCAGGCCGGTAATCGGGCGACGCACCCTTTACCGTCATCAGGTTGCGCCCCGGCTCCAGACCCATCACGACACCTGCGTAAAAGGCGCCGGTCTCCGGGTGTTTCGTGAAGAGGATCGCGTAATATGGTGCGGCTTGGAGGAATTCATCCGCAACGATCTGCGCGAATTGCCGCTCGCCATCATGCGCGCGCGATACGCGCAACGCCGCATGCTGTGCATGGCTCAGCATCTCCCAGATCGGCATCCCGTCTCCCTCCGTGCAGTCTTCTTGCTCGTGAGATCGCACATGCGGCGCCGGTTGCAAAGCGTCGTCGCGACCACTCATACAATTGCTTGCATTGGGCCGCGGCGTGATTATTGTGAGCGCTACCGTAGAGGATCGAGACGGTGCGGGAACGCGCATGATTCGATCGTCGGAGTAATTTTGTCGCTTACGCCTCTCAAAAGAAGGGCGGTGCGGCGTCGCATGAGGGGATGTTTGACCGTGACCACCACAACGCGCGCTTTCGGCTTTCGGGGACTGGCCCACCCATCGAGCGCTCTCGCCTGCGCGACCAGCGTACTGGCGATGATGTGGTCGATCCCGGCTATGGCGCAGGATCAGGGCAATCTTCAAAACAGCACTACCACGCAGCCGACCGCACCGCAGCCAGCGGTGCCGACGACTGCGAATACGACGACCGCATCGGAGGCCGGACAGCCGCAGGATCTCGCGACCGCGCCCGACGCGTCGCAGGGCAACACGGTCCAGGGTAGCGCACCGCAGAGCGACGACATCATCGTCACAGGCTTGCGCGGGTCGCTCCAGCGCAACCTCGACCTGAAGCGCACGTCTTCCGGCGTCGTCGACGTCATCTCGGCCGAAGACATCGGCAAGTTCCCCGATTCGAATGTCGCCGCCGCTTTGCAGCGCCTGCCTGGCGTGACGATCGTGCGCTCCGGCTCGCGGGGTGAACCGACGGGCATCGCCGTGCGCGGCTTTGGCAACGACTTCAATACGACGCTGTATGATGGTCGTCGTATCTCGACCGCGACCGGCGGTCGCCAGATCGATTTCAGCACCGTCGGCGTCGACTTCATTGGCCAGCTCAGCGTTCTGAAGACGCCCGACGTCACTCTGTCATCGAGTTCGATCGGTGCGACGGTGGACATCCAATTCCCGAAGCCGTTCGATCATCCCGGCTTCCGCCTTGCCGCATCTGGCTCTGGTTCGATCCAGGAACGCTCGGGCAAGATCGCGCCGACCGCTGGTCTCCTGATCAGCAGCACGAACAAGGACGAGACGTTCGGCGTCTTGGCGGACGTGATTTACACGCAGCGTAAGACCGATACCAACCGCGTGTACGTGTCCGGTTGGCCGGGCGGGAACTTCGCGCCGTGCCAGCTCGCCGGCAGCACCGGGGCCTGCGCCCCGACCAGCGACACTGCGTCGGCAGGTTATGCCAATCCGAACAACCGGCAGAACCTGCCGGGCTGGTTCCCGCAACAATATGGCGCCGAACAGCAGCGCGTGGCTTTGATGATGTAACCGCCCCCCGACGGCATTAAAGTGGAAACGGGGGTCTTCAACTGATGGAGGAGTGCGGTGATGTCGGAGATTGTTACGATCGGACTCGATCTGGCGAAGAGAGTGTTCCAAGTCCACGGGGCTGATGGAGCGGGTCATGCGATCCTGCGCAAGAAGCTGAGCCGGGATCAGTTGCTGCCGTTCTTCAGTACGCTTCCGCCGTGCACGGTCGCGATGGAGGCTTGCGGAGGCTCGCATTTCTGGGGGCGGAAGATTGCCCTTCTGGGCCATGAGGTTCGCCTGATCCCGCCGGCGTATGTGAAGCCTTTTGTGAAGCGGCAGAAAAATGATGCGGCGGACGCCGAGGCGATCTGCGAGGCGGCGCAACGCCCATCGATGCGCTTCGTGCCGGTGAAGAGCGAAGAGGTACAGGGAGCTGCCTCGGTGTTCCGGGTCAGGGAGTTGATGATCCGGCAGCGCACCCAGGCGATTAACGCCTTGCGCGGCCATTTGACAGAGTTCGGCAAGGTGGTGCCCAAAGGCGCTGCAAATATCTCCCGCCTGATTGCCATTGTGGATGATCCGGACAGCGGCCTGCCTGCTCAGGCTGTTGCGACATTCCGGGTGCTTGTCGACGCGCTCGTCGGCCTCGACGCGCAGATCGAGAAGCTGAACGCCGAAATCACCCATCGCGCTAAAGAGAATGAAGTCGCGCAAAGGTTGATGACGATCCCCGGCATCGGTCCCCTGATCGCCACAGCCATCGCGGTGCTGGCCCCACCACCGGAGACGTTCCGTCGCGGCCGCGATTTCGCGGCCTGGCTCGGCCTCGTGCCGCGACAACACTCAACGGGCGGCAAGCAACGCCTTGGGGCAACGACGAAGATGGGCGAGCGATCCCTGCGCCGCCTCCTGATCATCGGGGCCAACAGCGTCATCATCAAACGGAGTGTCCATCAGGCAGCTCGACCGGGCACCTGGCTGGCAGGAATGCTGTCGCGCAAGCCGTCGATGCTCGTCCGTGTCGCGCTGGCCAACAAGATGGCGCGCGTCGCCTGGGCGTTGATGATCAAGGGTGAAAGTTACCGGGCTCCGGCTGCGGCGGCATAAGCCGACCGTCAGTCGCGAGGCGTCGGAGCGTACGAGGGCAAGGAGCAGTTTGGCGCAACGGTCGTGAGACGGGGATCGGGAAAACCAGTTTGCAACAGAGTGCCTTCGAGCACGCGGCTTTGATCTGGACCCGACCTGCGAACACCATACGGGCCCGCGGCAGTTGTAAGGCCGCATCATGAGGCCGGACATATGTCAGCACCCGACACGCGCCACAACGAGTTTCAAAAACCCTCTTGCGTATGGGGCGGTTACATATGTTGCAAAACTGACGCTGGGGATTCCCCGAGGGAATCGAGCGAGATAGATGGGCGCGATGTCCAAACCTGCCGCACCGAAATACCGCACGATGAACTGGCCGGAGTATAATGCAGCGCTGAAGCGGCGCGGGTCACTGGAAATTTGGTTTGATCCGCAGATGCACTGGCTGTCGAAGCCGTGCGGTCGTCCTGGTCGGCCGATGCGATTTTCGGACAGCGCGATTGAGCTCTGCCTGACGCTGAAATCGCTGTTCAATCTGCCTTTGCGGCAAGTGACAGGGTTGGTGGCTAGCCTGATCAAGCTTGCCGGGCTGGACTGGCCGGTGCCGGATTATACGACGCTATGCCGACGGCAGAAGACGTTGGTCGTCGAGCTTGGCGGGCGACCTAGTTCAGGCGGCCTGCGCCTTCTGGTCGACAGCACAGGCATTAAGATGACGGGTGAAGGTGAGTGGAAGACGCGCAAGCATGGCGCCTCCTACCGCCGCCAGTGGCGCAAGGTGCATCTGGGGATCGACGCGGCAACGCTGGATATCCGGGCCATCGAAGTCACGACGAATGCCGTCGGCGATGCGCCGACGCTGCCAAATCTACTGGCGCAGATCCCGCAGGACGAGCAGATACTCAGCGTCAGCGGAGATGGCGCTTACGATACAAGGGCGTGCCATGCTGCCATTGCCAAACGTGGTGCAGAGGCGGTCATTCCGGTCCGTCGCAACGGGCAACCATGGACGAAAGACGGTCCTGGCGTCGATGGTCGCAATGAAGCGCTACGCGCTACAAAGCGCCTTGGCCGCGCTATCTGGAAGAAGTGGAGCGGCTATCATCGCCGCAGTCTGGCCGAGACCAAAATGCACTGCTTCAAACTCCTGAGCCAACGCGTTGTGGCTCGTACCTTCGATCGTCAGATCACCGAGCTCAAAGTCCGTGCTGCAATCCTCAATCGCTTCTCCAAGATGGGAACGCCGATCACTGTCCGCATCGCATAATATCTTCAAGTAAAAGGGCGGTCATGCTCTCGAGGCGTTATGCAACATATGTAACCGCCCCATACGCAAGAGGGTTTTTGAAACTCGTTGTGGCGCGTGTCGGGTGCTGACATATGTCCGGCCTCATGATGCGGCCTTACAACTGCCGCGGGCCCGTATGGTGTTCGCAGGTCGGGTCCAGATCAAAGCCGCGTGCTCGAAGGCACTCTGTTGCAAACTGGTTTTCCCGATCCCCGTCTCACGACCGTTGCGCCAAACTGCTCCTTGCCCTCGTACGCTCCGACGCCTCGCGACTGACGGTCGGCTTATGCCGCCGCAGCCGGAGCCCGGTAACTTTCACCCTTGATCATCAACGCCCAGGCGACGCGCGCCATCTTGTTGGCCAGCGCGACACGGACGAGCATCGACGGCTTGCGCGACAGCATTCCTGCCAGCCAGGTGCCCGGTCGAGCTGCCTGATGGACACTCCGTTTGATGATGACGCTGTTGGCCCCGATGATCAGGAGGCGGCGCAGGGATCGCTCGCCCATCTTCGTCGTTGCCCCAAGGCGTTGCTTGCCGCCCGTTGAGTGTTGTCGCGGCACGAGGCCGAGCCAGGCCGCGAAATCGCGGCCGCGACGGAACGTCTCCGGTGGTGGGGCCAGCACCGCGATGGCTGTGGCGATCAGGGGACCGATGCCGGGGATCGTCATCAACCTTTGCGCGACTTCATTCTCTTTAGCGCGATGGGTGATTTCGGCGTTCAGCTTCTCGATCTGCGCGTCGAGGCCGACGAGCGCGTCGACAAGCACCCGGAATGTCGCAACAGCCTGAGCAGGCAGGCCGCTGTCCGGATCATCCACAATGGCAATCAGGCGGGAGATATTTGCAGCGCCTTTGGGCACCACCTTGCCGAACTCTGTCAAATGGCCGCGCAAGGCGTTAATCGCCTGGGTGCGCTGCCGGATCATCAACTCCCTGACCCGGAACACCGAGGCAGCTCCCTGTACCTCTTCGCTCTTCACCGGCACGAAGCGCATCGATGGGCGTTGCGCCGCCTCGCAGATCGCCTCGGCGTCCGCCGCATCATTTTTCTGCCGCTTCACAAAAGGCTTCACATACGCCGGCGGGATCAGGCGAACCTCATGGCCCAGAAGGGCAATCTTCCGCCCCCAGAAATGCGAGCCTCCGCAAGCCTCCATCGCGACCGTGCACGGCGGAAGCGTACTGAAGAACGGCAGCAACTGATCCCGGCTCAGCTTCTTGCGCAGGATCGCATGACCCGCTCCATCAGCCCCGTGGACTTGGAACACTCTCTTCGCCAGATCGAGTCCGATCGTAACAATCTCCGACATCACCGCACTCCTCCATCAGTTGAAGACCCCCGTTTCCACTTTAATGCCGTCGGGGGGCGGTTACATCATCAAAGCCCTTCGAGATTGCCCGCGATCGCGGGCGAGTGGACGGTGATCCGCTCGATCGTTACCGGCCGCGCACCGGCGACGGGCGGCGGCCCCGGCGTCTTGACCTGCGCCGAAGCGGGACCGCTCGAGAGCATCGCCAACGCGGTACCAAGTATGACGAGCATCGTGTTCACGGACATCCCCGTTTTCTTGGTCACGCGGCCGCGAGATCATTGCCGCGCAGTCGCACCGCTTTCCCCGGGGTCAGCGCGACCTCGACACGGCGCATGCCGAGCCGGATCACACGGCGCCCCGACAGCTCGCCGCGCACCACCGCCTCGACCAGTTCGCCGCCCTGCCAGCGCAGGTCGACCGAGCACCGCCCCCGCGCGCGCAGCCCCGTCACGGACCCGGCCGGCCATGCGCGCGGCAGCGCGGGCAACACCAGGATCTCGTCGCCACGGCTCTGCATCAGCATCTCGGCGATCGCCCGCGTACCGCCGAAATTGCCATCGATCTGGAACGGCGGATGCGCATCGAACAGATTGGGATACGTCCGCTCCGGACCCAACAGGAATGCGAGGATGCGGTGCGCGTGATCGCCGTCGCGCAGCCGCGCCCACAGGTTTGCCCGCCACGCGGTCGCCCAGCCGGTCGACTCGTCGCCGCGCAGTTCGAGCGACCGTCGCGCCGCCTGTGCCAGCGCGGGCGTCCGGTCGAGATCGATCTGGTCGCTCGGAAACAGCCCGTAGAGATGCGAGACGTGGCGGTGATGCGGCTCTGGCGCGGCCGTATCCCAGTCGCGTTGCCACTCCTGAAGTTGCCCCTGCGCGCCGACGTGATCGGGCGCGAGGCGGGCGCGTGCCGCCGCCACCTCCGCCGCAAACGGTGCATCAAGCTTAAGCAAGGCCGCCGCCTGCCCGACCTGATCGAACAGGTCGCGCAGGATCTGCATGTCCATAGCCGGCCCTGCGCAGATCGACGCGCCCGCCGGGTGGATGTTCTCGGGCGACAGCGACGGATTGGTCACCAGCGCACCGGTCGCCGGATCGGTCTGGAGCGTGTCGAGAAAGAACAACGCTGCCCCGCGCATCAGCGGATAGACCGAGCGCAGATAGGCGAGGTCGCGCCCATAGTCGTAGCGATCCCACAAATGCGTGCACAGCCACGCGCCACCGGTCGGCCACAGCCCCCATTGCGCACCATCGATCGGCGCTGTCGCCCGCCACAAATCGGTATTGTGATGGCACACCCAGCCCCGCGCGCCGTACATTTTCCGCGCGGTGCGAGTCCCAGTGAGGGCCAGTTCGCGCACCATCTGCACCAGTGGCGCGGTGCACTCGGCCAGCGCGGTCACCTCCGCCGGCCAGTAATTCATCTCGGTGTTGATATTGACGGTGTATTTGGATTCCCAAGGCGGCTTGATCGCGTCGTTCCAGATACCCTGCAGGTTCGCCGGCTGCGTCCCCGGTCGCGACGACGCGATCAGCAGGTAGCGGCCATAATCGAAATACAACGTCGCCAGTGCCGGATCGTCGCCGGCCCGATTGGCGCGGACCCGCTCGTCGGTCGGCTTCTCCGCCGCGGCCGTACGCCCGAGATCGAGCGTCACGCGACGGAACAGCGCACGGTGCGCAGCGCTCGTCTCGGCACGGATCCGCTCGACGCCGCGCCGACTGGCACGATCGAGCGTGGCGAGCGTCGCGGCTTCAGGGTTTCCGCTCACATCATCGAACCGGCGATAGCTGGTCGCCATCGCCACCAGCACCGTGACCGCACGTGCCCCCGTGACGCGAACCCGGCCGCCGTCCTTCGAGACGACACCGCCCACCGTCGAAACCCGCGCGCGCGCCGCAAAGCGCAACCGTCCCGCAATCCCCGCCCGCTCGCCATTATGGCCGGCCAGCGTCACCGTTGCACCGTCGATCGAGACGCTGGCGCCAAGCTGCGGCGACTGGAGTCCCACCAGCAGGTCGAACGGCCGATCGCCGACCAAATGCACCACGATCACCTGATCCCCCGGCGACGCGAACACGTCGCGCCGAAACCGCGTGCCACCCATCGTGAAGCTCGTCGTCGCAACCGCCACGTCGAGATCGAGTTGCCGGACATAGTCGCCGACCGCCCCCGACACGCCCGGCATTTCCAGCAGCACATCGCCGACCGGCTGATACGCCATCTGCGTCTTGGGTAGTCCCATGACCTGCGCATTGGCGAGCGCCTGTGCCTCGGCAAACTTGCCTGCGTCGATCAACCGCCGCACCTCGGGCAGCGCCGCGTGCGCTGCCGGGTTGACCGGATCATACGGCCCCCCGGTCCACAGCGTGTCCTCGTTCAGCTGCAACCGCTCGCTGGCGGTCCCGCCGAACACCATCGCGCCCAGCCGGCCATTGCCAACCGGCAAGGCCTCAGTCCAGGCGACCGCCGGCTGCCGATACCAGAGCCGTGGACCATCGACAGTTGCCGCCGCCCAGGCGGGCACCGTCGCCGATCCGGCAAGGGCAGCGACGGCGACCGCCGCTGCCCCTTCCAGCATGTCACGACGCGTGGGTTCGATGGTCGTCACCCGATCAGCGCAGGTCGAGCACCAGCACCGACTTCGCCGGTACCGTGAGCGTCAGAGTACCGCCCGTCACCTGCGCGCCCGCGAACGGCTGCGGCGTCACCGTGTTCGGCGCGTCGAAGCTGTTATGCGCGTCCATCGCAGCGCCGGTGATGATCCGACCGCTTGCCTGCGTCGCCTGCAACCCGGCGAGCGATACCGAAACCGGCATCGCGCGGTTCGGATCGAGATTGACCAGCGCAACATGCACCTGCCCCGCCGTGTCGCGCACCGCCGACGCGCTGACCGCAGGCACCGCCACCTCGTCCTTGTGATACCAGGGTGAGGTCACCTGGATCGGCAACGACGTCGCACCCTGCCACGGCTTGTACAAGTCGAACACCCAATAGGTCGGCGTCTTCACCATCTTCGCGCCGTCGGTCAGCAGCATGGCCTGCAACACGTTCACCATCTGCGCGATCGCCGCCATCCGGACACGGTCGGCATGATGCGCGAAGATGTTGAGGTTGAGCCCGGCGACCACCGCGTCGCGCAGCGAATTCTGCTGCTCGAGGAAACCGGGATTGCTGCCCGGTGTCGGATCGTACCACGTGCCCCATTCGTCGACCGCGAGCATCACGCGCTTGGCCGGATCATATTTGTCCATGATCGCCGAATGCTTGGTGATGAATTCCTCCATCTCCAGCGTGTGCGACATGGTGCTCGCCCATTCGCGCTCTGGGAAGCCGATCGCTGCGCCCTTATCCTTCCAGTCCTTGTTTCGCGGCCGCGTATAATAGTGCAGCGCCAAACCATCGATATTCTTGCCGGCGATCCGCATCATCGCCTCGGTCCACTCGTAGTTCGAGTCGCTCGGGCCGCTGGCGATCTTGAGCATCGTGCCGTTCGCGGACTTGGCGAACTGCGCGTAGCGGTTGGTCAGGTCGGCGGCATATTCGGCGCGCATGTTGCCGCCGCAGCCCCATAGCTCGTTGCCGATGCCGAGATACTGGATCTTCCACGGTTCAGCATGGCCGTTGCGCTCGCGCTCCTTCGCCAGCACGGTCGTGCCCTGCGCGGCGGTCATGTACTCGACCCACTGCGTGGTCTCGGCAGGCGGTGCGCTGCCGACATTGGCGGAGACGTAGGTGCTCGCGCCGAGACGGTCCATCAACCCGAAATATTCGTGCGTGCCAAACGCATTGTCCTCGTTCACGCCACCCCAGTTGGTGTTGACCTTGGTCGGGCGGCTCTTGGTCGCGCCGATCCCGTCGCGCCAATGATATTCGTCCGCAAAGCACCCGCCGGGCCAGCGCACCATTGGCACGTTAATGGCCTTCAGCGCATCGAGCACGTCGCGACGATAGCCGCCGTCATTGGGGATACGCGAGCTCTTGCCGACCCAGATCCCGCCATAGATGCCGTGGCCGAGATGCTCGGCGAACTGCCCGAACACGTCGCGGTGGACGACCGCACCCGGCTTGTCCGCCTGCAACGTCGCCGTCACCGTCGGTGCCGCCGCATCCTGCGCCGCCGCCGACGTCACGAAGCCAGCCCCCGCCAGCATCAGCGGCGCTAACGTCAGTGCCACGAACGCGCGCGTGCGCCCGCGCGCCTGGCCGGAACCCGACTGTGAAGTGCGTTGCGTGAACAGGTCCATACTCTCCCTTTCGACCGCCATGACGCAGCCCCATCTTTTCGATACTTGTAGGAGTAGTTCAATCTCGGCCAGCGTCAACGTCGGCCGGAGATCGGCTACGGTCGCTTGAAGGTCCAGCGCCCGGCGGGGCTAGCCGGATCGAAACGGGCGAGCGTCGGCGTGCTGGCGCCGATCGCTACGAGGGCCGAGTTTGCGCGACCACCGGCCACGGACTTCGGCATGATCCGGTAGGTGCCGTCGGTGAGCTGGTCGATTCGCCACAACTGTTCGGTCGCGCCCGTAAACGCGGGCACCGTCTCGACCTCGCCTTGCCGCGTCGCCGCGAGCACCCGCGCGGTCCCGGCGATGGTGATCGTGTAATAGGGTGCACCGAAATACCCGCCGGCCCCCGCCGCGGGCGCGATCGTCCACAATTGATGCGGGCGGTTCATATAGTCGGCGAGGTCGACGCGGATGCGACCCTGCGGCCAGCCCGCCGAATCCTGCGCCAATGTCTGGTCCGGGATCGGACTGACCGGGTCGGTGGGCTTGGCCATGAAGCTGCGGCGCGGGTCGAACGCGATCCTTACGACATCGGTCGCGAGGCCGAGCGCGTAGCCGCTCCTTTCGGAGGCGACCTCATAGGTGCCGGCCACGACGTTCTCGCCAGCGACCGGCCAGCCGTCGGTCCAGCGGAGCGGCTCGATCCCCAGTACGCTGCGGCCGCTGCGATCCATGTCCGCCTCGTAATGCATCGAGAATTTCTCGACGCCGCCGTCCAGCTCGATCAGCCCGAAATGGCCGGGGCCGATGGTGCGACCGCGTGCGCTGACGACCAGCTTGCCGCCACCGCGGAGCAACGGCGTCCCCATGTGATCGACATACGGCCCGAGCGGGCTGCGCGATCGGCCGACGCGGATATGGTAGGTCGAATTGGGCCCGTCGCAGCACGTCCCGTGCGTGCCGAGCAGGTAATACCAGCCGTCGCGGTGCATCATTGCGGTGGCTTCCATGTCGATGGCCACATCGACCGGCTGGTTGCCGGCGATGCGCAGGCCGGTCCTGGGATCGAGTTCGATGATGCGGATCGGCCCGAAATAGGTGCCGTAGGTCAGCCATAGACGGCCATCGACGTAGAGGAATGCGGGGTCGATCGCGTCGGCGGTCTCCACCCCGTCGCTCGACGCGACCACGCCGACGTCGTGATATTTGAACCGCGGCGATTTCGGATCGAGCGACAGCGTCCACATGATCTTGACCTGGCTCGCATGCCCGCCGGACATCCCGCCACCGCCGACCGCATAGGCGACGTAATACCGGTCCCCGATCTTGACGACGTCGGGCGCGACGCCGCCGCCGGGACGCTCGGGCCCGCTGCGCCAGGTCCAACCATCGTCGGAAACAAGACCACCGCCACGCGTGCCGAACGTGTAGAATTTGCCGTCCGACTCGGTCACCGTCGACGGATCGTGGATGAAGGTCTCGCCCTGCAACTGCGCGATGGCAGGCGACGCACCGGCGGCGAGGATCACGGACAGCCCGAGAGCAGCGGCGGCAAGACGTGTCATGAGAGGCTCCATGCTAGCGAACATCGGTCTTGAGGTCGGTGATCGGTCGGCCGGTCTCGTCGACGAAGCGCACGCAGAAGGCGCTCAGCCCGGGGCCGTTGATCACCGCGCCGCGCAGGATGTTGCGGCCCTTGCGCAGGGTCACGCGGTCCGACAGCACGTCGTCCATCACCATGCGGCGATCGTTGAACAGCCCGACCGTCTCCTTGCCGTTCAGCCACCAGATCGACGCCGAGTTCGACCCGACCGCCAGCCGCACGTCACGCATCTCGCGCGGGCTGTCGACGATCGTCACCGCCCAGAAGATGACGCCGTAGGTCGGCTTGCCGAGGCCCTTGGCGAAGCTGAACAGCTTCACGTCGAACGCGCTGGAATCGAGCGCATGCCAGCGCAGCGATCGTGCCGCCGTCACGCTCTGCCCGTCGCGCGGGACGGCGCCGAACTGGCCGGGAAAATACTGCGTGGTCAGCGCCTGGCGGACATAGGTGGCGGTGAACCCCGCATTGCTCCGGTTGGGCTTGTCGATCGGCTCGAGCAGCAGCCAGCGACGCAGGAAACCGTCGCTATCCGGCGTGGTGGCGCGTTGCGTCACCGGCTGGAAATACGGCGCGAGTCCCGTCGCCGTGTCCTGCCCGTTCGCGCCGGACGACATTCCGGCCAGCGCCGCTAGCGCCAGCAGCGGCGCGGCGCGCAGCCCGATCGCCCGAACTCTCGTAAAGCGTGTCATATCCGTCTCCCCTGCCATGGTGTCATCGCCGTACGAGCATGCCGTTGGCGTCGAGCCAGTGCATGAAATCCTCGAACCAGCCGGTGCTGGTGGTGCCCGTCTTGCCGAGCCCGAAGCCGTGCCCGCCCGCCTGGTAAAGGTGGAACTCGACCGGCTTGCCCGCCTTCTGCCAGGACTCGATCAGGCCGAATCCCTTGTTGGCGAACAGCGGGTCATTGGCGGCGAGCACCGCGAACAGCGGCGGCGCGTCGGCTGGCACGCTCACCGCCTCCATCGATCCGTAGATCGGCGCGATGAAGGCCAGATGCGTGTCGGGGGCTGCCAGCGTGGTCGCCATCGTCGTCATCGCCCCTGCCGAGAAGCCGACCATCCCGACGCGGGCAGGGTCGATCTTCCACTCGGTTGCGCGCGCCCGCACCATGGCGACCGCAGCGCGCGCGTCCGCGATCTGATCGCCGAGCCCGGCGATCGCCTCGTCCGGGCTCATCCGTCGCTGCGGCTGCGCGGCACCGGCGAACATCGCCGTGACCGATCGCTCGAACCCGCCCATGTCCGCCGGGGTCGGCTTCAACCGGTATTTCAGCACGAACGCCGCGATCCCCCGGTCGGCGAGCGCCTTGGCCACGCGCCAGCCCTCATTCTCCATCGACAGCATCAGGAAGCCGCCGCCCGGCGCGACGATCACCGCCGCCCCCGTCGCCTTGGCCGGATCGGGCAGGAACGGCGTCAGCGTCGCAGTCGTGACGTTGCGCGTCATCGCGACCCCGTACTGGCTGAACCACGCCTCGGGTGCGGCCTGCCCCTTCACCCCGCCGGTGTTGAGCGGGATCGCGCTCGGCTCGGCCGGAGTCGCCGTCACGGTCATCCGCGCGTCCTGCGCCATGACCGGTGTCGCCAGTGCCAGCGCGCCGGCAAATAGTCCGCATCCGATCGCCCAACGCATTGTCTTCTCCATCAAATCGTCCGTCACACCACGCTCACGACAGCAGGATGCGCCGCGCGGCCGCCTCGGGATCGTCGACCATGCGGCTCGTGGCATCGAACACCATCGTCTGGCAGCGCTGCGGATCGGTCGGCGTCCAGCTGAAGCCCGGCTGGCTCGGATTGCCGGTCCGCGCGAAGTTCGCCCACGCCGTCGACATGGTCCGTGCGACGCGCTGCGCTTCGGCCGAGTTGCCGGTGCCCTGGTCGCAGAGCGCGGTGTTGTCGAAGCAGAAGGCGAGATCGGCGGTGTGCCACGCGCCGGCGACGCCGCCGAGTTGCGGCGACTGCCACTGGAACAGATATTGGTACACCGGCGCGCCGCGCTGCGCGTGTTTCAGCCGCACCATGTCCTGCACGCGGTTGCGGTTCTGCAGGCCCTGCACGCCGTACGCCAACGTCCGCACGGCCTTTTCGGGGTGCGCCTGTTTCATCGCCGCGATCAGCCGCCCCGCCTTGTCGCCACCCATCTGCGTCGTGAGATCGGTTCGCCACTGCGTCTCGCTCGGGTTATAGCCCCAGCGCATGCCCTCCTCGCTAACGTTGCCGATCATCACGGGTACGTCGCGCGACACCTCGGGCGCTATTTCGGAGTAGGAGCGGACGTCGATCACCTTGCCGTCGAGCGTCGGGTTCCAGCCCACGCGCGGGGTCAGCGAAGGCCCCATCGGCCCGCGCGGTCCGTTGATCTCGGTCGCGACCTTGTTGCCCGCCTCGAACAGCGGCTTCCAGGCGATCCGCTGCAGCGCGCCCAGATCCTTCGGTCCGATACTCAATTCGCGCAGCACGCGCCGCGAGAACTCGCGCGACTGTTCGGCGGTCGGCAGCGACCCGCCCCCGCCCGATTGCACCGCCGCGCGGTGGATCAGGCCCTTGCCGGTCGCCATGCCGAGCAACGTCGTCACCTTCGACCCGCCGCCCGACTGGCCGTAGATCATCACCGTGTCGGGATCGCCGCCAAACCGCGCGATGTTCTCCTGCACCCAGCGCAACGCCGCGACGCAATCGGTCATGCTGACGTTGACCGACTCCTTATACGCCGCGCCGCCGACTTCGGTCAGGTCGAGGAACCCGAGCACGTTCAGCCGGTGGTTGATCGACACCTGCACCACGTCATGATGCCGCGCCATCTGCGCACCGTCGTGCGACGCGAGTTCGTACGACGATCCGAACGCGAACCCGCCGCCGTGGAAATACACCATCACCGGCCGCTTGCCCGAGAGCGACGGCGTCCAGACGTTCAGCTTGAGCATGTCCTCGCCGACGAACCCGTCGGTCCATTGCTGGAGGAACGTATGCTCGACCGCGCTGAAATCATGCAGCGTCTGCGGGCAGTTCGCGCCATAGGACAGCGTGTCGCGAGTCTCGGTCCAGCGCTTTGGCGGCTTGGCAGGCAGCCAGCGATTCTCGCCGCCGGTGTCCGCGCCGTAAGGCACGCCCTTGAAGGTGTAGACGCCGTCCGAGACATAGCCGCGAACCGGCCCGTATTGCGTCCGCGCGATCGCCGATTGTGGCGTCGAGCAACTGCCGGCGCGCGAAGCGGACGATCCGGGCGCAGGCTGCGCGCGACCGATGGCGGGCAGCATCAGCCCTGCCCCGGTGGCGATCGATGCAAACATCGCACGACGACGATCGACGGTTGGCCCGGTCATCCTCTTCTCCCTGTCGATTGCGTGCTGGCATTCTCCGACGTCCCGAAACCGAAACCGTCGCGTGCCCTTTGCAACCTTGTATGAGTATTAGGGTGATACCGCTACCCTGTCCATATGGCAAAGGCGACAGCGGGTGGCGTCTGCGATTGTTAGCGCTATAGTCGAGCGAATAGCGGGCGAATCCAACGCCGCATGACGATACCGGAGAGGAAAAACCATGGCGGCCAAATCCGCATTCTGCCTGATCGCGACCCTGCTGGCGAGCACCGCGCCCGCGACCGCTCAGACAAGCCCACGCGCGGCGTCGACCGACCTGACGCTCAACGCCGCCGGTTACTATGAGGCGCCGGCCGCCAACGTCCTCGTGTTTTCCAATTGGTATGACGGCCTGTTCGCCGATTCGAAGATCAGCGGCGTCGAGATCATCCAGCAGGGCGAACGGATCGCCACCAATGGCGACGTCCGCCTGTCGTCAACGCCCGGCCAATGGGACGCGATCGGGCGCCTGGTCGACCGGAAGATCGACGCCGCGACCGGCGCGATCACGGTCACACTCGAATATCCCGACTATAAATGGCGCTACCGCGTCCGCTCGGAAAAGCGCGGCGGCGCGGTCGCCGTCTCGGTGATCCTCGACCAACCCGTGCCGGCCGCACTTGCGGGCAACGCCGGGTTCAACCTCGAATTCCTCCCCGCCGCCTATTTCCACCATAGCTATATGGCGGACGGGGTCAGCGGCGCATTCCCGGTCTATCCCGCCGACGCGATGATCCGGACGCCGCAACGCAACGCGGCGAGCGGTCGCACGGAAGGGCCCGGCGCCGAGCCGACCGCGATCGCCAAGGGCAGCCGCTTCGTCCTCGCGCCCGAGGACCCGGCTCGCCGCGTGACGATCCGATCGACCGCGGAAGTACAGTTGTTCGACGGGCGCAACCAGGCACAGAATGGCTGGTTCGTCCTCCGCTCGCTGCTCCCGGCCGGGCGCACCGGCACTGTGCTCGAATGGACGATCCAGCCGAACAGCGTACCGGGCTGGCTGCGCGACCCCGTAATCGCGCATTCGCAGCTCGGCTATACGCCCGACGCGCGCAAGGTCGCGACGATCGAACTCGATCGCAACGATCGCCGCATGCTGCCCGCGCGCCTGCTCCGCGTCGGCGAGGATGGCAGCATGACGCCCGTGCCGACCACGCCCGCCAAGCGCTGGGGCGACTATCTGCGCTACAGCTATCTGCAACTCGATTTCAGCGCGGTCCGCCAACCCGGCACCTATGTGCTCGACTATGGCAGCACGCGTACCGCGCCGTTCCGCATCGCCGCCGACGCCTATGCCGGCGCCTGGCACCCGACGCTCGACGTCTATTTCCCGGTCGCGATGGACCATATGTTCGTCAATGAGGGCTACCGCGTCTGGCATGGCGACGCGCACCGCGACGATGCGCGGCAGGCACCGACCGACCACGAGCATATCGATCTCTACGCGCAGGGCCCGACCACCGACACGCGGTTCAAGTCGGGCGAGCATATCCCCGGCCTCGCGGTCGGCGGCTGGTTCGACGCGGGCGACTATGACATCCGCACCCAATCGCAATATCAGGTGATCCGCTCGCTGGTCGACAGCTGGGAGCGCTGGCACCCGATGCGCGATACGACCGCGATCGACTGGACGCGCCGCAAGACCGAGATCCACGTCCCCGACGGCACGCCCGATCTGGTCCAGCAGATCCGCCACGGCACGCTGCAACTCGTCGCGCAGTTCGACGCGGTCGGCCATGCGATCCACGGCATCGTCGAACCCGACGTCGCGCAATACACGCATCTCGGCGATGCCTCGACCAAGACCGACGGGCTGGTCTACGATCCCGCGCTGAAGCTCGGTGAGGAAAAGGGCGGCCGCAGCGGGACGCCCGACGATCGCTGGGCATTCACGACCAAGGCCTCCGCGCTGAACTATGGCTCGATCGCAGGGCTCGCCGCCGCATCGCGCGCGCTCGCCGAGGTCGATCCGGCGCTGGCGAAGAAAGCGCTCGGGATCGCGACGCGAACCTGGGCAGAGGAACAGTCGCATGCGCCCGATATGTACCAGCATGGCAACACCACCGGCGGGCCACTCGATGCCGAGCGCTTTTCCGCCGCCGTCGAACTGCTGCGTACGACGCGCGATCCGCGCTACGCTGCGGCGGTCCAGTCGCTGTGGCCGGCGATGGAAAAGACGTTCGCCTTCACGCTGCGCGATGCGGTGGCGGCGATCCCGTTCATGCCGCCAGCCTATCGCGCGGCGATGATCCCCGCGGTGCGCGCCTATGCCGCCTCCGCCGATACGGCCGCCAAGGCCAATCCGTTCGGCGTGCCGATCACCACCGGCGGCTGGGCAGGCAGCGGCACCGTGCTTGGCACGGCGATGAACGCCTACGCGCTGCACAAGGCGTTCCCGGAGATCATGCCCGCCGACGCAGTGTTCCGCGGGCTCGAGTTCCTGGTCGGCAACCACCCCGCGTCCGATGTGTCGTTCGTCTCCGCCGTCGGCACCGTCTCGAAGGAAGTCGCCTATGGCAACAACCGCGCCGACTTCTCGTTCATCGCCGGCGGCGTGGTACCAGGCGTGCTGGTCATCAAGCCGGACTTTCCCGAGAACCATGAGGACTGGCCGTTCTTCTGGGGCGAGAACGAATATGTCATTCCCGAAGGCGCGATGTGGATCGAACTCGCGCAAGCCGCGCAGGAGCTTGCCGCCGCTGCCGGATCCAAGCCGACCCAGACGGCGAGCGCAACCCGATGAGACCCGCCATGAAACGCCCGTCGCTCGCACTGCTCGCCGGTCTCGGTCTTGGGACGCCCGCGTTCGCGAGCGACGCGCCGCGGTTCAGCAGCTTCAGCTATGACGGCCATACGCAGGAGAAGGTCACCGTCGGCCCCGGCCAGTATCGCAACCCGATCCTGTCGGGCTATTATCCCGATCCGTCGGTGACGCGCGTCGGCGATGACTATTACCTCGTCCTGTCCTCGTTCGCGCATTACCCGGGCTTGCCGATCTTCCGTTCGAAGGACCTGGTGAACTGGACGCAGATCGGCAACGCGATCGACCGGCCGGAGCAGCTCGACTTCACCGGCATGCGCACGTCGGAGGCGGTGTTCGCCCCCGACATCTCGTATCACGACGGCGTCTTCTACATCGTCAACACGTGCGTCGCGTGCAGAGGCAATTTCGTCATCACCGCCAAGGACCCGGCGGGACCCTGGTCGAACCCGACATGGCTGCCGTTCGAAGGCATCGACCCGTCGATCTACTGGGAAGGCGACAAGGCCTATATCCTCAACAACCGCGCCCCTGCCGAGCCGCCGCGCTACGACGGCCACCGCGCGATCTGGATCCAGGAATATGACTGGCGCGCAGGGAAAATGGTCGGCGACAGCACGCAGCTGATCAATGGCGGCGTCGACATCGCCAAGAAGCCGGTCTGGATCGAGGGCCCGCACATCTTCCGCAAGGACGGCTATTATTACCTGACCGCAGCCGAGGGCGGCACCAGCGTCAACCATTCTCAAGTCGCGCTACGGTCGACGTCACTCCGCGGGCCCTACGTCCCGTTCGCGGGCAATCCGATCCTGACGCAGCGCGATCTCGACCCTGCGCGCGCCAATCCGGTCACCTCGACCGGCCATGCCAAGCTCGTCGAGACGCAGAACGGCGACTGGTACGCGACCTTCCTCGGCGTGCGCCCGTATGAGGGCGACTCTTACAACATCGGCCGCGAGACGTTTCTGTTACCGGTAACATGGAAGAACGGCTGGCCGATCATCCTGCCGAAGGGACAACCGGTTCCCTTCGTCGGCACCAAGCCCAAGCTGCCCGCAAGCCCGCCGAGCGACATCCCGACGAGCGGCGACTTTCGCTATGTCGACAGCTTCGATGGCAGCACGCTGGCGATGCAATGGGTCGGCGTACGCACGCCCAAGGCCCCCTTCTACCGGCTCGATCACGGCGACCTGATCCTCGACCGCGGCGGACGCATCGGCGATCTGTCGCGCGTGCCGTCGTTCGTCGGACGCCGGCAGCAACATCACATCGCGACGATGGCCACGACGGTCCGATTCGCGCCTGACACCGATGGCGATCGCGCCGGCCTGGTCGCGATGCAGAGCGACGCGAATTACCTGTTCTTCGGGATCACACGGATCGCCGGCAAGTCCGTCGTCGCGCTCTACACCAACGACAAGGGCACGGAGCGGTTGGTCGGCTCGGCTCCCGTCATGGGTGCAGGCCCGATCACGCTGACGATCCGTGCGAACGGCGGCACGATGGCGTTCGACTATGGTGGTGCCGGCGGCAAGCGAACGCTGGCGCGCGACGTCGATGCCCGCTTCCTCAGCACCAAGACCGCGGGCGGTTTCGTCGGCACGCTGGTCGGTCCCTACGCATGGCTGAAGTGAGCCACGCGCACGTAGTCAACACGGCATGCGATTCAGGTCGTGTCGACAGTCGTCCGACCCACGTGCTAAGTATTGACACGTTTCGTGCGGTAGCGCTACCCAAACACATCGAAGCTCGACACCACAGCAGATGGTGAACATTAGGAAGGACCACGGACCGATGCGTTTCAGCCTCGCGCCTACGCTCGTCATTGCCGCATTTGCAGCAACGGGGACGATCGCCCTCGCCCAGACCAGCGGCACCAACGCCCCAGCAAAAACCGCGTCCGCCGGCAAGGAACCGCGTAGCCCCGACGGCAAGCCCTATCTGTCGCAGCCGCTCGTCACCAGCATCTACACTGCCGATCCGTCGGCGCATGTCTTCAACGGCAAGATCTACGTCTATCCGAGCCATGACATCGACGCTGGCATCGGCGACGACGATCTCGGCAATCAATATGCGATGCGCGACTACCGCGTCCTGAGCATGGACCGCATTGGCGGCCCGGTGAAGGTCAATGGCGTCGCGCTCGACGTGAAGGACGTGCCCTGGGCGTCAAAGCAGATGTGGGCGCCCGATGCCGCCTACAAGAACGGGACGTATTTCCTGTACTTCCCGGTCCGCGACAAGATGCTCGACAAGAACGGCCTCGGCACGTTCCGGATCGGCGTCGCCACGTCGAAAAGCCCGACCGGCCCGTTCAAGGCCGATCCCAAGCCGATCGCCGGCAGCTTCTCGATGGATCCGGCGGTATTCACCGACGCGACCGGCGCGAGCTACATGTATTTCGGCGGGATCTGGGGCGGCCAGCTGCAGCGCTGGAAGGACGGCAAGTTCGACGCCAACGGCTCGGACACCGATCTGGGTAAGGACGACCAGCCCGCGCTGTCGGGCAAGATCGCCAAGCTCAACCCCGACATGAAGAGCTTTGCCGAGACGCCGCGCGACGTCCAGATCCTCGACGAGGCCGGCAAGCCCGTCCTCGGTGGTGATCATGAGAAGCGCTTCTTCGAGGCGTCCTGGGTCTTCCAGCGCGGCGGCAAATATTACTACACCTACTCGACCGGCGACACGCACTTCCTCAACTATGCGATCGGCGACAACCCGTACGGTCCGTTCACCTACAAGGGCCATATCCTGAAGCCGGTACAGGGCTGGACGAGCCACCATTCGATCATCGAGTGGAACAACAAATGGTGGCTGTTCTATGCGGATACGCAGCTCAGCAACAAGAACCACCTGCGCAACGTCAAGGTGACCGAACTGAAGTTCGCACCCGACGGCTCGATCCCGACCATCGATCCGTTCGTCAACTGATGTTCCTCGGAATCGATATCGGCACCTCGGGTGTCAAGGCCGTGGTGCTCGACACGCACGGCAGCGTGGTCGGCCAGGGTACCGCCGCGCTGACCGTGCAGCGGCCGCACCCGCTCTGGTCCGAACAGGATCCGGATGCGTGGTGGCAGGCGACCACCGCCGCGGTGCAGGCGATCGACCCGGGCGTCCGCCGCTCCGTGCGCGGCGTCGGACTCGCCGGCCAGATGCACGGCGCGACGTTGCTCGACGCCGATGACCGTCCGCTCCGCCCGGCGATCCTGTGGAACGACGGTCGCTGCTTCGCCGAATGCCTGGCCCTGGAGCGCGCCGTTCCCGATCTCCGCACGATCGCGGGCAACATCGCGATGCCCGGCTTCACCGCGCCGAAGCTGCTCTGGGTGCGCGAGCATGAGCCAGATGTCTTCGCGAAGATCGCCACCGTGCTGCTGCCCAAGGACTATGTCCGGCTGCTGATGACCGGCGACAAGGCATCGGACCTGTCGGACAGTGCCGGCACCTTGTGGCTCGACGTCGGTGGCCGCTGCTGGAGCGACGAGATACTCGCTGCGTGCGGATTGACGCAGGCGCAGATGCCGGCCCTGTTCGAGGGATCGGAGATCACCGGCACGCTCACCGCCGAGGTGGCCGAGCTCTGGGGCATGCCGCAGGTCCCGGTCGCGGCAGGCGGCAGCGACAATGCCGCGGGCGCGGTCGGTGTCGGTGTGGTCAAGGACGGCGACGCGCTGCTGTCGCTCGGCACGTCCGGCGTGATCTTCGTCGCAACCGACGACTTTCGCCCCAATCCGGCGCGCGCGGTCCACGCCTTCTGCCATGCGCTGCCTGGCATGTGGCACCAGATGTCGGTGCACCTGTCGGCCGCGTCGTGCATCGACTGGGTCGCACGGATCACCGGCGCGACGGGGGCCGCGGACCTGTTCGCACGCGCCGAGGCCGCCGGCCCCGCCAGTGGCCCGGAGATATTCCTCCCCTATCTCTCGGGCGAGCGCACGCCGCACAACGACCCGGAGGTTCGCGGCGCGTTCCTGCATCTCGACAACGATACCGATGCTGGCCGCCTGTCGCAGGCGGTGCTCGAAGGCGTGGCGTTCGCGCTGGCCGACGGGCTCGACGTGCTGCGCGAGGCGGGCACCGTCGTCGAGCGGCTCGCGGTGATCGGCGGCGGCGCGCGATCGCGCTATTGGGGCGAGGTGATCGCAGCGGCGATGGAGGTGGAACTCGTCTACCTTCAAGGCGGCGAAGTCGGCCCTGCGCTGGGCGCCGCACGGCTGGCCCAGCTCGCCGTCGATGGTGGCGACCCCGCCGACATCTGCGTCGCGCCCCCCGTCTCGCACAGCATCGTCCCCGACCCTGCCCTCGTCTCGGCACTCGCCGAAAAGAAGGCCGCGTTTCGCCAAGCCTATTCCCGCATCACTCCAAAATCGTAGGAATCCCGATGTCCGACTTCTTCGCCAATATCCCCCAGATCAAATATGAGGGCCCCGACAGCACCAACGAGCTGGCTTATCGCTTCTATGACAAGGACAAGATGGTCCTTGGCAAGCGGATGGAGGATCACCTCCGCTTTGCCGCGTGCTTCTGGCACACCTTCTGCTGGCCCGGCTCCGACGTGTTCGGCGGCGGCACGTTCGATCGCCCGTGGCATCGCGGTGCCAATGACAGCGCAGCGGCGGCGATGAAGCGCGAGGTCGCGTTCGACTTCTTCAAGACGCTCGACGTGCCCTATTATTGCTTCCACGACGTCGACGTGATGGCCGATGCCAACGACATCACCGAGCACCGGACGTTCTTTGCCGAAGCGGTCGACCATCTCGAACAGCTCCAGGCCGCAACGGGTCGCAAGCTCCTCTGGGGCACCGCCAACCTGTTCAGCCACCCGCGCTTCGCCGCCGGCGGCGCGACCAACCCCGATCCGGAAGTGTTCGCGTTCGGTGCGATGCAGGTGCGCGACGCGCTCGAGGCGACGCACCGGCTGGGTGGCCAGAACTATGTGCTGTGGGGCGGTCGTGAGGGCTATGAGACGCTGCTCAACACCGACATGAAGCGCGAGCTCGACAATTTCGGCCGCTTCCTGAGCCTGGTCGTCGAGCACAAGCACAAGATCGGCTTCACCGGCACGATCCTGATCGAACCCAAGCCGTTCGAGCCGACCAAGCATCAGTACGACTTCGACACCGCGACGGTATACGGCTTCCTCAAGCGCTATGGCCTGGAGAACGAGGTCAAGGTGAACATCGAGGCGAACCATGCAACGCTGGCCAGCCATACGTTCGAGCATGAGATCGCGACCGCGGCGGCGCTGGGGATCTTCGGCTCGATCGATGCCAATCGCGGCGATCCGCAGAATGGCTGGGATACGGATCAATTCCCCAACTCGGTCGAGGAACTGACGCTCGCCAATCTCGAGATCATCCGCGCCGGCGGGTTCACGACCGGCGGCTTCAACTTCGACGCCAAGGTGCGGCGCCAGAGCATGGACCCGGCGGACCTGTTCTACGGTCATGTCGGCGCGATCGACGTCGTCGCGAAGGGCCTGCTGAACGCGGCCAAGCTGATCGAAGACGGCCGCATCGATGCGATCAAGGCCAAGCGCTATGCCGGCTGGGACGGCGAATTCGGCGGCGCGATCGGTGGGCTGGACCTTGCCGGCATCGCCGACCTGGCGATCGAGCGCGGCATCGATCCAAAGCCGGTCTCGGGCCAGCAGGAGCGGATCGAGAACCTCATCAACCGCATGCTCTGACCGACGACTACCCGATCCTGCGCTCCGGCGCGGGATCGGGCATTTCCCGATGGCGCTGGGATGCGCGTCGGTTCTGACGGTCACGGCGTTTTGCCCGGCCTGAAGAGACGCGATGCCGATGCTGAGACGACGCTGCACCGCGACCTGCTCGCGGTGGGACGAGCGGCCGACAACCGGGCATCAGCCCGAGCCGTTTTTCCGCCGCGTCTCCCACCATTTCTTCGCAGCGGCCGACTTCGCTGACGCGGCTCGCCCAGCCGCCTGCTTCCCGCCTTCGTGCGAAGACGCATGCGTATCGGGCTTCCCGCGACCGGAGCCGGACAGATTGCCACCGCCGGAATCCTTGTTCACGACGGCCCAGGCGCGAGCTTCGGCGTCCTTCTCCGGGACGCCGCGCTCTTCATAGCCGTCCGCGATGTGCGCGGCTTTGCGTTTCTGCTTGTCGGTGTACGCGCTCTTGTCACCCTGTGGCATCGCCGCTCTCCTGATGAGAGACCGTCAACGCTCAGGCCGGCATCGCGTTCAGCGACCGATCCAGTCCGCCACCTGGGTCGCGACCTGGTTCGCCGCCTGGTTGATCCCAGCCGCAGCCGAGGGGGCATCGATCGCCGCAACCGGCACGCGCGCCTCGAAGCGATGCTTCTCAACCGTCGTCTTGCCCACGCGGGTCAGCGAGGCATCGAACGTCACGACCGCCTCGCGAGTCGTCGCGTCGAGCCCGAACGACCGCAGCTCGCCGCCGAGCAAGCCGCCCGGATCGCCGACCGACTGCGCCGTCGACAGCACCACCAGCCCGGTGCGCGCCGCGACCGTATCCGACACCAGCCGCGCGAACAGCCGCGCCGGAGGCTCGGCCCACTGCGCCTCGGTGACGTAGGCGATCGAGGTCGGCGTGGCCTGCACCGGCACGCGCGCGGTCGCGAGCGACTGCGGCACGACCGGAACCTGGATCGTGATCGACTTCGCGGTCGCCGAATCCTGGTTCTGGCCGACCGGCACCGACGATGCGCTCGTCAGCGTCAGCAACGTGGGGGGCGGTTTCGCGCCGAAGCTGATGCACCCGGCGAGTGGCAGCATCGCGATCAGGATGAGCGGTGTCTTCATGGCGTGCCTCACTTACCCTTGTAATCCGGGAGCTTCTGCTGCCCGATCAGCGAACTCGCACCCTGCTGGTCGACCTTCTCGGCGACCGACGAAAGCGCCGCGGCGGTCGTGCGGAGGTCGCGGACCAGACGGTTGGCCTCGGGGATCGTCGTCTTGGAGAAGGCCTGCAACCCCGGACGCGCATCGCCGATCGCCGCATTGAGCGTTTCGGCGCTGGTCTGCGCCGACACGATCGCCTTGTTCAGGTTCGCCATCGCCGGCTTCACGTCCTCGGACAGCACGCCGTTGGTGGTCTTGGCGAGCACGCCGAACTGCTGTGCTGCGTCGCCCGCCTGCTGGATCGCAACACGGGTCTGCGCGAGCGTCGCGGCAATCTCGGGCCCACGATCGGCAAGCGCATCGGTCAGGCGGTTGGTGTTCTCGAGGATACCCGCGATCGATGCCTGGTTACGATCGGTCAGCAAGCCGGTCAGGCGCTCGGTCAGCGTCGACAGGCGCTCCAGCAACTGCGGTGCCGAGTTCAGGATCGCGCCCAGACCACCGAGCTTCGTCGGAATCACCGGCACGCCATACGGGCATTCGGTCGGCGTCTTCGTGTCGGGGCAACCGATCGCCGGCGCACCCTTGCGGGCGCCATCGAGCGAGATCTGGCTGACGCCCGTGAAGCCGACGCCGGAGATCGACGCGGTCGTGCCCTGCAGCACGGGCGTCTCGTCGTTGACGCTGATCCGCACGCGGACGAACTGCGGATCGTTCTTCCACAGCGAGATCGTCTTCACCTGTCCCGACGGCACGCCGGAGAACACCACCGCGGAGCCGCGCGCGAGTCCGTCGACCGACTGGCGGAAGAAGATGTCGTATTCCTTCTCTTCCTTGCCGCCGATCCGCGCGATCCACACGGTGAACAGCGCTAGCAAGGCTAGCAGGATCAGCACGACGGCGCCGACTAGGACGTGGTTCGAACGGGTTTCCATCAGCGCGTCCTTGCTTCTTTCTCGGCGTATGTCGCGTCGGCGTCGTCCGGCGCGGACTGCTTGGACTGGACTTCGGTAGGGTGTCGGGCTGCTTCTTCGTCGGCGCGTTCGTGCGCGTTCTGAGTCGCGACCGCGGCACGGCCGCGCGGCCCCTTGAAATATTCCTCGATCCACGGATGATCGAGCGCGATCAGTTCGTCGATCGTGCCGACCGCGATGACCTTCTTGTCGGCCAGTACGGCAACACGGTCACAGATCGCATACAGCGTATCGAGATCGTGCGTGATCAGAAACACGGTCAGCCCGAGCGTCTTCTGCAACGACTGGGTCAGCCCGTCGAATGCCGCCGCACCGATCGGATCGAGGCCCGCGGTCGGCTCGTCGAGGAACAGCAATTCCGGGTCGAGCGCCAGCGCGCGGGCGAGGCCGGCGCGCTTCTTCATGCCGCCCGACAGCTCGGCGGGAAACTTGTTCGCGGCGTCGGCGGGCAAGCCCGTCATCACCACCTTGTACGACGCGATCTCGGCGAGCAGCGCCGGCGACAAATCCGGATAGAATTCGCGCAACGGCACTTCGACATTCTCGGCCACCGTCAGCGTCGAGAACAGCGCGCCGCCCTGGAACAGCACGCCCCAGCGCTTGCGGATCTCGGTCGCCTCGGTTTCCTCGCGGCCGATATTGGGCTCGCCGAACACCGTGACCTCGCCCGCGACCGGCGTCTGCAGGCCGATGATCGAGCGCATCAGCACCGACTTGCCGGTCCCCGACCCGCCGACGACGCCAAGGATCTCGCCACGCCGCACGTCGAGGTCGAGCCCCTCGTGTACGACAGAATCGCCGAACGCGTTCTTCAACCCCTTCACGGAGATGATGATATCGTCTGTCTTGCGGGGCATCAGTCCCAACCCAACCAGGTGAAGAACACCGCGAAGAACGCGTCGAGCACGATCACCAGAAAGATGCCCTGGACGACCGCGGAGGTCGTGCGCAGCCCGACCTGCTCGGCATCCGATTCGACCTGCATCCCCTGGAAGCAGCCGGCGATCGCAATGATTGCGCCGAACACCGGCGCCTTGATCAGCGAGATATAGAGATCCGTGATCGGCACGACCTCGCGGATGCGCGCGATGAACGTCACCGGCGGAATGCCGAGCTGGACCCAGCACAGCAGTCCGCCGCCGATGATCGCGATGACCGAAGCATAGAAGCCGAGCAGCGGCATCATCACGATCGCCGCCAGAACGCGCGGCAGCACCAGCGCCTCCATCGGCGACACGCCGATCGTCCGCATCGCGTCGATCTCCTCGGTCAGCTTCATCGTGCCGAGCTGTGCCGCGAACGCCGAGCCCGAGCGGCCCGCGACCATGATCGCGGTCATCAGCAGGCCGAGCTCGCGGATCGTCAGGCGGCCGACGAGGTTGATCGTGAAGACTTCGGCGCCGAACTGGCGAAGCTGGACCGCGCCCTGCTGCGCGATGACCATGCCGATCAGGAAGCTCATCAGCCCGACGATGCCGAGCGCGGCAACGCCGACGACCTCGAAGCGCTGGACGACGGCGTTGAAACGGAAACGGCGCGGATGGCGGATGACGCTGCCGAACGCGATCGTCGTCGCGCCGAGAAACCCGAGCAGGCCGAGCATCGTCTTGCCCGACAGCACGACCGCGTCGCCGATCTCGCCGACCACGCGGGACAGCGCGCTGACCTTCGCCGGCTTGGCGGCGATCGGCTGGTCCGACGCGACGACCTGATCGAACAGCGCCTGGTCGTTTTCGTCGAGCCCCGCGATCGTCGCGTCGTTGCGCGCCGCGAACCGGTGGACGACCCAGGCGCCGATCGTGTCGATCCGGTCGACGCCGCTAAGGTCGACATGCTTCACCGAAGCCGCATCGATCGCCTCGAGCCGATCGGGCAGATTGCCGATCTTCGCGAGCGACAGATCGCCGGTAAAGCGAAGCGTGCCGGTATCGGCACCGTCCTGCTGGAAATCGGCCATCGCGCTCATAGGGGGTACCTTTGCGGCAAAGTGACTGGATCGGCAAGATGAATGCGGCGTAAGCGACGACGATGACTCCTTCTGCACCGGCCCCCTCCCCTTCCGCCTCGACCGCCAGCGCCTCGCGCGCGATCCGTCTCGCGATCTACGACATGGACAAGACGATCACGCACGCACCGACCTGGACGCCGTTCCTGCTCCAGACCGCGCGCAGCAGCGGTGCGCCGTGGCGGTTGGCGCTCGTCCCGTTCGCGGGGGTCGCGGCGCTGGGCTATGTCGGCAAGCTGATCAGCCGCGGCCGGCTCAAATATCTGATGCAGCGGATGATGCTCGGCAAGCGCATGACGCCTGCCGAAGAACGCCGAAGCGCCGACGCCTTTGCCGACCGCGTGATGCGCGACGGCGTGTTCACCAGCGCCCGCGCGCAGATCGAGGCAGACCGCGCCGCCGGCTACCGGCTGGTGATGGCGACCGCGTCGTACCGCTTCTACGTCGAGGCTATCGCGCGGCGACTGGGCTTCGACGCAGTGATCGGGACGGAGAGCGTGCGCGACCGTGATGGGATGCTGCTCGCCGGGATCGAGGGCGAGAATTGCTACGGCCCGGCAAAACTGCGGATGATCGAAGCCTGGATGGACCGCGAAGGCATCGCGCGGGCGGACGCGCATGTGCGATTCTACTCCGATCATGTCTCCGACGCCCCGACCTTCGAGTGGGCCGACGAACCTTTCGCGGTGAATGCGCACGGGCCGTTGCGGTTGCTGGCCAAGGCCAGAGGCTGGCCGATGCCGGATTGGGAACGGTAGCGTCCCGGTGGGAACAGTAGCTGCCTGGCGGCAAGCTGCGTAATCCAGTGTCCTCGAGCGACATGCTCGCCTTGAGAAAACATTCAAGCGAACTGTCGTCCTTGCGATGACCGCTAGTCAAAGAGCGAGGCGGCCGGAAACCAGTCTGCGGTTCAGGCCAGCCAACCCGTTCCTCAAGATTCGAACGCTCCTTTTTTGGAAAGGACCGTTCGGGAACATGTCTACGCACGGACTTGCAGCGGATCGCTTGCGTGATCGACGCTTGGCAACGCGACGGCGTGTATTCGGCACGCGGTCTAGGCTGTGAACGGCAACGGTCACGGACGATCCGGTACAGTTCGCATTCGCTGCCCTGATAGCGCCGCGGTCGAGACGGGCCTCCCGCCGCCGCCGCAAACGATCTTTGTTCAAGTTCTGCGTCGCATACAGCACGGCGGGGCAAGTAAGCGTTAAGCCATGCTTAACCATTCACCCCGCCCGCCCGCATGGGGCTAGTATAGAATTCGGCGCGCTAAAACTTTTCGCTCGTCAAAAGAGTTTCATCGGATTTGGATGTAATGATCAAAACTGAACTATCCGTGAAATCAAAGCGCTGCATTCAATATTTATCCTATATTGTATTGAACGAACATACATTTGCGTGTGATGAATCGCGTCGATGGAACCGACGCAGAATGATTCGCTGCGAGGTTTCCACGCGAAGGGGAGGAATGGGCGGCCGGAACCGGCACGCTCTTGCGGCGACAACCATCCACTGGGACGTGATCGACCTGGGCGTCACCGACGCGCCCAGATCGATGTCAAACATCGGCGGGCAGGAAACATGGGGAAGCAAAATGACCGATCGTACCGCCAGCAATCATCGTCGCCGGCGCATCTCCGGCAGCAATTCAGGCTTTGCCGATCACAGCCTCTCTTTACTGGCGCAAGCTTCGGCACTCGCGCTGACGGGCGCACTGCTTTTTGCGGCTCCCGCGACAGCGCAAACACAGACCGGCACTAACGCGGATGCGACAGGCACACCGGAAAACACCGCGACCGGGTTGAATGCCAATGCCAGCGGCGGCCAAGCGGCAAACACCGCAACCGGTGCCAATAGCAACGCCAGCGGCGTGCAAGGCAACAACACCGCGACAGGGGCCGACAGCAACGCTAGCGGCGTTCAGGGCAATAACGTTGCAACGGGCACAGCCAGCAATGCCAGCGGAGAACAGGGATACAATTTTGCCTCTGGCGTCGGAAGCAACGCGAGTGGCGGCCAAGGCAATAATATTGCGATCGGGCAATTGAGTGATTCAAACGGTATTCAAGGAAATAATATCGCGACGGGCCAATTCAGCAATGCAAGCGGCGATCAGGGCGGTAACATTGCTACTGGTACAAACAGCAACGCTAGTGGCCTTCAAGCCAGTAACATCGCGATCGGAGAACGGGCGAGTGCCTTCGGCGATGGCGGAACGAAAGTGGCCATCGGCGCGAACAGTTCGGCCCTTTCGGGCAATAGCGTGGCGCTCGGTGCAGGATCGGTGGCAAATGTCGCAAACACCGTATCGGTCGGCGCCGTCGGCGCTGAACGCAGCATCGTAAACGTCGCCGCGGGCAATCTCGCGACCGGAAGCACCGATGCCGTCAACGGTTCACAGCTTTTGGCGACGAACGACCGTGTCGACGCGTTGGAGGCGGGAGGCACCAATGCGTATGTTGCAGTCAATTCGACTGGTCCGGTGGCCCAGGCAAGCGGTGCAGAAGCGGTTGCGGTCGGTTCAAGTGCGACCGCGTCAGCCGCGAACAGCGTCGCGATCGGCGCCAATTCGGTTGCCGATGTTGCCAATACGGTCTCAGTCGGCGCGGTCGGGGCAGAACGCAGCATCGTCAACGTTGCCAATGGCGCGCTGACCTCGACCAGCACCGACGCGGTGACGGGGCAGCAGTTGTTCGCGACCAATACGAACGTCGCTGCGGCGCAAACATCCGCGAACACAGCTCAAGCGCTCGCTAGCACGGCCAATACCAACGCAACGGCAGCGCTGACATCGGCAGGCACCGCACAGACGCTTGCCAATACGGCCAATACCAATGCAACGGCAGCGCTGACATCGGCGGGCACGGCACAGACGACGGCCAACCTCGCACGGACCGACGCCGCAACCGCGCTGGCGGCCGCTAATGTCGCCACTGCCAACGGAACGTATTTCCGCGCAAATTCAACCGCGCCAGGACCACAGGCATCCGGGACCAACGCGGTTGCGGTTGGGCCAAATGCGGTTGCAAGCGGCGCCTCGTCGGTTGCGATCGGCGATGGCGCGGTTGCCAGTCGAGATGGGCAGCTAGCTTTGGGTAGCGCGACCTCGACGGTGACGCTTGCCGGTGTCGTGTCGTCGGCTAGCCGTGTCGCGCAAACCGGTGCGCTGAGCCTTATCACTACCGATGGCCTAGGCAATCTCGCAACCAGCGCGCTGAACATCGGAACGCTCAGCGGACTCGACGGACGCACTACGACGCTGGAAAGCCGTACTGGCGTTCTCGAAGGCCGGACTGGCGCCTTGGAACTGCGTGCCGCTACCCTCGAAGGGCGCACGGCTGCTCTTCAGCGCCAGGCAACGCAGGCGGAGGGCGGCATCGCTGCGGCGATGGCGCTGGGCGGAACGATTCTGCCGCCCGATTCGACGATGGCGGTGTCATTCAACCTCGCAACCTATCGTGGTGAGCAGGGCTTTTCCGGGTCAGGCATCGCGAAGGTGGTCGACCGCGTTTACGTTTCCGGCGGCATAGCGGGATCGACGGTCAAGGGCTCGACGGGTGGACGCGTCGGGGTAACGTTCGGCTGGTAAAGCTAAGTGGCGAGCGGTGGCAAGCCACCGCTCGCTACGTGCACTGCCGATGGGCCTTCCAACGGACCGGCAGTTTAGCGGTTTTTTCTCGCAAAGACGTCCTGCGAACTTGCGTGGCTGAAGGGTTTGCATTGGCGTGCAAGGGGGACCGGTCGACTGTTGTCGTTCAGGTACAGGGCCTGCGCCATCATCGATGCGTTGCGCCCGCCTAACGTCGTGAAAACACTCGGCAAAGGTATGTATCAGTACCCGAGCGTTTTAGGCGTTCACACCAGTACATCCACGCTGTGGATCACCAGTCCGACCAGACCGCCGACGATCGTGCCGTTCACGCGGATATATTGCAGGTCGCGGCCGACGGCGTTTTCCAGACGGCGGGTGATCGTGTCGGCGTCCCAGCTGCGGACCGTTTCCGAGACCAGCTTGACGATTCCGTCGCCGTAATCCTCCGCAGCGCCGACCGCTGCACGCCGCACGAACCGGTTGATCGTCCGCGACATGCGCGGATCGTGCTGCAACGTCTCGCCGAACTGGCGCAGGATGTCGCCGAGCTTGCCCGCCATCGCGCGCTCGGGATCGCGCGCGATCGCCAGCAGCGCGCCCCGCGCCTGTTCCCACAAGCCGTCGAGCCAGCGCTGCATCGCAGGGTTGTCGAGCAGTTCGTTCTTCATCGTCTCGACGCGCTCGCGCATGCGGCGGTCATATTGCAGATCCCAGGCGAGCCGATCGAGCCCCTCCTCCGCCTTCACGCGCAACGGATGCTCCGGATCTTCTGCCATCTCCGCGAGCAGGCGGTCGAAGCCGCTGATGAGCTTGTCCGCGACGGTGGTGTCGAGCCCGGTCCAGCGCAGGATCGAACCTGCCTTGTCGTGGACCATCGCGCGGACGAGGTGATCGTTCGCCGCGAGCGTCTTCGCCGCCCAGCGGATCGCACTTTCGAGCAACGGTGCATGGCGGCGCTCGGCGATCGCAGCCTTGAGCAGCTGGCCGAGGATGGGCGAAACCTCCGTGGCGCGCAGGCGGGCGCCGATCCCGGCCTTGACCATCCCGCCGAGCCGCGCGGGATCGAGCCCCTCGAGAACCTGCGCGACCAGCTTCGACGCCCCCTGGCGAAAGCGCCCCCCTGCCCCCTCCGGCGGATCGGTGAGCCATCGGGCGATCGCGCCCGCCACGTCGAGCCGGCGGGTCCGCCTGGCGATCACCACGGGGATCAGGAAATTCGCGCGAAGGAACTGCGCGAGCGTGTCGCCGATACGATCCTTGTTGCGCGGGACGATGGCGGTGTGCGGGATCGGCAGCCCGAGCGGATGGCGGAACAGCGCGGTCACCGCGAACCAGTCCGCGAGGCCACCGACCATCGCCGCTTCGGCAAAGGCGCGGACGAACGCGAAGGCGGGGTGGACGGGGACGAGCGCGCGGCTGACGAAGAACGTCGCGGCCATGAACACGAGCAGCCCGGTCGCGACGATCCGCATGCGGACGAGGGCGGGCGGCGTTGCTTCGCTCGCCGGGCGCGTGCGGGTGGAAACTGTCATGCCCGAAACAATCCCCCAGCGCGGGGATAGTTCAAGCGGCCTGACGAGGATCCGGCTTTCGACCACGATCCTCGCGCGCAACCCCTTCGCGGTGCGCGCTGCCCAGGGGCTCCGCCGTCGCGCGGAAATCCGACGTCGCTCAACACGAAGGGCGCGGTGGCGTCACTCGGCTGGCTGCGTGCCATCGCCCAGCTTGGGAGTCACCGGCCCGAGCCGCGGCCCGGACGGTCCGGCGATCCCGATCACCTCGCTGCCGTCGTCGCCAGGGCGATACGTCAGCAGGCTGCGGCCGAGGCGTGGTCCGATATACCGCTCGATCCCGACCGCGAGGCTGAACGCCGCGGGGACGATCAGTAGCGTCAGGATGGTCGACAGGACCAGCCCGCCGATCACGACGATACCCATCGGCGCGCGCCATGATCCGTCGCCGCCGAGCGACAGCGCGGTCGGGATCATGCCCGCGACCATCGCAACCGTGGTCATGACGATCGGCTGCGCGCGCTTGTGTCCCGCATCGACCACCGCGGTCCACACGTCGACGCCCTTGCCCATCTCCTCCAGCGCGAAGTCGATCAGCAGGATCGAGTTCTTGGCGACGATGCCGAGCAGCATGAGAATGCCGATGAACACCGGCATCGACACTGGATTACCCGTCGCCCACAGCGCCAGCAATCCTCCCAGCGGCGCCAGCAGCAGCGAGCCCATGTTGACGAACGGCGGCAGCGCGCGGCGGTACAGCAGCACCAGCACCGCGAAGACCAGGAACGTCCCCGCGATCACCGCGAGGATGAAGTTGTTGATCATCTCCGCCTGGAACTTCGACTGGCCGAGCACGAGCTTGTTCACACCGGTCGGCAGGTTCGCCATCGTCGGGAGCGCATCGATCTGCTTCTGCGCGACGCCCGAGACGATACCGGGCGCGAGATCGGCGCCGATCGTCAGCTGACGCTGCTGGTTGACGCGGTCGATCTTGGTCGGCCCCGAACCCAGCGTGATCTCCGCCACCAGATTGAGCGGCACCGAGCCGCCCGATGCGGTCGACACCGGCAGGTTCTGGATCGTCGACAGCTCGCTGCGCGCGCCCTGATCGAGCGCGACGCGGATCGGAATCTGGCGATCGGACAGCGAGAAGCGTGCCGAATTCTGATCGATATCGCCCAGCGTCGCGATCCGGATCGCGGACGACAGCGCCTGCGTCGTCACGCCGAGATTGGCGGCCAGATCGAAGCGCGGCTTGATGACGATTTCCGGGCGCTGCATGTTGCCGGCGACGCGCGGCGCGACCAGCGTCGGCAGGCGCGACATCTCGGTCACGATCTTCTGCGCGGTCGCATCGAGCAGCTTGGGATCGTCGCCGCCCAATGTCACGCTCATGTCGCGCGTGCTGCCGCCCCAGCCATTCTGCGAGCGGAACGAAACGCGCGCATCGGGGATCGCCGCGAGCTGGGGTGCGAGGCTGCGCTCGAACTCCGTGCTCTTCATCTTGCGATCGTCCTTGAGCGTCGCGGTGACGCGGCCGGCGTTGACCGAGCCGTTGGCGCCGCTGCGCGCGTAGACGGACTGCACGTCGGGCTGCGATCCGATCAGCGCCGCGACCTTGGTCACCACCGCCTCGGTCTGCGCCAGCGTCGTGCCCGGCACCATGTCGATCACTGCCATCGACGTGTCGTTGTCCTGCGCCGGCTGGAAGGTCATCGGCAGGACCGCGAACATCACGATCGTCATCAGGAACGCGAATACGCCGAGCCCGAGCACCCAGAACCGGTGATCGCGGAACCGGCTGGTAACGCGGCGGAAGCCGCCGCGTGCCGCCGAGGCCTTGGCCTTGCCGGTTTCCAGCGTCCATTTCAGCGTCGCCATATAGCCGTCCATCAGGACGCCCTCGCCGTGCACGGCGGGGCCGGCGGACTTGAGGAAATACGCGGCGAGCATCGGCGTGACGAGGCGCGCGACCGCGAGGCTCATCAGCACCGAGGCGACCACCGTCAGGCCGAAATTCTTGAAGAACTGCCCCGAGATGCCCGGCATCAGGCCGACCGGCAGGAACACCGCGACGATCGCCATCGTCGTCGCCAGCACGGCGAGACCGATCTCGTCGGCGGCGTCGATCGAGGCTTGATAGGCGGACTTGCCCATCCGCATGTGGCGGACGATGTTCTCGATCTCGACGATCGCGTCGTCGACGAGCACGCCCGCGACCAGGCTGAGCGCGAGCAGCGTCATCTGGTTCAGGTTGAAGCCGAGCAGGTCCATGAACCAGAAGGCGGGGATCGCCGACAGCGGGATCGCCAGCGACGAGATCACCGTCGCACGCCAGTCGCGCAGGAACAGGAACACCACGATCACCGCGAGCACCGCGCCCTCGATCATCGCGTGGATCGCGCTCTCATACTGCATCTCGGTGTATTTGACGCTGTTCGAACGCAGCACGAAATGCACGTTCGGATTGCGCTTTTCCATCGCCGCGAGCTTCTTCACCGCCTCGTTGAAGACGGTGACGTCGGACGACCCCTTGGAACGCTGGAAATCGAAGCTGATCGTCTGGCGACCGTCGATCGCGGCGCGGCTGCGCTGTTCGGCGTAGAGATCGCGGACCTGCGCGATGTCGGCCAATCGTACCGTACGGCCGTTGCCGACGCTGATCTGCGTCTGCGCGAGCGCCACCGCATCCTTCGCATTGCCGAGCACGCGGACCGACTGTTCGGATCCGGCGATCTCGGCACGACCACCCGCCGCGTTCAGGTTGACCTGCCGCAACTGAGCGTTGACCTGGCTTGCGGTGAGCCCCTGGCTCTGCAGCTTGAGCGGATCGAGGATGATGCGGATTTCGCGACTGACGCCGCCGTTGCGGTTGACCGCGGCCATGCCGGGGACCGACAGCAATTCCTTGGCGACGTTGTTGTCGATGTACCAGCTGAGCTGTTCGACCGTCATGTCCTTGGCGATCACGGAATAGCTGGCGAGATCGTTGTCGGTGGTGTTCGCGCGGAACACCTGCGGCTCGAGGATACCCTCGGGCAGGTCGCTGCGGATCTGCGCGATCGCGTCGCGGACGTCGGTGACGGCGCGGTCGATCGGCGTCCCGATGCTGAGCTGGACGACGGTCTGCGACGTCCCCTCGGTGACGGTCGAGGTGATCTCGTCGATGCCCTGGAGCGAACGCACCGCAGCCTCGACGCGCTGCGTGACCTGCGTCTCGAGTTCGGTCGGCGCAGCACCCGGCTGGTTGATGACGACGATCGCGATCGGGAAATCGATGTCCGGATCGTTGTTCACGTCCATCCGCATGAAGCTGACGATGCCCGCCAGCGTCAACGCGATGAACAGCACGATCGGCGGCACCGGATTGCGGATCGCCCAGGCCGAGATGTTGCGGAAGTTCATGAGCTCAGCTCGCTTTCTTCGTGACCGGCTTCACCTTCTGCCCGGGCGCCAGGAACCCACCCGCAGACAACACTACCCGTTCGGTTCCGTCGAGTCCGCTGAGAATCGTCACGCCCGCATCGGACACCTGGCCGATCTTGATATCACGGCGCACGGCCTTGTCGTCCGCGCCGATGACATAGACGAAGCTGCCCTTCTCATCGCTCTGCAGCGCGGAGTCCGGGAGCAACGGCGCCTGAGTCGCGCCACCGACGATCGTCGCCGCGGCAAACCCGCCCGGCCGCAGCGCGGGGTCGTACTTGACCGCGATCCGCGCAATGCCCTGCCGGCTCTGCGGGTCGATCACGGGCGACACCTGCCACACCTGGCCCGGAAAGCCGTGAGTCGTGCCGACCGGAACGACCGTCGCACGCGCGCCGGCATGGAGCCCGGCGAGATCCGCTTCGCTCAACTGCGCGCGCATTTCCATCTGGCCGTCCGCCGCCATGCGGAACAGCACGCCGGTGCCCGCCCCCACGACCTGACCCGATTCGACGCCGCGCGTCAGCACGAGCCCGGCGGCAGGCGCCCGGATATCGAGCCGACCGTTGCGCGCGCGCGCCTCGCCGAGCGTCGCCTGCGCCACCTTCACGCGCGCGGCGGCGGCGTCGCGCGTCGCGGCCTTGCGCTGCAGATCGGCCTTCGAGATGAAGCCGCGATCGACGAGCTGCTTGGCGCGATCGAGTTCGGCCTGCGCGATCGTCTCGTCGGACCGAGCGACGCTGACCGAAGCGGCAAGCGACGCGGCGGTCTCGGTCTGGACCGAGCGATCGACCGTCGCCAGCACCTGACCCGCCGCGACCCACTGGCCCGGCTCGACCAGGACGCGCGTGATCATCCCGCCCTCGCCAGCGACGCCGACCGGCATTTCGCGACGCGCCGCGATCGTGCCGGTGGCGGAAATCGTGCGATCGACGACCTGGCGCCCCGGCACCACGACCGAAACGGTCGGCACCTGCTCGACCACCGGACCGGCGGCGACGTCCTTCTTGCCGCCCCTGAACGCGAAGACGGCACCGATGATCGCCAGCACCACGACGACCGCGATGATGATGTTGCGACGGCGGTGCGACGGGGCGGTGTAATCGGGGAGCACAAGCTGGTCTTCGCTGTCGCTCGCGCCAATGTGACCGGCCATTTTCGTCTCGTAGTTCATGCGCGTCACAATCCCAATTTCGACCGGTCTTGTCTCGACCCGCTTCGCCATTCGCAAGCTGTATTATCTGAATAGGTCACCGCGCTCAAGCCCTTTGGCTCGTGCGGAGCGCAGACATGCTTCGATTCCGATCTATCCGCAATGCCGTTCAGCTTGCGTTGAACTGTGTGGGACGACAGGCAGGCCGTGACCTACCGGAGAGAAACAATGAAGACAGCATCGTTCCTGAGCGCCCTCGCCACCGTGGCGATCGGCCTGCCCGCCGTCGCTGCCACGGCGCAGGCCGCGCCGACGACCGTCGAACCGATGGTGCCCGCTGCCGGGACCGTTCTGGACGTGACCGCCGAGGGCCGCACGACGCGCGTCCCCGACCTCGCGACGATTCGCGCCGGTGTCGTATCGCAGTCGCCGACGGCCGCGGCCGCACTCGCCGACAATGCGCAGCGGATGGCGAAGGTTCTGGCGTCGCTGAAGCGTGCCGGCGTCGCCCCCCGCGACGTCGCCACCTCGAACGTCCAGCTCGCACCGCAATATCGTTATGCCGACAACCAGCCGCCCGTGATCACCGGCTATCAGGCGACCAACACCGTCTCGATCCGCTTCCGCGACGTCGCGAAGTCGGGGACGATCCTGGATGCGCTGGTGGCGGAAGGCGCGAACCAGATCGACGGACCGAACCTGTCGATCGACAAGCCCGACGCGGCGCTCGACGAGGCACGGACCGATGCGATCGCGCAGGCCAAGCGTCGCGCGGATCTCTACGCCAAGGCGGCGGGGCTGCGCGTATCGCGAATCGTCTCGATCGCCGAATCGGGCCAGGATACGGGCGGTTCGCCACAGCCGATGTTCATGGCGCGCGCTTCGCTGGCCAAGGACAGCACGCAGATCGCACCGGGCGAGAAGGACGTGACGGTCACGCTGTCGGTACGCTTCCTGCTGAACTGACCCGCGCTGGACCCTCCCCGTCAGGGGAGGTGTCTGGCACTTGATCCTCCCCCGCTAGGGGGAGGTGGCTGGCATTTGCCAGACGGAGGGGGAGGACAGGGCAACCTCTGCTCCGTGTCCTCCCCCTCCGTCACCTACAGCGACACCTCCCCCTTGCGGGGGAGGATTTCTAGATGCCCGAACAAAAAAAGGGCCGCCCGGTCGCCCGGACGGCCCTTCTTCGATTTCGCGTGAAGAAGCGAACTCTTAGCGAACGCTACCGCGACGCACGAGGTTCACGATCGCGAGCAGGATGATCGCACCCAGCAGCGACACGATGAACGACGTGATGTTGAGCGGTGCATTGTTGATCGACCCGCCCGAGATGATCAGGCCGCCAATGAACGCGCCGACGATGCCGACGATGATGTTCAGGAAAATGCCCTGCTGCGCGTCCGTGCGCATGATCATGCTTGCAATCCAGCCAATCACGCCACCGACAATCAGCCAAATGATCAGGTTAATCATAACGTTCCCTCCGTTGAACCCGTATCCGGGCGATGGCGGAAAGACGTGCGAGCGGCGTTTTTTGTTCCGCTCGCGTTTTGAGTTTTGCCGCTCAATACTTTTGTTGGCGCTCGTACAATGACTTATAATGCTGAATCCGCGTCACGCGCAGCCCCGGCATGCCCGACCGATCGATCGCCCGCTGCCAACCGGCGAATTCCTCAACCGTCAGGCCGTAGCGCGCACAGACGTCGTCGACGCTCAGCAACCCACCATTCACCGCAGCGACCACCTCGGCCTTGCGGCGCACGACCCAGCGCGTGGTGCTCGGCGGTGGCAGGCTGTCCAGCGTCAGCTGCTCGCCCAACGGCCCGATAACCTTGCCGGGACGAATTTTCTGGTTCTCGATCATTTGAAACCTCTGATCGGGGCGGGGGGCCCCCTCTCGATATGCGTGTTGGACCAGTAATCGCAGGTCTTGAAGATCGACTGAAACGCCGCGGTAAACAGCATCTTCATTCCTCCTTCCAACGCGTCAGCGCCGCGGCCATCGGCCCATTGAACGCACCGTGGAGCGGCGCGAACAGCTTCGGATCGATCGTGGCGCGAGCAAATCCCGCCTGCACCGCCGCTGTCGGGCTCGCTGCCTGCCGGGCGGCGATACCGACGATCAGGACGGCCAGGTCACCCGGTAACAGGGTGACCTCTGCGTCGCGATCGAAACGGGGAAAACTCAGGTCCAACGGGATACTCGCTTCACTCTCGGAAACCCCGGTCTAGGCCAAGGGGATGAAGACGGCGTAAAACACCGGTCGCCCCGAGCTCGATTTGTCGCATCGCAGTGTTCGTCGGTCGCATTTTTCGCTCGGTTCAGCCTGATCCAGGTTAATCGACGCGTCTTTTTGCAACGCGGTGCCTCCGCGCTTATGTAGCGCCGCATGGATCAGACCGATTTTCAACTCGGGGCCACTGCCGATGCGGGCATGGCCGGAAAGCGCATCGTCGTGGCGATGTCGGGCGGCGTCGACAGCTCGGTCGTCGCCGCGCTCGCGCACGCCACGGGTGCCGAGACGATCGGCGTGACGTTGCAGCTCTACGATCACGGCGAGGCGGTCGGCCGCGCGGGCTCGTGTTGTGCCGGTCGCGATATCCGCGATGCGCGCGCGGTGTGCGACCGGCTTGGCATCGCGCACTATGTGTTCGACCATGAGACCAGCTTCCGCGAGCAGGTGGTCGACAAGTTCGCCGACGAATACCTCGCCGGCCGCACGCCGATCCCCTGCGTCCAGTGCAACATGGGGCCGAAATTCACCGACCTGCTGAAGCTTGCGCGCGATCTCGGCGCGGATTGCCTAGCGACCGGGCATTACGTCCGGCGTGTCGAGGGCATACACGGCGCCGAGCTTCACCGCGGGGCGGATCCGGCGCGCGACCAGAGCTACTTCCTGTTCGCGACGACGCAGAGCCAGCTCGACTATCTGCGCTTTCCGCTTGGTGGTTTGCCCAAGGCACGCGTGCGGGAGATCGCCGCGGAACTGGGCCTCGGCGTCGCGGCCAAGCCCGACAGCCAGGATATCTGCTTCGTACCCGATGGCGATTATGCCGGGCTGGTGAAGAAGCTGCGGCCCGAGGCGGCGGAGACGGCGGGCGATATCGTCGATCTTGGCGGCACTAAGCTTGGCGAGCATCGCGGGCTGATCCACTTCACCGTCGGCCAGCGTCGCGGGCTGGAGATCGGTGGCAGCCCCGAGCCGCTCTATGTCGTGCGGGTCGAGCCCGAGACAAAGCGAGTCGTCGTCGGCCCCCGCCGCGCCCTCGCGGTCGAGGCGGCGCGGATGACCGATATCAACTGGCTCGGCGGCGACTTTTCCGGGCCGCTCACCGCCAAGGTGCGGTCGATGGCCAAGCCCGTCCCCGCGCGTCTGGTCGGCGACCGCGTGGTGTTCGATGCGCCGGAATATGGCGTGGCGCCCGGTCAGGCGGCGGTGCTGTACGCGGGCGAGCGCGTGCTCGGCGGCGGCTGGATCGCGGAGACCGAAGCGGCAATGGTCGCCGCCTGACCTGCGCCCTTTGTGGGTTTGGCGCGTTGAGGCGGCATGGATATCGAAGACCTTCGCCGCCAGATGGAAGCCGCCGCCGCCGCGATGGACTTCGAAACCGCGAGCCGGCTGCGCGATCAGATCAGCGTGTTGCGCGGCGGCGGGAAGGAGGCGGACACGGTCGGGCTGACGCGGCAACAGCCGGGCGCGATGGGGCTTGGCACCAGTCAGCAGCGCATGACGCCACCGCCAGGGTGGGTTAAGCCCAAGAAGCCCGATCCGATGACCAAGGGGCGGAAGCGGTAGGCTTGACCCCGCCCTGTTTTTTCCGTCATCCTGACGAAAGTCAGGATGACGGGGTATTTTGGAGCGAAATCAAGGCAGCAGGAACGTGCCCTCGATCGTCGTCACGCACGATCCACCGAGCACCACCCGGTCGTCCTCGAGCCGGCACGTCAGCTTCCCGCCACGCGCACTCGCCTGATAGGCGGTGAAGCTGTTGCCGAGCGTCGGCGCCCAGTAGGGCACCATTACCGCATGCGCAGAGCCCGTCACCGGATCCTCGTTGATCGCGTAATAGGGTGTGAAGACACGGCTGACGATGTCGGTCGCCTCGCCCCGTGCCGCGACGATCGCGACGATCGGGAATGCCGCCAGCGCGGCGAAGTCCGGCTTCAGGTCGCGCACCAGACCCTCGTTCTCCACGATCACGAGCGCATATCCCTTGTCGTGCCACAAGGTCTCGACCGGCGACTCGATATTCAACGCCGTGACGATCTCCGGGATCGCCTTCGGGCTAGGCCCCCACGCGGGCAGTTCCAGCGTGTAGCCGCTGCCCGCACGCGCAACCTCCAGCATCCCCGCCTGCCGCGTCCGGAACCGGACCCGATCCCGCGCGGTATCCGACGACAGCACGAAATGCCCGCTCGCCAGCGTCGCGTGGCCGCACAGTGCGACTTCCGCCCCCGGCGTGAACCAGCGCAGGTCGAAATCGACGCCCTCGTCGTCCGATGCGACGATGAACGCGGTCTCGCTCAGATTGTTCTCCGCCGCGATGTTCAACAGCACTGCGTCGTCGAGCCACGTCGACAGCGGCATCACCGCGGCCTGGTTGCCGCCGAACGGGGTGTCGGAAAACGCATCGATCTGCGCGAACGGTATTCTCATGGCTTGACCCTCTTAAACGCGCTTGCCGAACCAGTGCGGCGTCACGTCCGCCTCGACCAGCGGATTGTCGGTGTCGACATGGCCCTCGGGATCGAGGTGGATCAACACTTCGACCTTGGGGAAGGCGGTGCGCAGGTTGCGCTCCACGGCTTCGACGATGTCATGCGCGTTCGCCACGGTCAGGTCGCGTGCGACCTCCATGTGGAACTGCGCGAAATCATGGCTCCCTGAGCGCCGCGTGCGGAAATCGTGGATACCACGGATGCCGGGCTGACGCGCGGCGACGTCGAGGAACTGCGCGCGCAGATCCTCGGGCCATTCCTTGTCCATGAGCTGGTCGATCGCGTTGGACGAAGCCGAGAACGCGCCCCAGGCGAGCCACAGCGCGATGACGATGCCGAAGATCGGATCCGCACCGCTCCACCCGACATATTGATCGAGCACCAGCGCGACGATCACCGAGCCGTTGAGCAGCACGTCGGACTGGTAATGCACGTTGTCGGCAAGGATCGCGACCGAGCCGGTCTGGCGGATGATGCGCCGCTGATAGGCGAGCAGGAACACGGTCGCGACGATCGCGATGACCGACACGCCGATGCCGAAATCGGCGCCGGTGGTCGGCTGCGGATCGTTGAACGCGAGGATCGCGCGCCACGCTATGCCGACCGCCGAGGCGGTGATCAGCATGACCTGGAACAACGCGGCCAGCGCCTCTGCCTTGCCGTGGCCGAAGCGATGATCGTGATCCGCAGGCGTTGCGGCGAGCCGCACGCCGTACAGCGTGACCAGCGACGCAAGCAGGTCGAGCGCGGTATCGGCAAGCGAGCCGAGCATCGCGACCGAGCCCGTCGACCACGCCGCAAACGCCTTCAGCAGCAGCAGGAAACACGCCATCGCGACGCTGGCGAGCGCCGCGCGGGTTGCGAGGGGAATAACCCTGCGCCGTTCGTCCTGGGTCATGGGAACAACAGTCCTTCGGCCCAAGTGCCGGTTTCGCGGGTAAACAGCCGCCGCTCATGCAGGCGGTGCGCGCGGTCCTGCCAGAATTCGATCCGCGTCGGCGTGACACGGTAGCCACCCCAATGCGGCGGCCGCGGCACGTCCTGGCCCTCGAACTTCGCGGTCATCTCGGCGACGCGCTGCTCGAATGTCTCGCGGGTGTCGAGCGGCCGCGACTGCTCCGAGGCCCAGGCGCCAATCCGCGAGTCGCGACCGCGCGAGGCGAAATAGGCGTCCGATTCGGCGTCGGTCGCGTGCGTCACCGGACCTTCGATCCGGATCTGCCGGCGCAGCGACTTCCAGTGGAACAGCAATGCACCCTGCGGATTGGCGGCCAGCTCGTCCGCCTTGCGGCTTTCGCGGTTGGTGTAGATCACGAAGCCGTCGGGACCATGGCCTTTCAACAGCACCATGCGCACCGAAGGCCGCCCCTCGGCATCGGCCGTCGCGAGCGCGACCGCGTTCGGGTCGTTCGGCTCGGACTCCTTGGCGTCGGCGTACCAGCTATCGAACAGCGTGAAGGGATTGTCTGACATGCGCGCGCCATAGCGGGATTTGGGACGGAGCGAAACTTTGGAACGACTCTACCGTGCCGATGATTGACCCAGGTAATCGAATCGTTTCCGCAACGAAGGAACACGCAAGGTGGCAGCGCGCGCGTATTGGCAGGGACAGATCCGGCTGGCCCTCGTCTCGATCCCGGTCGAGATCTATTCCGCGACCAAGTCCGGCGCGGCGGTGTCGTTCAAGCAGATCCACGAGCCGTCGGGCCAGCCGATCCATTACGACAAGGTCGTCACCGGCGTCGGCCCGGTCGACGCGGACGAGATCATGAAGGGCTATGAGGTCTCGAAGGGCGAATATGTCCTGCTCGAGCAGGACGAGATCGACGCGGTGAAGCTCGAATCGAAGAAGACGCTCGAGCTGACGCAGTTCGTCGATGCGAGCGAGATCGACGTGCTCTATTACGAGAAGCCCTATTTCGTGGTGCCGGCCGACGATCTCGCGGAGGAGGCGTTCATCGTGCTGCGCGAGGCGTTGCGGCGGACGAAGAAGGTCGGGCTCGGCCAGCTCGCCATGCGTGGGCGCGAATATGTCGTGAGCCTTAAGCCATGCGGGCGCGGGATGGTGCTGGAGACGCTGCGCTACGCCGACGAGGTGCACAAGGCGCAAGGGTATTTCCGCGACATTCCCGATGACAAGCCGTCCGAGGAGCTGCTGGAACTGGCCGAGGCACTGATCGGGAAGCGCAGCGGCGACTTCCACCCGCAGGAGTTCCACGATCGCTATGTCGATGCGCTGAAGGACCTGATCGAACGCAAGCGCAAGGCGAACGGGAAGAAGATCATCGAGGACAAGGACACCGGGGGGAAGACGGGCTCGAACGTGGTCGACCTGATGGCGGCGTTGAAGAAGTCGATGGAGAAGAGTGGGGGGACGGCGGCGCCTGAGAAGAAAGCGCCCGCGAAGAAAGCCCCCGCCAAACGTGCGCCGGCTAAAAAGCGTGCGTAGCGTGCAGCGTTGTTTCCCCGCGAAGGCAGGGACCCAGACGGGGCTCCCGCCTTCGGAGGAGAACAACGGTGGCTGAAGTGCCGGATCCCCTCGCGCTGTACAATGCCAAGCGGGACTTCGCCAAGACCGCCGAGCCCGCGGGTACGCTCGCGCCTGGCAACGGCAACAGCTTCATGGTCCAGAAGCATGACGCCACACGGCTCCACTGGGATTTCCGCCTGGAAATCGACGGCGTGCTCAAGAGCTGGGCGGTCACGCGCGGCCCCAGCCTCGACCCGAACGAAAAACGCCTTGCGGTCCGCACCGAGGACCATCCGCTCGGCTATGCGACGTTCGAAGGCACGATCCCCGCCGGCGAATATGGCGGCGGCACGGTCATGCTGTGGGACCGCGGCACTTGGTCGCCGATCAAGGGCAAGTCGGCGAAGGATATCGACAAGGGCCATCTCCACTTCCTGCTCGAGGGCGAGCGGATGAAGGGCGAGTGGCTGCTGATCCGGCTGAAACCACGTGCCAAGGAGAAGCGCGAGAACTGGCTGCTGCGCAAGATCGACGATGCGGCAGCCGGCGGGACGGATGTGCTCGTCGAGGAGGCGCTGACCAGCGTTTCGACCGGGCGGACGATGGTCGAGATCGCGGAGGGGAAGGACGCGCCGGCAATCGAGAAAGCCGTTCCCCCGCGCAGGCGGGGGTCCAGGGCTCCAAGCGCAACGCCCGTTACCCTAGACTCCCGCGTTCGCGGGAGAACACGCCAATCAGCCCCCGCCTTCGTCGAACCGCAACTCTGTACACTGGTGGATGCCGTTCCGACCGGTTCCGCGTGGCTGCACGAGGTCAAGTACGACGGGTACCGCGCGCTTGTCTCCGTCGCGAACGGCAAGGCGAAGGTGTTCACGCGCACCGGCCTAGACTGGACCGACAAGTTCTCGGCCATCGCCGCAGCAGCCGCCAAGCTCCCCGTCAAATCCGCACTGATCGACGGCGAGATCGTCGCGTTCAAGGATGGCCATCCCGATTTCTCGACGTTGAAGGACGCCATCTCCGCCGGCGGCGACATAACGTTGTTCGCGTTCGATCTGCTCGCGCTCGACGACGAAGACCTGACCGGGCTCTCCAACCTCGATCGCAAGGCGCGGCTGCAGCCGATTATCCCGGAGGACGAGGATCGCCTGCGCTATTCCGACCACGTCATTGGTGCGGGCGAGCAATTGTTCGAGACGATGTGCCGCGAAGGCCTTGAAGGCATCGTCTCGAAACGCGCCGACGCGCCGTATCTCGGCAAGCGGACCAAGGCATGGCTCAAGGTCAAATGCACGCACCGGCAGGAGTTCGTGATCGTCGGCTGGCTCCCATCCGACAAGAAGCGCGGGTTCAAGTCGCTGTTGCTCGGCGTCCGCGAAGGCAAGGGGTATCGGTACGCGGGCAAGGTCGGCACCGGGTTCGATCAGGCGCTGATGGACGACCTGCGCGACAAACTCGACGCGCTCGACCGCAAGACACCGACGGTCGATGCGCCCAAGGCCGCCGTGCGCGGCGCGAAATGGGTGACGCCGAAGCTGGTCGCCGAAATCGCGTTTGCCGAGGTCACGCCCGATGGCGTGCTGCGCCATTCGAGCTTCATCGGCCTGCGCGGGGACAAGGCGGCGAAGGACGTCGTTGCCGAGACGCCTGCCTCGCTGCCGGAGGTGGCTGAAAGCGCCGCACCGGAAACGACTATAAAGGTCAGCAGCCGCGACCGCGTCCTCTTCGACAAATCGGACGTTACCAAGGGCGATCTCGCGGATTATTACGTCGCGGTCTCCGGCATCATGCTGCCGGTCGCGGGCAACCGACCGATCAGCCTCGTCCGCTGTCCGCAGGGCCGGTCGCGCGCTTGCTTCTTCCAGAAACACGATGCGGGCAGCTTTGGCGACGCGGTCCACAAGGTGGCGATCCGCGAGAAGGACGGATCGACCGAAGATTATCTGTATGTCGACGATGCCGACGGGCTGGTCGCGTGCGTGCAGATGGGGACGATCGAGTTCCACGGCTGGGGCTCGTCGAACGCGACCTTGGAGAAACCCGATCGGCTTGTGTTCGATCTTGATCCCGACGAGGGGCTCGACTTTGGCGATACGAAGACGGCGGCCGAGCATCTGAAGAACCAGCTGGCGGAACTGGGGCTAATCAGCTTTCCGATGCTGTCGGGGGGCAAGGGCGTGCATGTCGTCGTGCCGCTGACCCCGGAGGCGGAATGGCCGGCGGTGAAGGACTTTGCGGATCGGTTCGCGCGCGCGCTGGCGAGCGCCGAGCCGGAACGCTTCGTCGCGACGATGGCGAAGGCGAAACGGAAGGGGCGGATCTTCATCGACTGGCTGCGCAACCAGCGCGGCGCGACGGCGGTGATGCCGTATTCGGCACGGGCCAGGGCGGGGGCGCCGGTGGCGGCGCCGGTATCGTGGAGCGAGTTGCGCGATATCGACACGGCGGCGCGATGGGGTGTTCGGGATGGGGCAGAGTTGATCGAGCGGGCCGGGTCGCGGGGTTTGGAAGGTTGGGGCGTGGCCGATCAGGTGCTGCCGGATTTGTGACCCCTACCCCGCCCCCTCCCCATCCCCATCCCCATTCCCACCCCGGCGGAGGCCGGGGTCCAATTGGAAAGGTGGTCGTAACGGAGCGCCATCCTTCATTAGCATCGTTGCCCAATTGGGCCCCGGCCTTCGCCGGGGTGGTGGCCTGTTTCGGAGCGGTGTTTCGCCATTCTCCACTGCTGCGAGGGGACAAGGCGGCGGCGCCCACATGACAATTTATGTTGCACCGCCGTGTCGAAAGGTGAAACACCGCCGGCTGTATTCAGGGGCTTGAGGCATTGGACATGGCGACGCAATCCGCGCCCCCGCTGGCTACGGCGCCCGACACGGCATTCGACACGGCGCCCGACCCGACATTCGACGCGACGGTCCACGCCGGCCGTTGGATCGCCGACTATTGCGCGCGCAGCACCAGCGCCGACGTGCTGTGCCCGGCTGCCGATGGCAGCGTCGATCCGGCGTGGCCGGCGATGTTCGCCGAGCTGGCGATGGTCGCCTCGGACGATCTCGGCCATATCCGCGAACGCGTCCAGCGGCATGCGGTCGACATCGGCACGGGCTTTCGCATCGCCGACGAACCCGATGAGCGCCCCTGGCCCGTCTCGCCCGTCCCGCTGCTGATCGAGGCCAGCGAATGGGCGGGCATCGCGCGCGGCGTGATCCAGCGCGCGACGGTGATGGAGACGGTGATCGCCGATCTGTACGGCGAGGGAAAGCTGGTCGCGGACGGCCATATCCCCGCCGCGCTCGTCACCGGCAGCCCGTTCTTCCTGCGGCCGATGGTCGGGCTCGCCCCACCGGGCGGCCGCCATCTCGATTTCATCGCGATCGATCTGGGCCGAGGACCGACCGGCGAATGGCGCGTGCTCGCCGATCACCTGCGCGCGCCCGCGGGTGCCGGCTATGCGCTCGAGAACCGCATCGCGGTCGGCCGTACGCTCGGTGGGTTGCAGGATCGGCTCAACGTCCAGCGGCACGCGCCGTTCTTCGCCGCGTTCCGCGCGGGAATCGCGGCGATGTGCAAGCGGACCGACCCGCGGATCGGGCTGCTGACGCCCGGCCGCTTCAACCCGAGCTATCCCGAACAGGCGCATCTCGCGCGGTATCTGGGGCTGCTGCTGGTCGAGGGCGCAGATCTCGCCGCGCTCGAGGACAAGGTCTATGTCCGCACGATCGGCGGGCTCAAGCGGATCGATGCGTTGTGGCGGCGGCTCGATCCGCGGCTGCTCGACCCGCTGGCGTTCGATACGCATTCGCAGATCGGCGTGCCCGGCCTGATCGACGCCTATGCCGCGGGCAACGTTGTGCTGTCGAACGCGCCGGGCTCGGCGGTACTGGAGGCGCCCGCCTTCTCGGCATTCCTGCCCAATCTCGCCAAGTCGCTGCTCGGCGAGGATCTGTTGCTGCCCAACATCGCGACCTGGTGGTGCGGGCAGACCGCGGCGAAGGGCAGCGTGGAGGCGAATTTCGACCGCCTGCTGATCGGTCCGGCCTTCCATGCCCGCCCGCTCGGCATGACCGGCGGTCCGACCGTGGGCGCCGATATCACCGGTGACGCGCGCGCGGCGCTCCTGGCCGACATGGCGAACAGGCCACAGGATTATGTCGGGCAGGAACTGGTCCAGCTCTCGACGATGCCGGTCGTCGTCGGCGACGAACTCGTGCCCCGCCCCTTCACGCTGCGCGTGTTTGCGGCACGCGGCGGCGACGGCGAATGGACCGTGTTGCCCGGCGGGTTCGCGCGGATCGGCGAGCACCCGGATGCGCGCGCGGCGGTGATGGGCGAAGGCATCTGGTCCGCCGATGTCTGCGTCTATGGCGCAGAGCCGGTCGCCCCGGTCTCGCTGCTGACCGCTGCGGATTCGCTCCAGGTGCGCCGCAATCCGGGGACGTTGCCGAGCCGGGTGGCGGACAATTTCTACTGGCTGGGCCGCTATCTGGAACGCGGCGAGGCGCTGCTCGGCGCGATTCGGGTCATGCTGGGCAATTCGATCGACGCGGATGGCGGCGCGGGGTTGTCCCAGACGACGGTCGGCAAGCTGGTCGGGCTGATCGTCGGCGCCGGCAGCGCGCCGCATCCGCCGAGCTTGCGCCGCGCCGACCTGACCGCACTCGCCCGCACCGCGATGGAGGACGAGGCGTGGCAGTCGATCCTGACGCTCAACCGGCACGCGCGCGAGATCGGCGAAGGCTCGCGCGATCGGTTGTCGGCGGACATGGTGCGGCTGCTCGAAGCGCCCTTCCCTACGCATCGCGGGATGCTCGAGCGCGCGGGGTCGCTGCAACGGCGCTATGCGGCGATCGCGGGGCTATCGGCGGAGCATATGGGGCGGACCGCGGCGTGGCGGTTCCACGATCTCGGGCGGCGGGTCGAGCGCGCGATGGCGATGGCGCGCGCGATCCGGTTGTTCGGGATGCCGGGGGCCTCGCCCGACGACCTGTCGGTGCTGCTCGACCTCGCCGACAGCCAGATCAGCTATCGCCAGCGTTATCCGACCGGGATCGCGCGCGTGCCGGTGATCGATCTGGTCGCGCTCGATCCGGGCAATCCGCGATCGCTGGCGTTCTCGGCGGAGCGGATCGCCGCGCGGCTGGCGGAACTGCCGGTGCTGAGCGACGACGAGATGGCGGAACCGCAACAGGCGCAGGCGACCGGGCTGCAGGCGATCGTGGCGACCGCGACGGCGGCGGCGCTGGATGCCGAGACGCTGGGCGATATCGAGCGCCGGCTGGGCGCGGTGTCGGACGCGCTGGCGCGGCGCTATTTCCTGCAGGGTGCCGAGCCGTTGCGGACCAGTGGGCTGACCTTGGCATGACGGGCGGCGTGAGCTGCGGTGTACTGCTCCCTCTCCCCTCCGGGGAGAGGGTCGGGGTGAGGGGCAGCCAAGCCATGCTCCGCCCGGAACAGCCCCTCACCCCAGCCCTCTCCCCGCAGGGGAGAGGGAGCAAGAAGGAGGCAGCCCTATCACCGATGGGCAGCGGGTTACGGTCATGATCTACGATATTCGCCACGTCACGACGTTCGATTACGGCGCGAGCGTCAAGTTCGCGCGGTGCAATCTTCGGTTGAAGCCGATCGACTGGCCGGGGCAGCACCTCGATACCTATGCGCTTTCGGTCCACCCGGCGGGGCGGACCAGCGCCGCGCGCGCGGAGGCGGGGCTCGCCAATGTCACGCGGCTGGTGGTCGACAGCCCGGTCCGGCATCTGACGATCGAGAGCCGGTCGCGGATGACGGTCGACCGGCTCGTACCCATCCCCGACGCGAGCGACCCGACATTGGGCGAGATCGCGGCGATGGCGCGGGCGAGCACCGATCTGTCCGCGGCGAGTCCCGCGAATTATATCTACCCGTCGCCGCTGATCCCGCTCGACCAGGCGATCGCGGACTATTGCGCGATCGATCTCGATCCGTCGCGCGGCGCGCTGGAGGCGGGGATCGCGCTCGCGCGGCGCATCCAGCAGGAATTCGAGTTCGATGCGGACGCGACGCTCGTCGACACCCCGCCGCACGAGGCGTTCCTGCAACGCAAAGGCGTGTGCCAGGATTTCGCGCAGATCATGATCACCGGCCTGCGCGCGGCAGGGCTGCCTGCGGCCTATGCGTCGGGCTATATCCGGACGATCCCGCCCGAGGGTCAGCCGCGCCTCGTCGGGGCGGATGCGACGCATGCGTGGGTGTTGCTGTGGTGCGGGCCGGTGCGCGGCTGGGTCGGCGTCGATCCGACCAACGGGATCTGGATGGCGAGCGACCATATCGTTATGGCGATCGGGCGCGACTATGCGGAGATCGCACCGGTCGACGGGGTCGTGCTCGGATCGGGGGCGCAGAACATGGACGTCAGCGTCGATGTCGCGCCGTTGGACGAGGCGGCGCTCGCCTGACATTTTAGCTTCCCTGTTCTCCCGCGAAGGCGGGAGCCCAGGAGTCACGATCGTCGCCCCTCATTACCCTGGCCTCCCGCCTTCGCGGGAGAACGAGGTATTAAGGCCGGGTCCTAAAAGGACGTTACTTCTTGTCTTCGTGCGGGTTCGGATACGCGCCGCCGCCGCTCTCGCCCCCCTGCTCCTTGGCCGGCGCGTCGTTGACGCCGTCCTTCTCCTTGGCGCCGTCGTCCCTCCTCGGCACGCCCTGCATCGGTTGCTTGGTCATCGTCGCTCCTCTCGACGCATCAAACACCCCGCGCGCAATTGCGTTGCGGACGCCATCGCCCCACATAGATGCGCAAGTTAGAATGGGGACGTAAGTGGCCGATCCGTACAAGACTCTGGGTGTAGCGCGCGACGCGACCGAAGCCGACATCAAGAAGGCGTATCGCAAGCTTGCGAAAGAGCTTCATCCCGATCGCAACAAGGACAATCCGAAGGCGTCGGAAAGGTTCAGCACGGTCACCAACGCGTACGACCTGCTCAACGACAAGGACAAGCGCGCCCGGTTCGACCGCGGCGAGATCGACGGCGACGGCAACCCCGCGTCGCCGTTCGGGTTCGGTGGCGGCGGCGGCGGACGACCCCAGCCCGGCGGCTTCCGCAGCGAAGGCTATGAGACCGGCGCCGGCGGGGCCGACATGAGCGATATCTTCGAAGGGCTGTTCGGCGGCGCGCAGCGGGGCGGTGGCGGCGGCTTCTCCGGCGGCTTTGGCCGGCGGCCGCAGCCCAAGGGCGAGAACGTCGCCTATCGCCTGCAGGTGCCGTTCGTCGAAGCCGCGGCGCTGGAGCCGCAGCGCGTCACGCTGTCGGACGGCAAGACGCTCGATCTGAAGCTTCCCGCTGGTGTCGAGACAGGCACGCAGATGAAGCTTGCCGGCAAGGGCGAGCAAGGCCCCGGCGGCACGGGCGATGCGATCCTGACGATCGAGGTCCAGCCGCACAAATTCTTCACGCGCGATGGCGACGACGTCCGGCTGGAGCTGCCGATCACGCTGGCCGAGGCGGTGCTGGGTGGTTCGATCAAGGCGCCGACGGTCGACAAGCCGGTGATGCTGACGATCCCCAAGGGGACTACCTCGGGCAAGACGCTGCGCCTCAAGGGCAAGGGTTTCCACAAGAAGGGCGGCACGCGGGGCGATCAGTTGGTGACGCTGATGATCGACATTCCGTCGAGCGATGCCGCGCTGACCGCGTTCGTCGAGAGCTGGGATGGGCGCGAGGCGGGGAACCCGCGGGGGGCCATGGGCGTCTGAACGCGTTGTGAACGATAGTCCCCTTACGCCCGAAGCGCGCGCCCACCACCACCATGGTGGCACGCGCACCCGTCTCAACCGCGGCATGGCGAAGGTCAGGCCGGGCAGCCGCGCATTCGAAGTCTTCAAGCGCGCGGCGATCGGCGTGTTCAACGACGGGTTCATCCACGCCGGCAACCTCGCCTATCTCGCGCTGATGACGGTGTTTCCGTTCTTCATCGTCGCAGCGGCCATCCTGTCGATCTTCGGGCAGAGCGTCGAGACGGTGCGCGCGGTCGAATCCTTCCTGAACGTGTTGCCGCCCAATGTCGGGGACCTGTTGCGCAAGCCGATCGCCGACGTGCTTGCCGCGCGGACCGGGTCGCTGCTGTGGCTCGGCGCGCTCGTCGGGTTATGGACGGTCGGCAGCTTCGTCGAGACGATCCGTGACATCTTCCACCGCGCGTACGGGATCAAGGCGACCGCACCGTTCTGGAAATCGCGGCTCGGCTCGTCCGCCGTCATCATCCTGTCGGTGATCATCGCGCTGCTCTCGTTCCTGGTTCAGGGCATCCTGACTGCGGCCGAGCAGTTCATCTACCGCCTCCTCCCCTTCGCGCAGGACGCCGCGGGCTGGGTCGGGCTGTCGCGGCTGATCCCGGGCCTGCTGATGTTCGGCGCTCTGTACCTCCTGTTCTATTCGGTGACGCCGTCGCGCTATCGTTATTCGAAGTGCCGGAAATGGCCGGGCGCGATGTTCACCACCGCCTGGTGGGTCAGCGCGACCGCATTGCTGCCGGTGATCCTGTCGCGGCTCGGCGGGTATGACTTGACCTATGGCAGTCTCGCCGGCGTCGTCATCATGCTGTTATTTTTCTATGTCATTGGGCTCGGCCTGGTATTCGGCGCGCATCTGAACGCGGCACTGGCGGAACCACCCGAAACAACGCTAGAGCATCCTGCTACAGATATGCAGGCAGAGGCGGAGACGGCGTGAACGGTTTGATGGCGGGCAAGCGTGGGTTGATCATGGGTCTGGCGAACGACAAGTCGCTGGCCTGGGGGATCGCCAAGAAGCTGTCCGAAGCGGGCGCGGAGCTCGCGTTCAGCTATCAGGGCGAGACGATGGAGAAGCGCGTTCGCCCGCTTGCGGAGCAGTTGGGCGTGGCGCGGCTGTTCGATTGCGACGTGTCGGACATGGGCGCGCTCGATGCGACTTTCGACAAGCTGGCGGAGGAATGGCCGACGATCGACTTCGTCGTCCACGCGATCGGCTTTTCGGACAAGAACGAGTTGCGCGGGCGGTTCGTCGATACCAGCCTCGACAATTTCCTGATGACGATGAACATCAGCGTCTATTCGTTCGTCGCGGTGGCGCAGCGCGCGGCCAAGATGATGACCGAGGGCGGCGCGATGCTGACGCTCAGCTATTACGGCGCCGAGAAGGTGATCCCGCATTACAACGTGATGGGGGTGGCGAAGGCCGCGCTCGAGACGAGCGTGCAGTATCTCGCGGTCGATCTGGGTCGCGACAACATCCGCGTCAACGCGATCTCGGCCGGCCCGATCAAGACGCTGGCTGCCAGCGGCATCGGCGATTTCCGCCTCATCCTGAAGTGGAACGAGCTGAACTCGCCGCTCAAGCGCAACGTGACGATCGACGATGTCGGCGGTGCCGGGCTGTACCTGCTGAGCGATCTCGCGAGCGGCGTGACGGGCGAGACGCATCATGTCGACGCCGGCTACAACGTGATCGGTATGAAGGCCGAAGACGCCCCCGACATCGCGTTGGCATAAGCAAAAGCCGCATCGACCTTCCCCTCTCCCTTCAGGGGAGAGGGAGGGGCCCATGCAAAGCATGGGAGGGTGAGGGGATGAAACGGCCACCCGGCATCGCGGCGCGAGACCGTCTACGCGATGCGCGCAACGCGCCCACCGAGCCCGAACATCGCGTCTGGCAGATCCTCCGGAATCGCCAGTTGGTCGGGCTCAAATTTCGCCGCCAAGTCTGGCTCGGCCCGTATATCGTCGATTTCCTCTGCGCTGAGATCGCCCTCGTCGTCGAAATCGACGGCGATACCCACGCGACACATGACGCGCAGGCCTATGACAAACGCCGAACCGCGGTATTAGAGGCCGAAGGTTATCGGGTATGCCGGTTTGGGAATGATGACGTGATGACGAATATCGATGGTGTTGCTGCGGCGATCGTCGCCTGCGCCAACGCCCCCTCACCCTCCCACCGCGTTGCGGCGGGCCCCTCCCTCTCCCCCAAGGGGAGAGGGTTTTGAGCGTCAACACGTTTGGGCGGATGTTCCGGTTTACCACTTGGGGCGAGTCGCATGGGCCGGCGCTGGGCGCAGTGGTCGACGGGTGCCCGCCGGGGATCGCGCTGACCGAGGCCGATATCCAGCCGTGGCTCGACAAGCGCCGCCCCGGCACATCGCGGTTCACCACGCAGCGGCGCGAGCCAGATACCGTCCGCATTCTCTCCGGCGTGTTCGACGGGCGTACCACCGGCACCCCGATCAGCCTGATGATCGAGAATGTCGACCAGCGCTCAAAGGATTATTCCGACGTCGCCAAGGCCTATCGCCCCGGTCACGCCGACTATGCCTATGACGCCAAATACGGGTTTCGGGATTATCGCGGCGGCGGCCGGTCGTCGGCGCGCGAGACCGCGGCGCGCGTTGCCGCCGGCGCGGTCGCGCGGCTCGTCGTGCCGCAGGTCCGCGTGCGCGCCTGGGTCGAGGCGATCGGCGGCGATGCGATCGATCCGGCGAACTTCGACGACGCGCAGATCGACCAGAACCCGTTCTTCTGCCCCGATGCCGCGGCGGCGTTGCGCTGGGAAACGCTGGTCGACGCCGCGAGGAAGTCGGGGTCGTCGCTCGGCGCAGTGATCGCGTGCGAGGCGACGGGCGTGCCGGCAGGCTGGGGCGCGCCGCTCTATGCCAAGCTCGATTCCGAACTCGCGTCGGCGTGCATGAGCATCAACGCGGTCAAGGGGATCGAGATCGGCGACGGGTTCGCCGCCGCCGCGCTGTCGGGTGAGGCCAATGCCGATCCGATGCGTCCGGGCGAGAATGGCCCCGAATTCCTTGCCAATCATGCCGGCGGAATCGCGGGCGGGATCGCCACCGGCCAGCCGATCCGTCTGCGGGTCGCGTTCAAGCCTACCAGCTCGATCCTCACCCCGGTCGAGACGATCAGCCCGACCGGCGAAGCGGCGACGATCGCCACCAAGGGGCGTCACGATCCCTGCGTCGGCATCCGCGGAGTCCCCGTGGTCGAGGCGATGGTGGCACTCGTGCTGGCCGACCAGGCGTTGCTGCATCGGGGCCAGTGCGGCTGACAGCGGAACCTTAGAAGAACTGAAGCGCTTGCTCTTCAATAACATAGGAGAGCGAAATGCGTATTCTGACTTCAATCGCAGCAGCAGCCCTGATCATTCCGGGCGTGGCAATGGCACAGACGACCGGCGGTACCGGTGGCACGATGGGCGGCGGCACGACGAGTGGCGGCACCATGGGCGGTTCGACCGCAGGCAGCACGACCGGTGGTATGTCGACAGGCACGATGGATCAGGCCAAGCCCTCGACCAGCACGCGTTCGACCACGACGACTCGCACGCAGCGCGGCACCAAGGCCCGTAGCCGTACGAAGGGTACGACGTCGGGTAGCATGAGCGGCACGACGGGCGACACCGGCACGACGGGCAGCACGATGTCCGGCACGACCGGCAGCACGATGGGCGCCGACACGATGGGCGGTACGACCGGCAGCACGGGCACGATGGGCGGTACTGGCACCATGGGCGGTACTGGCACCATGGGTGGCACGGGCACTATGGGCGGAACGGGCACCATGGGCGGAACGACGACCGGTGGCACGATGGGTTCGACCACGGGTGGCACGACGGGCACGACGCCGCCGCGCTGATCCTGCTGCAAGCGGATAGAGAAAAAGCCGGGCGAGCGATCGCCCGGCTTTTTCGTGTCTATCTCAGTCCGAGAACGGGTCGCGGACGAGGATCGTGTCGGCACGCTGCGGGCTGGTCGACACCAGCGTTACCGGGCAGCGGATCAGTTCTTCGATGCGGCGGATATATTTGATCGCCTGCGCCGGCAGATCGGCCCAGCTGCGCGCACCGGCGGTCGTCTCCTGCCAGCCTTCCATCGTCTCGTAGATCGGCTCCACGAGCGCCTGATCGGCGGCATGTGCCGGGAAATAATCGAGCGTCTCGCCGCGCAGCGTATAGCCGGTGCAGATCGACACCGTCTCGAACCCGTCGAGCACGTCGATCTTGGTCAGCGCGATGCCGGTGATGCCACCGACCGCCGCCGCCTGGCGCACCAGCACCGCGTCGAACCAGCCGCAGCGGCGCTTCCGCCCGGTAACGGTGCCGAACTCGTGGCCGCGTACGCCGAGGCGCTCGCCGGTCTCGTTCTCCAGCTCGGTCGGGAACGGTCCCGAGCCGACCCGCGTTGTATAGGCCTTGGCGATGCCGAGCACGAAGCCGACCGCCGATGGCCCGAGGCCCGAACCACCGGCTGCGGCACCGGCGATCGTGTTCGACGAGGTGACGAACGGATAGGTGCCGTGGTCGACGTCGAGCAGCACGCCCTGCGCGCCCTCGAACAGGATGCGCTTGCCAGCTGCGCGCGCCGCGTTGAGGTCGCGCCAGACGGGCTTGGCGAATGGCAGCACGAAGCCGGCAATCTCGCGCAGCTCGGCGATCAGCTGCGCGCGGTCGATCGGCGGCTCGCCGAAGCCTGCGCGGAGTGCGTCGTGATGCGCGGTCAGGCGATCGAGCTGCGGGCCGAGGTCGTCGAGATGCGCGAGGTCGCAGACGCGGATCGCGCGGCGGCCGACCTTGTCCTCGTATGCTGGGCCGATGCCGCGACGCGTCGTGCCGATCTTGCCGGCGCCGCTCGCATCCTCGCGCAGGCCGTCGAGGTCGCGGTGGAACGGCAGGATCAGCGCGCAGGTATCGGCGATCCGCAGCGTCTCCGGCGTCGCGACGACGCCCTGCGCGCCGAGCCGGGCGATCTCGTCCTTCAGCGCCCAGGGATCGAGCACCACGCCGTTACCGATGAACGACGGCGTGCCGCGCACGATGCCCGAGGGCAGCAGCGACAGCTTGTACACGTTCTCGCCCACGACGAGCGTGTGGCCGGCATTGTGGCCGCCCTGGAACCGCACGACCATATCGGCCCGCTCGGCGAGCCAGTCGACGATCTTGCCCTTGCCTTCGTCGCCCCATTGCGCGCCGATGACTGCTACGTTGGCCAAACTCTATCTCCTGAGGATTACCCGCAGCGCCTACAGCGCGCGGGGGCCGCCCGCCACCCAAAGATGCGTGCAGACCTGTGCTTCGGGGGTATCGCCCGCCTCGAGCGCGGCGACGGTGACCCAGCCCTGCGCGCGCATCGCTGCGCCTTCGCTGGTCGGCGTGCCGAACGGCAGGAACAGGCGGCGGCGATCGACGCTCGCGGTGCGCCCGACCAAAGCATCGGCGAACAGCGAGAAACCGGTCGCGGCCTCCTCCGCGCCCGTCTCGTGGACGATCGTGTAGGTGCCGCCGCGGCCAACCTCCCGCGCGCTGCCATCGGCGAACAGCGAGAAGCCAAGCCAACTCTGATATTCGAACCCGTGCCGCTCGGTCGGATCGAGCGTCAGCGCGACGCGACCGTCGATCGCGTCCGCGATGCGTGCGAGCGCATCGAGGCGGGAGGCGAGCGCGCCGCTCGTGTCGAACGCGCGGAGGCGCTCCATCGCCTGCGCGAACGGCCCGGCGGCCTCGATCAGCGGGAGGTAGGCAGGCGCGAGCGCGGCAACCGCGCCGGCATCCTTCGCATCGAGGCGATCGCGCAGCGTCGCGACGTGCTCGGGTGCGACGGGGAGCGGGCCGGCGGCGAGCGTTGGCACGAGGTCGGGAAGCGTGAAGTCGATCGAGGCGCCGGTGACGTCGGCAGCGGTGATCATGTCGACCGCGACCGCGACGAGTTCCTGCGCGGCGGCGACCGAATCGAGCCCGATCAGCTCGCAGCCGATCTGCCGCGTCTCACGCGCCGGCGCGAGCTGCGACGCGCGCAGTTTGAGGACCGAGCCGGCATAGCTGAGCCGCACCGGCCGCGGGTGATGCCCCATCCGCGTGGCGGCGATCCGCGCGACCTGCGCGGTGATGTCGGGACGGATCGCGAGCGTGCGCTGCGACACCGGATCGACGAAGCGGACCGCGTCGTGCAGCCCGCCTGCCTTCAGCCGCATCTCGAGCCCATCGGCGAATTCGGCGAGCGGCGGGTCGACGCGCTCGTAGCCGTGCAGGCGCGCGGCCTCGAGCACGCGGGCTTCCAGTGCCGCCGCCGAATCGGCGAACGGCGGCAGGCGGTCTCTAAATCCCTCGGGGAGGAGTGCGGTCACTGCGCCGACTCCTTGCCAAGGGCTGCCGAAATGACCAGCCAGACCCCGTCCATCCCGGACATGATGTCGGCATTGCTGAACCGTATCACGCGATATCCCTGTCGTTCGAGCCAATCCGTTCGGCTGTCGTCGCGCGCTTGGTCACTATGCGTATCCCCGTCAACCTCGATGACGAGTTTCGCGTCGCGCGCGGCGAAGTCGGCGATGTAGGGGCCGATGACGAACTGGCGAGTGAATTTAACGCCGGAAATCTGGCGCCCGCGAAGATGCCGCCAAAGCATCGCCTCGGCCAGCGTAGGCTCACGCCGCATCCGCTTCGCACGATCCAGCAGAACGTCGTCGACCTTGGCCACCGCTCCCTCTCCCCCTTGGGGAGAGGGCCGGGGTGAGGGGTGCCGCGAGCGCTACCCGTCCCAACGGCCCCTCACCCAACCCTCTCCCCGGAGGGGAGAGGGCTAGATCCGTACCACAACCATGCGCCAGCGCCAGCCACTGCTCCCTCTCCCCTTTGGGGAGAGGGAGTCTGGTTAGAAGTTCAGGCCCATTGCGGTCTTCACGCCCGGGAGCGCGCGGACCTTGGTCAGCAGGTCCGGCGTCACCGGCTCGTCGACCGACAGCAGCAGCACCGCCTCGCCGCCCGCCGAACGACGGCCGAGGTGGAAGGTGCCGATGTTGACGCCCGCCTCGCCGAGCGCCGTGCCAAGGCGACCGATGAAGCCCGGCGCGTCGACGTTGACGACGTAGAGCATCGGGCCCGCCAGATCGGCCTCGATCTTGACGCCGAACAGCTCGACCAGACGCGGCGCCTGATCGCCGAACAGCGTGCCGGCGACCGAGCGCTCGCCGTCCTCGGTGCGGACCGCGACGCGCAGCAGCGTGTGGTAATCGCCCTCGCGCTCGGTGCGGACTTCGCGCACCTCGACGCCGCGGTCGCGCGCGAGCAGCGGCGCGTTGACCATGTTGACGGTCGCGGTCTGCGTTTTCAGGAAGCCGGCCAGCACCGCGCTGGTGATCGGCTTGGGGTTGAGTTCGGCAACCGCGCCCTCGCTATGCACCGAGATCCGGTCGATCGAGCCATGCGCGAGCTGGCCGACCATCGAGCCGAGCTTTTCGGCAAGCGTCATGTACGGCTTCAGGCGCGGCGCTTCCTCGGCCGACAGCGACGGCATGTTGAGCGCGTTGGTGACGCCGCCCGACATCAGGAAATCGGCCATCTGCTCGGCGACTTGGATCGCGACGTTGACCTGCGCCTCGCTGGTCGACGCGCCGAGATGCGGCGTGCTGACGAAGTTGGGCGTGCCGAACAACGGCGAAGCCTTGGCCGGCTCCTCGACGAACACGTCGAGCGCGGCGCCGCCGACCTGACCCGAATCGAGCGCCGCCTTCAGCGCGACCTCGTCGATCAGGCCGCCGCGTGCGCAGTTGATGATGCGGACGCCCTTCTTGGTCTTGGCGAGCGCCTCGGCCGAGAGGATGTTGCGCGTCTGATCGGTCAGCGGCGTGTGCAGCGTGATGAAGTCGGCGCGCGCGAGCAGCTCGTCGAGCGTGACCTTCTCGACGCCCATCTCGACCGCGCGCTCGGGCGTCAGGAACGGATCGAACGCGACGACCTTCATCTTGAGGCCGCGCGCACGGTCGGCGACGATCGAGCCGATATTGCCCGCGCCGATCAGGCCCAATGTCTTCGACGTCAGCTCGACGCCCATGAAGCGGTTCTTCTCCCACTTGCCGGCCTGCGTCGAGGCATCGGCCTCGGGCAGCTGACGGGCGAGCGCGAACATCAGCGCGATCGCGTGCTCGGCGGTGGTGATCGAGTTGCCGAACGGGGTGTTCATGACGACCACGCCCTTCGCCGAGGCGGCGGGGATGTCGACGTTATCGACGCCGATCCCGGCGCGGCCGACGACCTTCAGGTTGGTGGCGTGCTCGAGGATTTCCTTGGTGACCTTGGTCGAGCTGCGGATCGCGAGGCCGTCATACGCGCCGATCATCGCCATCAGCTCTTGCGGAGTCTTGCCGGTGATCTCGTCGACCTCGACGCCGCGCTCGCGGAAGATCTGCGCCGCGCGGGGATCCATTTTGTCGGAAATGAGGACTTTTGGCATGGGATTGCTCCTGGGAATTTCGGGAATTGGGGGTGCGCTTGGTTTAAGACCTTGTCCTCACCCCCATTCCGTCACCCCGGCGGACGCCGGGGCCCATGGTTGCGGTCCGTGTCATAAGCGGATGCTCCGTGTCCATGGGTCCCGGCGTTCGCCGGGATGACGGAGAGGGGGTGGGTGTCGGCGGACTAACGAACGCGCTGTAGCGGTTAAGCGGACTTGGCGGTCGCGTAGGCCCAGTCGAGCCAGGGGCCGAGCGCGACGATATCGGCGGTGTCGACGGTCGCGCCGCACCAGATGCGGAGGCCCGGGGGCGCGTCGCGGTAGCCGGCGACGTCATACGCAGCGCCCGCCTTTTCGAGCGCGGCGGCCATGGCCTTGATCATCGCCTCGTCGGCGCCCTCGACCGTAAGGCAGACGCTGGTGCGCGACCGCGTCGCCGGATCGGCGGCGAGATGGCCGAGCCAGTCGCGTTCCGCCACGATTGTGTCCAACGCCGCTGCATTCGCGTCGGAGCGTGCGATCAGACCGTCCTCACCAAGCGACTTCGCCCATTCGAGGCTGAAGATCGCGTCCTCGACGGCCAGCATCGACGGGGTGTTGATCGTCTCGCCCTTGAACACGCCCTCGGTCAGCTTGCCCTTCGAGACGAGGCGGAACACCTTCGGCAACGGCCAGGCGGGTGTGTAGGTTTCCAACCGCTCGACCGCGCGGGGGCCGAGGATCAGCACGCCGTGCGCGCCCTCGCCGCCCAGCACCTTCTGCCACGAGAAGGTCGCGACATCGATCTTGGTCCAATCGATGTCGTAGGCGAACACGCCCGAGGTCGCATCGGCGAACGAGAGGCCCTCGCGGTCGTCGGGAATCCAGTCGGCGTTCGGCACGCGGACGCCGCTGGTCGTCCCGTTCCAAGTGAACAGCACGTCGTTCGACCAGTCGACCGAGTCCAGATCGGGCAGCTGGCCGTAGTCGGCGCGCACCACGGTCGGGTCGATCTTGAGCTGCTTGACCGCATCGGTCACCCAGCCCTCGCCGAAGCTTTCCCAGGCGAGCGCCGTCACCGGCTTCGCGCCGAGCATCGTCCACATCGCCATCTCGTACGCGCCGGTGTCGGAGCCGGGGACGATGCCGATGCGGTGCGTGTCGGGGAGCTTGAGAAGGTCGCGCATCAGGTCGATGCTGTACTGGAGGCGGGTCTTGCCGATCTTCGAGCGATGCGAGCGACCGAGCGAATCGGTGGCGAGCTTGTCCGCGGACCAGCCCGGAGGCTTCGCGCAGGGACCGCTGGAGAAAAAGGGGCGTGCCGGTTTGGTGGCAGGCAGCGCAGGCGCACCCGTGGCGGGGGCGTAGGTCGTATCAGTCATGTATCTCTCCTCACAGAGAGCACGCGCGGCGTTGGGACCGCGTGGCCCGTTGCCGGCCCTAACGACGTCCGCGGGGGTGTCAACCCGAGCCGACCGCGGCGCGGCACGACGGGACTCGCTCCGCCGCGCGTCAAAACCACTCCGTCACCCGGGGCTTGTTCCGGGGTCCACGGTGCCGCATCGCGACCGCGTGGGGGAAAAGATCGCACCTGGATGCCGGAACGAACCCGGCCTGAGGATCGGGGCGGTCGTGATCGTCCTTGCGTTGGCGCTCGCCGGCTGCGGTCGTGCCGATCGCCCCGCGGCCCCGACGAAGACGCGCCCGAACCTGTCGGTTCCGAGCAACCGCGAGACCGCGCAGTGCCTTGCCGACCTGCGCGAACTCCATGTGTCGTTCCAGGTGCTGCCCGACCGCGAGACCGGGCCCGGCTGCGGACTGAACGGCACGGTCAAGCTCGTCGACATCGGCGTGCCCGTCGCCAATCTCACCGCGGTGCGCTGCGGCGCGGCGCGGGCGTTCATCGGCTGGACGCGCAACGCGGTCGCGCCGGCGGCATACCAGATGCTCGGCAGCGAACTGGCACGGATCGACAGCATGGGCAGCTATGCGTGTCGCAACGTCGTCGGCTCGGCGCGCAATGCGAGCCGGCGGTCTGGCCACGCGATCGCCAACGCGATCGACGTCGGCGGGTTCGTGCTGAAGGACGGGCGACGAATCACCGTGCTCAACGATTGGAACTCGTCCGATCCGCAGGTGCGGCAATTCCTCCAGACGATCCGCGCCTCGGCGTGCAAGCGGTTCGGCACGGTGCTCAGCCCCGACTACAACGCCGCGCACCGCAACCACCTGCATCTCGAGGACGATCGCGCCAATTTCTGTCGCTGACGTTCTCCTGCGAAAGCAGGCGCCCAGGGTCCGAGCCGCATCGTGCATAAACCCTGGATTCCTGCTTTTGCAGGAAAACGGCAGTCTAGCCCTGCACTCCCGTTTCCTCTAATCGCGCCTGAATGACTGATACACGAGTACCGACGCGCGTTTTTCCGAACGCCAGCCAGGATGCCGAGTCCGCCCGCGACTCCGTTTCCACCCCCCAGACGCAGCACCCGCATTACCGACTCGCCTTCCAGGACATGGATTTCCTGTTGCGCGAAGACCTGCGGCCGGTGCGCTTCCAGCTCGAATTGCTGAAGACCGAACTCGTCCTCGACGAAGCGAAGATCGGCTCGACGTTCGTGTTCTACGGCTCCGCACGCATCCCCGAGCCATCGAAGGCGCAGGCATTGTTGTCGCTGGCGACCGACGAGAAGTCTAAGAAGATCGCCGAGCGGCTGGTCGAGAAGTCGAAATATTACGATGTCGCGCGCGAGCTCGCCGCCAAGGTCAGCGTGCTGCCGCGCGACGAGCGTGGCTGGCGGCAGTTCGTGGTGTGTTCGGGCGGTGGTCCGTCGATCATGGAAGCGGCCAACCGCGGCGCCGACGACGTGGGTGCCGAATCGATCGGCCTGAACATCGTCCTCCCGCACGAGCAGGCGCCCAACCCGTATGTCACGCCGTCGCTGTCGGTGCAGTTCCACTATTTCGCGCTGCGTAAGATGCACTTCCTGTTGCACGCGCGCGCACTCGCGGCGTTTCCGGGCGGGTTCGGGACGTTCGACGAGCTGTTCGAGCTGCTCACGCTAATCCAGACGGGCAAGATCCAGCCGATCCCGGTGCTGCTGTTCGGCCGCGCCTTCTGGGAGCGAGTCGTGAACTTCGACGCACTGGTCGAGGAAGGCGTCGTCAGCGAGAAGGATCTCGGGATCTTCCGCTATGTCGAAACCGCGAACGAAGCCTGGGACGCAGTGCAGTCCTTCTACCGTGAGCGCGCCGCGGACGAAGCTGCCCAAGCCTGACGCTCTGCTCCCTCTCCTCCTTCCGGGGAGAGGGTCGGGGTGAGGGGCTGTTCCAGGTGACGCGCTGCTGGGCTACCCCTCACCCCAGCCCTCTCCCCGCAGGGGAGAGGGAGCAGGAAACCATTACTTCTCCGAGCGGGCGCCCTTGCGGGCTGCTTCGGGATCGACCGACGGCGCACCCGAAGCTGGCGTGCCAGTGTTGGCGATGTCCGCAGTCGGCGCGCCCTCGGTCGCAGCCGCTTCTGCAGCGTTCGCAGTCGCGGGCTGATCCTTTGCCGCCGCATCCTTCGCCGCCGGCGCAGCGCCAGCCGCGGGCGCCGCCGGAAGCGGCAGGTTCGAACCCTGCTGGTTCAGATACAGGATCACGTTCGCACGGTCCTGTGCGTTGCCGAGGCCGGCGAACGTCATCTTGGTGCCGTTGGCGAACTTGCGCGGGCTGGTCAGCCAAGCGTTGAGCTTATCGAAATCCCACTTGCCGCCGACGCCGGCGAGCGCCGCCGAGAAGGCGTACCCGCCCTTGCCCTTGGCTATTTCCTCGCCGACCGTGCCGTACAGGTTCGGACCGACGCCGTTCGCGCCGCCCTGGTTGATGGTGTGGCAGGCGGCGCACTTCTTGAACACTTCGGCACCCTTGGCGGCGTCGGCAGTCGGCAGCAGCGAGGCGATCGGCACTTCGGCGGCGGCACCCTCGCCGCCCTCGGCGACGACGCCCTCGATCGCATAGCCCATCTTCTCGGGGCGTTCGCCGTGGAACATCATCCCACCGACGATCGACAGTCCGAGTGCCGCGCCACAGCCTGCGAGCACCCAGCCGGCGATCGTATTGGTCCGATTGTCCATCTTGTGCATCCGCCCTGTTCTGTTTGGGATAGCCATAGAAAAGGCGGACGCGCACCGCAACCCGCGGCTGCACCCACTCTTGAACATGCGCGCGCGCGCCAGTACGCGCCCGGCGCATGGAAAACTTCGCCGCACCCGCCCGCCCCATCGTCGCGCGGATGACACAGGCCGCCGCTGCCGATCCCGCGCGCGCCGTCGCATTCCAGGGCGCGCCGGGCGCCAACAGCCATGTCGCGGCGGGCGAGGCGTTCCCGGACGGCCTCCCCCTGCCCTGTTTCGATTTCTCCGACGCGATCGACGCGGTGAAGGACGGCCGCGCCGACTGCGCGATCATCCCGATCGAGAATTCGCTGCAAGGCCGCGTCGCCGACATTCATTTCCTGCTGCCCGAATCGGGGCTGGTCATCACCGGTGAGCATTTCCTGCCGATCCGCCACGCGCTGATGGGATGCGGGCCCCGCGACGGGATCCGCCAAGCGATGAGCCATCCGCAGGCGCTCGGCCAATGCCGCCACTGGCTGAAGGCGCACGGGATCGAGCCGGTGAGCTATCCGGACACCGCGGGCGCGGCGGCGGTCGTCGCCGAGCTTGGCGATCCGGCGATCGCTGCGCTCGCGCCGCCCGCGGCGGCCGGGTTGTACGGACTGGAACTGCTCGCGACCGACATCGCCGATGCGGATCACAACACGACGCGGTTCGTGGTGCTGGCGCGGGGCGGCAAGCCGCCCGCGGCGCAGGAACCGGTTGGCGGCGCGTGGATGACGACGCTCATCTTCGAGGTGAGGAACGTCCCCGCCGCGCTGTACAAGGCGATGGGCGGGTTCGCGACCAATGGGGTGAACATCACCAAGCTCGAAAGCTACCAGCGCAACGGGAGTTTCTCGGCGACCGAATTCTACGCGGACGTGGTCGGCAAGCCGGGCGACGCCAACCTCGATCACGCGCTGGAGGAACTGGGGTTCCATTCGAAATGGCTGCGGGTGCTGGGGACGTATCGGCAGGCGCGGTCGCGGGGGTAGCCAACTCAGTCCGTCATCCTGACGAAAGTCAGGATCCAGAGTAACGAAAGGCATCGATCGCGGCTCTGGATCCTGACTTTCGTCAGGATGACGGTGCGCTAATTTGCGGCCGGAAGTCTCAGCCGCACCAGCAACCCGCCGAGATCCTCGCTCTCCTCGAGCGCGACCGTTCCCTCGTAGATCTCCGCCACGTCGCGCACGATCGCGAGGCCCAGGCCGGTCCCCGGCTTCCCCGTATCCAGCCGCACGCCGCGATCGAAGATGCGGACGCGCTCCTCTTCCGGGATACCGACGCCGTCATCTTCGACGAGGAACTCGACGAAGCCCGACTGCGCACCGACCGTGACGAAGACGCTGCCACCGCCGTATTTCGCGGCGTTCTCGATCAGATTGCCGAGCATCTCGTCGAGATCCTGCCGCTCGACATGGACCTGGAGACCGCGCGGCCCGGTCACGTCGATCCGGACGTGGCGGTAGAGCCGCCCGACCGCGCGCTCGACCGATTCGAGACTCGGCCACACGTCGGCGCGGCTGTGCGCGGACCCGCGCCGGCCTACCGCGCGCGCGCGCGCGAGGTGATGATCGACCTGCCGCCGCATCGTCCGCGCCTCGCGGATCACCGTATCGGCGAGGTCGTCCGACTGCGCCGTCGCAGCGTTCATGATGACCGTCAGCGGCGTCTTGAGCGCATGCGCGAGGTTGCCGGCGTGACGCCGCGCCTCCTCAGCCTGGCGTTCGTTATGCTCGATCAGCGCGTTGAGTTCCTCGACCATCGGCGCGACCTCTACCGGCATCGCGCTCGACACGCGGTTCGACTGGCCCGCGCGCATCCGGGCGATCTCCTCGCGCACGCGGCGCAGCGGCCACAGCCCGTAGAAGGTCTGGAGCGCGGCCATCACGATCAGCCCGAGCGCAAGCAGCGCGAAGCTGCGGACGAGCGTGCGGCGCAGCGTCGTGATCTGCGCGTCGAGCCCGTCTCGGCTCTGCGCAACCTGGAACCGCCAGTGCACCTTGGAGCCCGGGATGACCGCGTCACGCTCGACGATCCGCAGCTTCTCGTCGGGGAACTGCATGCTGTCGTAGAAATGCGCGGTTCGATCGTCGTGGGGCCCGCCGAACGCCAGCTTGCGATCCCATAGCGAACGCGACAGCAGGTCATCCTGGCCCTTGGCCGACACCTGATAATAAAGTCCCGAATAGGGCTCGAGGAAACGCTGGTCGGCGACGGCTTCGCGCGTGAAGATCACCTCGCCCTCGGGGCCGATCTCGGATGAATTCAGCAGAGAACGCAAGACGTATTCGAGCTGATCATCAAAGTTGCGGGTCACGGCCTGCCCCAACACGCGGTCGAGCGCGAAACCGCCGCCGCTGAGCAACACGGCGATCCACACGGCCGCGATCAGGATCATCCGCCGCGACAGCGATCCCTTGACCGCGGCGGGCACGCGGATCGGTCCGTCCGCTATCGGCGTGTCTGTGACCGGGACGCTATCCATCGTGAGCCGATCAGGCGTCCGGATCTTCGAGGCTGTAGCCGAGGCCGCGGATCGTCGTGATCACGTCCTGGCCGAGCTTCTTGCGGATGCGCGTCACAAAAACCTCGATCGTGTTCGAATCGCGGTCGAAGTCTTGGTCGTAGATATGCTCGATCAGCTCCGTGCGGCTGACGACCTTGCCCTTGTGATGGAGCAGATAGCTCAGCAGCTTATATTCCTGTGCGGTCAGCTTCACCGGCTCGCCGGCGCGCGTGACCTTGCCGCTGCGCGTGTCGAGGCGGATGTCTCCCGCGGTCAGCTCGGACGAGGCATTGCCGCTCGCCCGACGGATCAGCGCGCGCAGGCGAGCGATCAACTCCTCGCTCTGGAACGGCTTGGCGACGTAATCGTCCGCGCCCGCGTCGAGCCCGGCGACCTTGTCCGACCAGCTGTCGCGCGCGGTCAGTACGAGGACGGGCATCACCTTGCCCTCTTTCCGCCAGCGATCGAGCACCGTCAGCCCGTCGATCTCGGGCAGGCCGAGATCGAGCACGACCGCGTCGTAATTCTCGGTCGAGCCGAGGAAATGCCCCTCCTCGCCATCGACCGCGAGATCGATCGCATAGCCAGCCCCTTCGAGGGTGTTCTTCAGTTGCTGGCCGAGATTCGGCTCGTCCTCGACGATCAGAACGCGCATGATAATCCTCTCGCTTGCTGGTCTCAGCGACCGGTACGGCCGACGATCTGACCGGTACGGCCATCCACGTCGACCCAGATGACGGTTCCATCGCGCAGGTATTTCAGCGTGTAAATGGCACTGCCCGAATCATAGTCGAAGCCGAGATACTGCGCGTCCCCCATCGTCGGGCGCACGCGCGCCTCGATCTCGCGGACGGACAGCAGGCGTCCGGTCTTGCGCGCTTCGAACGCGGACATCTGATCGCTGCGGCGCTGATCGGCTGCGGCCACCATAGGCGCAGCGCCGATCAGGACGGGCGCCGCGGCCAGGGTCGCAAGGATGAGCAACATCTTCATCGCCGTGGCATAGCCGCAATGCGTTGAACAGCCTGTGAATGGTCCCGCCCATACAGTCCGGACACAGTGTAACTTGCCTGCATCACCTCGCCCCCCTACGTGGCGCGGACATGGCAGCACCAATCTTAGCATTCGAAGGCCTCGGACTCGTCCAGGGCTCGGGATGGCTCTTTCGCAACCTCGACATCCATATCGGCCCGCGTGATCGGCTCGCGCTGATCGGCCGCAACGGCGCGGGCAAGACCACCTTGCTCAAACTGCTCGGCGGCAGCGTCATCGCCGACGAGGGCCGCAGGGTAATCGTCCCCGGCACGCGCGTCGTGATATTGGAGCAGGAGCCCGATCTGCGCGGCTTCGCGACGTTGCGCGACTACGTGATGGGCGGCGATGACGCGCCGGTGAGCTACGAGGCCGATTCGATCGCCGACCAGCTCGGCATCGACCTGTCGCGCGAGGCGGGGTCGGCGTCGGGTGGCGAGCGACGCCGCGCGGCGATCGTCCGCGCGCTGGCGCAGGACCCCGACGTGCTGCTGCTCGACGAGCCGACCAACCATCTCGACATCGGCGCGATCGAATGGATCGAGGATTGGCTCAAGCGCTTCCGCGGCGCGTTCGTCGTCATTAGCCATGACCGCACCTTCCTGACGCGTCTCACCAAGCAGACCTTGTGGCTCGATCGCGGCGCGATCCGGCGTGCGGAGATCGGCTTTGGCGGGTTCGAGGCGTGGACCGAACAGGTGTACGCCGAGGAACAGCGCCAGGCCGAAAAGCTCGATGCACGCCTCAAGCTGGAGGAGCATTGGCTGCTGCGCGGCGTCACCGGGCGGCGCAAGCGCAACCAGGGCCGCCTGACCAAGCTGCACGAGATGCGCGCCGAACGCGCCTCGATGATCGGGCCGCAGGGGTCTGCGAACCTGACGACCGCCAGCGACGACAGCAAGTCGAAGGTGGTCATCGACGCGAAGAACGTCACCAAGGCATATGGCGACCGCACGATCATCGGCGACCTGACGTTGCGCGTCACGCGCGGCGACCGGATCGGCATCGTCGGCCGCAACGGTGCGGGCAAGTCGACGCTGTTGAAGCTGCTGACCGGCGAGATCCAGCCCGACAGCGGTTCGATCAAGCTCGCCCAGACTCTCGACGCGGTCGTGATCGACCAGCAGCGCAGCCTGATGGCGCCCGAGAAGACGGTGCGCGAAGTCGTCGTCGATGGCGGCGAGTGGATCGACGTGCTCGGCGTGCGCAAACATATCCACGGGTATCTGAAGGACTTCCTGTTCGACCCGAACATGGTCGATGCGAAGATCGGGTCGCTGTCGGGTGGCGAGCGGTCACGCCTGTTGCTGGCGCGCGAGTTCGCCAAGCCGTCGAACCTGCTCGTGCTCGACGAGCCGACCAACGACCTCGATCTCGAGACGCTCGACCTGTTGCAGGAGGTGATCGGCGATTATGACGGCACCGTGCTGATCGTCAGCCATGACCGCGACTTCCTCGACCGGACCGTGACGATCACGCTCGGGCTCGACGGTTCGGGCACGGTCGACGTGGTCGCGGGCGGGTACGAGGATTGGGAAAAGCGTCGCGCTTCGACGACCACTGGCAAGCGCGCGTCGAAGAAGGTCGCCGCGACCGCGCCCGTCGCAGCCGCTCCTCGCGCAAAACTGACCTACAAGGACCAGCGCGATTACGAATTGCTGCCCAAGCGAATCGAGGAACTCGACGCGCAGATGGCAGCGGATGCGGTAAAACTTGCCAAGCCGGATCTCTACATGCGCGACAATGCGACGTTCGCCCGACTCACCAAGGCGATCGAAACGGCGCGCGCGGAGAAGGAAGCGGCTGAACTCCGCTGGCTGGAACTTGCCGAAATGGTCGAAGGGGTGTCCTGAACGGGTTAAACCGTAATGAGTTTACGTCGGAACTCGTTGACAAATGTTGCGTTGCGATACATGTGAAGACGACTATTTTGGAGATACTTATGAAGCTCAAGGCCCTTACCGGCGGCGCACTTGCCGTTGCAATGATGACCACCTCGGTTGCAGCGTCGGCTGCTCCTGCCAGCCTGTCGGTTGCGAACGCCCGCACCGGTTCGACAACTGCCGACAAGAGCAAGCTCGCAGGCGGCGGCGGGATCTTCGCGATCCTGATCGCAGCTGGCGTTGCAGCGATTGGCATCGTCGCCATCGTCAAGGACGACAATTCGGACAGCAACTGATGTTGCCGGGCCGGCGCTTCGGCGCCGGCCCACCGTTTTCTGACTTATATTGCCTTGCCCGCGCGGCCGGCTAGATCGACGATATACTGCCACGCGACGCGGCCCGAGCGGCTGCCCCGACGTGTAGCCCAACCGATGGCCTCGCCCGGTTCGAAATCCAGATTATGCGCCGCTGCATAGGCCGCAACGATCGCCAGATACCCCTCCTGATCAAGCGCATGGAAGCCAAGGCTGAGGCCGAAGCGATCCGACAGCGCCAGATGATCGTCCGCCGAATCGCGTGGATTTATTGCGCTTTCCTGTTCGGCGATGTCGCGCGGCGCCAGATGTCGGCGATTGGCGGTAACCAGCAACCGGACATTGGCAGGCCGGGGTTCCGCCCCGCCCTCCAGCATCGACCGAAGCGCACGCGCCTCGGCCGGGACATCGAACCCCAGATCGTCGACGAACACCACGAACGCGCGCGCCACTTGTGCCAAGGCGGCGAACAGCGTCGGCAGTCCGGCGAGTTCGGTCACCTCGACCAGCGCGATATCGCCGCCCGATCCTTGCACATCGGCCACCGCGCTTTTGACGAGCGCCGACTTGCCGGTCCCTCGCGCACCCCATAGCAGGACGTCCTGCGCGGCATGCCCCTTGGCAAGATGGCGCAGGTTGGCGATCAGCGACGCCTTCTGGCGATCCACACCGATCAGCATATCCAGCGGTAACGGCGCGAAGCCGCGGGCCGGCTGGAGCACGCCGCCCCGCCACACATAGGCAGGATGTGCGCAAGGGTCGGAGGCCGGCGGCGGCGGCGGCGACAGGCGCTCGAGCGCGGCGGCGATGCGGTCCAGCGGATCGGTCATCCGCGGCTTCTGACGATGCGCCCGCCTGGAGGCAAGAGTTCGGCGGCAAGACCGGCACCCTTCAACCGAGCTGGCGGCGGTGACCTGCGATCGTCGCGTCGCCCGGGGCGAGTCGGACAGCCTTGTCCAGAAGCTGGCGCGCGCCGTCGCTGTTCCCGCTCGCCGCCAGCGCGACGCCGTAAGCATCGGCAGCGGCGGGGTTCGTCGGCGCGAGCATGTACGCGGCCTTGCCGTAGCGCACCGCGATGGCGCCGTCGTCGCTGCCGGCATAGGCAAGCGCCAGATCGATCAAGACGCCGCCATCGCGATTGCCGACCCGTCGCCGTACGCCCTCCAGCGTCTCGATCGCCTTGTCCCAATCCCCCGACGCGACCTGCCAGTGGCCCAGCAGGCGCAGCCCGGTCAGGCTTTGCGGGTTCTGCGACAGATACAGCGCCAGCGAGGCCGCGGCATCCTGTGCGCGGCCGGCTCGACCCAGCGCGTCGACCAGACGCAACATCGTCGGTTCGTCGAACGACAGGTCCGCCGCGCGCGCATAGGCGCCGGCCGCTTCGGCATAACGCCGATCCACGGCGAGCGCGTCACCGAGCGCCAGGTGCGCGGCGGGGGCGCCGGGCCCCGCCGCGACAAGCGCACGCGCCCGGGCAATCGCACCGGCGGTATCCCCGCGCGCGATCTGACCGCGTACCACGCCCAGCACATAGACAGGGTCGCCCGATGCGGCATCGGCTACCGCCTGCAACGCCCCCACCGAATCGTCCGTGGCGAAGATCGCAGCGGGGGCACCCTGCCCCGCCGCCGCACGATCGAGGAACTGCGCGGCGGTCTGCGTATCCCCGGTCGCTGCCAACGCCCGCGCGATCACCGCCAGCGAATAACTGTCCGCATCGGCGCGCAGCCCGATCGGCCGCAGCACGCCGAGCGCCGCCTGCGCATCCCCCGACCGGAGCAACGCCGCCCCCAGCACGCGACGCGCAGCCACGTTGAGCGGCTGGATCGCGATCAATTGTCGCCACGTGACCGCCGCCTGTTCGAACCTGCCTTGCGCATAGTCGAGGCTACCCGACAGCAGCATGGCGCCCGGCAAGCCGCCCACCGCGCCACCGGTTTGTTGCAGCAGCCCGCGCGCCAGATCGATCCGTCCCGCGCGCGCGGCCAATACCGCCTGGAGGTACAGCGCCTGCGGGCTGCCGGGCCGTGCCAACAGCGCGCGACGCGTTGCCGCCAGCATGTCCGCGTTCCGCCCCGCCTCGCCCAGCGTCGCCGCATATTCGATCAGCGCGGGGTGATAATAGGCGTCGCGCTGCAACGCCGCCTCGAACCACGGCAGCGCCGCGACCAGACCGTAGCGGCTGCGGATCACCTCGCCCTGCAACGTCAGCGCCGCCGGTTCGCCTCGCGCCAACGTCACCGCGCGCGCCACGGCGACGGACGCGCCGCCGACATCGCCGGCCGTCAATCGGATACGGCCGAGATCGGTCCACGCCGCGCCATCGTCCGGCGCCTGGTCCAGCAGCGCGCGGAGCACCGCCTGCGCCGCCACGGGCTTGCCTTGCGACGCCAGCGCCCGCGCCTGGATCCGCGCGGCATAGCCGGCATAGCGAGGTAGTGCCTGTGCGGCCTCGTCGATCGCGCCATCGGGATCGCCTTGCAGCAACCGCGCATGCGCCTGAAGCTGATGCAGGCGGTCGGCGGGCAATCCGGCATCGGTCGCGCGCGCCAGTTCCGCCTCCGCCGCAAGCCCGTCGCCAAGTTCGAGATACGCGCGCGCCAGCACCGCATGCGCCATGGCCAAATTCGGGGCGGCGCTGATCGCAGCCTGCGCATTGGTCCGCGCGGCGCTGTAGTTGCCCGCCGCCAGCGTCGTCAGGCTGTCGACCAGCGACCGGCGCGCATCGGGTCGCGGTGGACGCGTCGCCAGCGCGATCGCGATACCGACGATCAGCAGGCACACGGCGCCGATCGCGACGAGCCGCGTATATCTGGCGGTGACGACACTGCGGACGGTCAGGCGCCGACGCCTGCCCCGGCGCAGCAGCGGATAACGATGCGTGCGCGTCGTGTCAGGCATGGAGATCATAGCTTTTCAGGAGGTCGTACAGGGTCGGACGGCTGATCCCGAGCAGTCGTGATGCGCCCGATATGTTGCCGTCGGCCCGCGCCAGCGCCTGGCGAATCGCTTTCCGGTCGGCGAGTTCGCGCGCCGCGCGCAGATTGAGTGCGGCCGCCTCCTCGCTTTTGCCGTCGAGGTCGAGATCGGTTGCCGTGACGAGCTTGCCGTCGGCCATGATGACCGCGCGCTTGATCCGATTCTCCAGCTCGCGGACGTTGCCGGGCCAGCCCCAGCCGTCGATTGCAGCACGCGCATCTGGGGCAAGGCCGGTGACGACGGGGTTCATCGTCCGCGCATAGCGCGTGACGAAATGCCGCGCGAGCAGCACCGCGTCGCCGGTCCGCTGGGCCAGGGCCGGTATCCGCACGACGATCTCCGCGAGCCGGTAATACAGGTCCTCGCGGAACCGTCCGTCCGCGACCATCGCGTCGACGTTCTGGTGAGTCGCGCAGACGATGCGCGTGTCGACCGGGATCGCTTTCCGCCCGCCGACGCGCTCGATCACGCGCTCCTGGAGGAACCGCAACAGCTTCACCTGGAGCGCGAGCGGCACGTCGCCGATCTCGTCGAGGAACAGCGTGCCGCCCGCGGCCTGTTCGATTCTGCCCTCGGTGGTCTTCACCGCGCCGGTGAACGCGCCCTTCTCATGGCCGAACAGCTCGCTTTCGAGCAACGTCTCGGGGATCGCCGCGCAGTTGATCGCGACGAACTTGCCACGCGACCGCGGCGACGCGTCGTGCAGCCCGCGCGCGAGCAGCTCCTTGCCGGTGCCGCTCGCCCCCAGCAGCATGACCGAGACGTTGGCCGGCGCGACTCGCTCCAGCGTGCGGGTCACCACCGCCATTTCGGGCGACGCGCTGATCAGCCCGCCAAACCCGCCCGCGTCGATCCGCGCGGCGAGCCGGCGGTTCTCGGCCTCCAGCGCGTGGACGTGGAAGGCGCGGCTGACGATCAGCCCCAGCGTGTCGATGTCGATCGGCTTGGCATAGAAATCCCAGGCGCCGTCGGCGATCGCCTGCAACGCGCTGTCACGCGCGCCGTGCCCCGACGCCACGATCACCTTGGTATCGGGCTTCATCGCGAGGATGTCGCGCAGCGTGGCGAACCCTTGCGTGACGCCGTCCGGGTCGGGCGGCAGGCCGAGGTCGAGCGTGACGACCGCGGGCTCATGCGCGCGCACCGCGTCGAGCGCCTGCGCGCGATCGCTCGCGACGACGATCTCATACCCCTCATACGCCCAGCGCAATTGCCGTTGCAGCCCAAGGTCGTCCTCGACGATCAGCAGGACGGGAGGCGTCGTGTCGGTCACGCCGCCACCTCCAGCGCCGCGACGGCGGGCAGCAGGATGCGGAAGCGCGTACCCTCCCCCTCGCGGCTGACGACGGTGAGCGCGCCCCCCATCGCCTGCACCAATTGCCGCGCCTCGAACGCACCGATCCCGAAACCGGCGGGCTTGGACGACACGAACGGCTTGAACAGCTGGTCGCGGACAAAGCCGGGCGCCATGCCGCAGCCATGGTCGATCACGTCGATCGCGACCTGTTCGCCAACGGTCTCGACCGCCAGCAGGACCGGCGCATCCGCAGCGCTCGCCTCGACCGCGTTCTGGACGAGCTGGCCCAAGACCTGTTCGAGCCGCGCCGCATGCCCCAACGCCCAGGCCGGACCGCCGCGCGCGACGATCGGGTGCTGCGCCTTGCGGTGGATCGCGACCCGTTCGACGATTCCGGTGACGTCGATCGGCTGGAGCGGTTCGCCGCGGACGGGTCCGTGCTGCGACAGGCGGGCGAGCAGCGCGGTCATGCGATCGGACGAGTCCTTGAGCGTGGCGACCATGTCGACGCGGAAATCGGGGTTGTCGGCGTGGCGTTCGGCATTGCGCGCGACCAGCGTCAACTGGCTGACGAGGTTCTTGATGTCGTGCAGAATGAACGCGAACCGGCGGTTGAACTCGTCGAACCGTGCCGCATCGGCCAGCGCCGCATGCGCGCGATCCTCGGCAAGATAGCTCGCCGCCTGCCGCCCCGCGACCCGGAGCAGGTCGAAATCCTCCCAGTCGAGCGCGCGGTCGACCGGGGGACGCGCGAGCACGATCGCGCCGACCAGCGCACCGCCGTGAACCAGCGGCACGATCACCCATGCGTCGGGGCACGCACGCAGCCAGTCGGGCACGCTCGCCACGTCGTCGCTCGGCGCAGTGCCGGCCCGAACCCGGTCCAGTTCGACGATCCGCGCGTCCTGTGCGAGATACCGCGCCAGCGTCTCGTCGCGTGGACCATCGGCGGCACCGACCCAGTTCCACGTCGCGCCCGGCGCCAGCGACGCCCCGTCGGGGACGAGCAACAGCCCGCCGGGCGAATCGGTCAGGTCGGCGATCGACTTCACGACGCGGCAATCGAGCGTCGCGGCGCCGACGCCCGGCTTGCCCAGCGTATCGGTGAAGCGCTGCCACTCGGCGCGATAGTCGTAGCGATGGCGGAAGAGGTGCTTGGCGATCTTCACCTTGACCCAGGCGCGCAGCCACGGCGTCGACAGCAGCGCCAGCACGCTGGCCGTCGCCCCGAACACGATCGCGGTCTGCACCGCCCGCGCATACTGTCCGGCATAGCCCGCGGCGATGTCGGTCGCGAGCGCGGTGATGCCGATGTAGAAGATGAGCGCGACCGCGGACAAGGCGCGCACCGCGATCGGTCGCGACAGCGCCAGCGTCCTGTCGCCGCCGCGGTGTACGCCGACCCCGAGCAGTGCCGCGACGCCGGTCATGACGACGCCGCGCGCGACGATCGTCACCGGCGTCCAGGGTGCGCTGAAATACACGGCGCCCGACACGACCAGGTCGGCGCCCCACATCGCGGCCAGCGCGAGCATCACCAGGCGAATGCCGCCGCGCGAGGGCGTGGCCGCCTGATAGAGGTGATGGACCAGCACGAGGCCACTGATGGCGCCCATCATCTGCAGCACTATCCGGGCCGATGCGAGCGCGGCCAGCGGCTCGGCATCCAGTCCCATCCCCTCGACGACTGCCAGCACCGCGGCGGTACCGGCGAGCGCCATCACCACGACATACACCGCGCCGAGTGCGTAATTGCCCGCACGATCGCGTCGGACCAGCGCGAGCATGAACCCCAGCCACGCAATGTCGCGCGCGCTGGCGGCGATCCGTGTCGCGACGTCGCGCGAATCGATCCCTGCGACCGCTAGGACCCACAGGCTCGTCGCGACCAGTGCGACCACGAACGCCGCATGCGGCCAGTGCCCGCTCGGTCGCCGCAGTTGCGCCAGCGCCAACGCACCGAACAGCAGCGCCGCGAGCGCATGGGTCCAGAGGATGAGCGTGGTCATCACGGCCGAAGCCCGGCGAGAATCACCGCGCGCCCGCCGGCCACAGCACCACGCGCAACGTCTGCAACAGGATCAGCATGTCGAGGAACGGCGAATAATTCTTCGCATAGTACAGGTCGTATTCGAGCTTGTGCCGCGCATCCTCGATCGAGGCGCCATACGGATAGTTGATCTGTGCCCAGCCGGTGATCCCGGGCTTCACCATGTGCCGCTCGGCGTAGAACGGCAGATGCTCCTCGAGCTGCTGGACGAACTGGGGACGTTCGGGACGGGGGCCGACGAAGCTCATCTCGCCCTTCAGCACGGTCCAGGTCTGCGGCAGTTCGTCGATCCGCACCTTGCGGATGAAGCGACCGATCCGGGTGATCCGCGGATCGTCCTCCGCGGCCCATACCGCCGTGCCCGCAACCTCCGCATCCTGCCGCATCGATCGCAGTTTCAGGATGTCGAAGCCCTCGTTGTAGAGCCCGACACGCCGCTGGCGATAGAAAGCCGGGCCCTTCGATTCGAGCTTGATCGCGATCGCGGTGAGCAAAATGATCGGCAGCGTCACGACCAGCAGCAGCCCGCTGGCGACGATGTCGAACGCCCGCTTGAACACGCTCGACAGCATCCGGCTGGAGGCGAAGCCGTCGGAGAAGATCAGCCAGGACGGATTGACGCTCTTCAGGTCGATGCGCCCCGTCTCGCGCTCCAGGAAGCTCGATATCTCGCTGACCTGCACGCCGGTGGTGCGGACGCGCAGCAGATCCTTCATCGGCAGCGCGTTGCGACGTTCGTCGAGCGCCAGCACGACCTCGCTCGCATTCTGGTCGACGATATGCGCGGCGAGATTGGGGATGTCGGCGCGCGGCATCGCGCCTTGGACGACCGGGTCCGCCTCCGCCATCCGGACGAAGCCCGCGACGACGAAGTTCACGCCGGGTTGCGCAGCCAGCGTCTCGATCCGCGCGGCGCGCGTGCCGGCGCCGAGCACGACGATGCGCCGCTTGAACGTCTCGCCCCCCAGCGTCTTGCCGAGCAGCGCGCGCACCGTGACGAGCAGGATGGTCGCGATCACCGTCGCGTACAGCAGGTTCGATCGCCACAGCGCGAGCGGGGGGACGAGGAAGAAGATCAGCGACAGGAACATCACGCCCAGCGACAGCGCGACTGCCAGCCGCGCGGCGGCGAAGCGCAACGACAGGAACGACGCGACGCCATACGCCCCGACCGCGACCAGCGAGACCTGCAATGCGAGCGCGAACGTCAGCAACTGCGCGATCCGGGTATGGATCGGCCCGACGTCCATGCCGATCTGATGCGCGCGGACGATCCAGCCGATCTCCGCCGACGCGATCAGCAGCACCGCATCGACGAGGCCGAGCAGGAGGACCGCATAGGGTACGTAATGCTTGAAGAGCCGTATCATCGTCCGCTATCCCGACGCACCAGTGTAAACGCTTCCGACACCTGAACGCTTCGTTTCGCAGTAAAACACCAAAAAAGCCTGAACATGGCATGCCAATCCGATCATTCGGCAATTGGCGCGCAAAATTGCCGCGTTATAGCTCGGCGCTAGCAGGAGGCTTCATGACCGCACGTACGATCGTTCCCGTTATTCTTTCAGGCGGTTCGGGCACGCGCCTGTGGCCGATGTCGCGCCCTGAAATGCCCAAGCAGATGCTCGCGCTCACCGCTGACGAGACGATGCTGCAGCTTACCGCGGGACGGGCGTCCGGCGAACGCTTTGCCGCGCCGATCGTGGTCGCCAATGCGCGCCATGCGGACCTGGTCGAGCAGCAGCTTGCCGAAGCCGGCGCGACGCCTCAGGCGCTGATCCTCGAACCGACCGGTCGCAACACCGCACCGGCGATCGCGCTCGCTGCGATCGCCGCCGGTGGTGGTGGCGACGCCCTGCTCGTCATGCCGTCGGATCACGTCATCGGTGATGTCGCTGCATTCCATGCGGCGATCGAGGCGGCGATGCCACTGGTGTTGCAGGGGTGGCTCGTCACGTTCGGGATCGCGCCCGATGCCCCCGAGACCGGCTATGGCTGGATCCAGATCGGCGACGAGCTGCAACCCGGCATCAACCGCGTGGCACGGTTCGTCGAGAAGCCCCCGCTCGACAAGGCGCAGTCGATGCTGGCGAGCGGCGATCATGCTTGGAACGGCGGGATCTTCCTGTTCCTCGCCGACGCCTATCTCGAGGCGCTCGCACAGTTCGATCCGGGCATCCTGACCGCCACGCAGGAGGCAATGGACAAGGCACGGATCGAGGGCACGCGAATCTATCCCGACGCCGTCGCCTTCGCTGCCTCGCCAGACGATTCGATCGATTATGCGGTCATGGAAAAGGCGGATCGAGTCGCGGTCGTGCCGGTCGACATGGGCTGGAACGACGTCGGCAGCTGGGACGCGCTGCACGCGATCAGCGATACCGACAGCGACGGCAACGCGCATCGCAGCCACGGTGACGGCAATGTGCTGGCGATCGACACGAAGAACTGTTTCGTCCGCAGCGACGGCGTCCGTGTCTCGCTGGTCGGGGTCGAGGATCTGATCGTGGTGGCGAGCGGCGACGACGTGCTAATCATGCCACGCGGTCGCAGCCAGGAAGTGAAGAAGCTGATCGAAGCAATGAAAAACGCCGCAGCGGGGCGCTGAACTCGGGGCGCTGAGATCGGGCAAAAGAATCGGTCCGGCTGCGCGCCGGACCGGTCGGACTAGGGTTTCCTGCGGTTCTTGGGCACCTGCGACAGGCGAGTCAGCAAAGTCGGGATGTCTTCGGTTATCATCGTGTCGGTGGGCGTCAGCCAGGACGAGCGCAGAGTCTCGCCGACATCGTGCAATCGTGCGCCGGCTCCTCGCCTGGATGTTTCGTTTCGCACGCTTACCTCAATTTACGCATACACCCGACGGCATCCTTCGGGGGGTAAGGACACCGCCGGGCTCTCGGGTCTAACCGACGGTATGGGCGCTTGTTCCGGCGGTTTCGCGACGGTTTCGCCACATCGGCCCGTTCCGCGCCGGTTCCTGTCGCAGACGCGCCGGAATTCCAAGTCCGGAAGCGCTGGCGATCCGCGCGACGATCGGCTTAGATATGCGAAAGTTCACGGGAGAATTCGTCTTGGATCGTCGCCAGTTCCTCGCATCGGGGGGCGTCGCCGCGCTCGCCACCACGCTGTTGCCGAAGTCGGCGTTCGCACAGTCGCGCGGCGACACCGCGCTCAACGCCGATTTCGAGCGGATCTTCCAGGCGAGCGTGGCCCGATCGCCCGAACTCGCGACCTCGCTTGGCCTGGACAAGGGGCTGCTCGCGGGACTGAAGAGCCAGCTTTCGCCGCGCACCCCCGACAAGCGCGCTAGGGACGTCGCAGATACGAAGGCGGCGCTCGCGACCCTGGCCCGCTATGACGGCGCGGGCCTGTCACCCGCTGCGGCGCTCAATCTCGAAGTGGTGCGCTATTCGCTGACCACGCAGATCGCCGCGCCCGAAAAATTCGGCATGGACAGCCCGATCCGCCCCTACCGGATCTTCCAGCAGGGCGGCGCCTATTTCCAGGTCCCCGACTTCCTCAATACCGCGCACACGATCACCGCGACGCCCGATGCCGAAGCGTATCTGTCGCGGCTCGACCAGTTCGGCACCGTGCTCGACCAGGAAAGCGCGATGCAGCAGGCCGACGCCGCACGCGGCCTGCTCGCGCCGGGCTGGTCGCTCGACCTGACGCTCGGCCAGATGCGCAAGCTGCGGGGCCAGCCGGCGGCGACGTCGAGCATCGTCCAGTCGCTCGTCAAGCGTGCCGCCGCCAAGGGCCTCACCGGCGACTGGCAGGCGCGCGCGACGGCGATCGTCGACCAGAAGGTCTATCCCGCGCTCGACCGCCAGATCGCGCTGATGGAGAAGCTGAAGCCGACGACCAAGCCCGGCGACGGCATCTGGCGCGTGCCGAACGGCGACGCGATCTATGCGATGGCGCTGAACCAGGCCACCACGACGACGATGAGCCCCGACGAGGTCCATCGCATCGGTCTTGCGCAGGTCGCCGAGATCACCGCGCAGCTCGACACGATCCTGAAGTCGCAGGGCTATACGACCGGCACCGTCGGCGAGCGGCTCGCCAAGCTGAACGTCATGCCCGACCAGCTCTATGCGAACACCGCAGCGGGTCGGACCGAGCTGATCGCCGGGCTGAACGACGGCATCAAGGCGATGTACGCCAAGCTGCCCCAGGCGTTTTCGCAAGTTCCCACGCAGCCGCTCGAGATTCGGGCGGTGCCCGTCGAGATCGAGGACGGTGCGGCCAACGGCTATTATAACCGCGCGTCGCTCGATGGCAGCCGCCCGGCGATCTACTTCGTCAACCTGAAGGACGTCGGCGACTGGCCCAAATACACGCTGCCGTCGCTCACCTATCACGAGGGCGTGCCCGGGCATCACCTCCAGATCAGCCTCGCGCAGGAATCGAAGGACATTCCTACTCTCCGGAAAATCGGGTTCTTCTCAGCCTATTCGGAAGGCTGGGCGCTGTATGCGGAGCAGCTGGCCGACGAGCTGGGCGCGTATGCGTCGCCGCTGGAACGCGCCGGCTATCTCCAGTCGTTCCTGTTCCGCGCGACCCGACTGGTGGTCGACACCGGCATCCATGCGAAGCGGTGGAGCCGCGAGAAGGCGACCGACTATATGGTCGCGACGACCGGCTTCGCACGGCCCCGGACGCTGCGCGAGGTGGAGCGCTACTGTACGCAGGCCGGGCAGGCCTGCAGCTACAAGGTCGGCCACATGGCGTGGACGCGCACGCGCGTGAAGGCGAAGGCCGCGCTCGGCGACCGGTTCGACCTGAAGCAGTTCCACGACATCCTGAAGGAGGGCGCGATGCCGCTCACGATCCTCGAACGCCGCGTGGACGAGCGGATCGCCGCGATAAAGACGCGAGGGTGAACGCGCGGGGATAAATTGAGCACGCCAATCCTCCCCCGCCAGGGGGAGGTGGCACCGAAGGTGACGGAGGGGGCGGACACGCAACGCCGGTCGCCCTTCCCTCCCCCTCCGTCTGGCTAGCGCCAGCCACCTCCCCCTGGCGGGCGAGGATCAGTGGTTACTTGCCCGTACGATCCAGCGTCTGCGCGGCGATCCGCACCTTTACCGTCTGCACGACATCCGCCGCCGACGTCGCCAGCATCACGCTGTACTCGCCGGCTGCGATACGCCACCCGCCGCTCGCCACGTCGAACGTCGCGAGCAGGCGCGGATCGATCGTGACCGATACGGTCTGCTCCGTGCCCGGTGCGAGGTCGACCTTGCGGAACGCGCCCAGTCGCTTCGGCGCTTCCCAGCCCGCGCCCGACACATAGACCTGCGCGACCGCCTTTCCTTGCACGGCGCCGGTGTTCTTGACCGCGAACCCGGCCTTGATGCCCTTCCCCTCCGCGGCGGCGGTCAGCCCGCTCATCGCGAAGCTGGTGTAGGAAAGGCCGTGGCCGAACGGGAACAGCGGCTTGGCGCCGGTCTTGTCGAACCATTTATAGCCGACCGCCGCACCCTCGATGTCGTAATTGCCCATCGGGTGCGAATCGCGGTCGAGCTTGGGGTCGCCCTCCAGCACGGGCCGCGGCGTCTGCGCGAGCGATGCGGGGAAGGTGGCGGGCAGATGCCCCGACGGATTGACCTCGCCGGTCAGCACGCGCGCGATCGCCTCGCCGCCCGCCGTGCCGGGATACCACGCCTCCAGCACCGCGCCGACCTTGCCCAGCCACGGCATGACCACCGGGCCGCCGGTCTCGAGGACCACGACGGTCTTCTTGTTGGCGCGCGCGACCGCATCGATCAGCGCGTTCTGGCCATCGGGCAGGTTGAGATCGGGCGCGTCGATCGACTCGCCGGTCCACTGCTCGCCGAACACGACGACGACGTCCGCCGCCCGCGCCGCTGCCGCCGCCGCCTTCACGTCCTTGCCGTCGAGATAGGTCACGCTCGCGCCGGTCCGCGCCTGCAACGCCTTCATCGGCGAGGAGGCGTGATAGGTCTTGGGGCCGGGGAAGCCGCTCGGGAATTCGTCGGGCACGACGAGGCCGTTGGTCGGCGCGTTGTGCGAATAGACCTGTGACGAGCCGCCACCCGACAGCACGCCGAGATCGGCATGCGCGCCGATCAGCAGGATCGACTTCGCGGTCTTGGCGATCGGCAACAGCCCGGCGGTGGTCTTGAGCAGGACGATGCCCTCCTCGGCATCCGCGCGCGTGACGGCGGCGTGCGCGCTATAGTCGATCTTGGTCGCCTGATCGCCGGTCACGACCGTGTCGAACGCGCCGACCGAGACCATGCCCCACAGCACGCGCCGCGCCATGTCGGTCGCACGCGCTTCGCTGACGTGGCCGTTATTGACCGCCTCGCGCAGCGCATCGGCGAAATAGGCCGAGCGATCGAACGCCCAGCCCGATTGCTGGTCGAGCCCGGCATTGGCCGCCTCGCTGGTCGAATGCGTCGCGCCCCAATCGGACATGACATAGCCCTTGAAGCCCCAGTCGCGCTTCAGGACTGTATTGAGCAGCCAATCATTCTCGCACGCATAATGGCCGTTCACGCGGTTGTACGAACACATCACCGAGCCGGGCTGACCCACCTCGTTGGCAATCTCGAACGCGAGCAGATCGGACTGGCGCGCGTCCTGTTCGCCGATCCGGTGATCCATCGTGAAGCGGTTCGTCTCCTGCCCGTTGAAGGCGTAATGCTTCATCGTCGACACGACGTGCTGCGACTGGATGCCCTTGATCTCGTGGCCGGTGATGACGCCCGCCAGCAACGGATCCTCACCGCCATATTCGAAATTGCGTCCGTTGCGCGGCTCACGCGTCAGGTTCATCCCGCCGGCGAGCTGCACGTTGAACCCCGACAGGAACGCCTCCCGGCCGATCATAGCGCCGCCTGCCTGCGCGAGCGCAGGGTTCCAGGTCGCCGCGGTCGCGATCCCCGACGGCAGCGAAGTGCGCAGGCGCGGCGTCGGTCCGCGCTGGCTGGCGACGCCGACGCCGGCATCGGTCTGCCACTGGTTGGGGATGCCGAGCCGCGGGATGCCCGGCACGATCCCGGCGGATGCGGGCAGCCCGTCCTTGGGATAAACCCAGTTCTTGATCGGCGTCTTCAGCCAGTCGGCGTTGGTCGCGAAATAGCCGAAGGTGAGCTGCAACTTCTCGTCGAGCGTCATCGCCTGTAGCAGCAACTCGACGCGGGCGTCCGCGCTGAGCGCAGTATTCATCCACGGCCGCGCCTTCGGCGCCTCGGTGCGCGCCGCCGCAGCACCGGGGGCGTTGTTGGTGGTCTGCGCCAGCGCGGGCGCCGCGATCGCCAGCACCGATCCCGCAAGCAATCGGACGAACAGGGCACGGGAACGGGATACGGTCATGAGCTGACTTTCAGGCTGATCGAAGGCGTGCCGTGTGTGCCGCGTTCGTCGCGGTACCGCAACCACCCGTCGCACGGCGCGTGCACGATCACCCCTGACCGAAGCCACCCCCGCCGGGCGTCTCGATCACGAACACGTCGCCGACCTGCATGTCGACCCTGGCGGTGGACCCAAGCCGTTCGACGCTGCCGGCCCCGCGCTCGATGATTGCGGATCCCAGGCCGCCGCGTTTGCCACCGGCCATCCCGAACGGCGGCACGCGGCGGCGGTTGGCTAGGATGCAGGCGGTCATCGCCTCGAGGAACCGAACACGCCGCGTGCCGCCGTCGCCGCCGCGGTGCGCGCCTGCCCCGCCCGAGCCGCGGCGGATCGAGAATTCTTCCAGCAGCACGGGGAAGCGCGTCTCGAAGATCTCCGGGTCGGTCAGCCGGCTGTTGGTCATGTGCGTCTGGATCACCGCCGCGCCGTCGAAGCCGGGGCCCGCGCCTGCGCCACCAGCGATCGTTTCGTAATATTGGTGCACGGCGTTGCCGAAGGTGAAGTTGTTCATCGTCCCCTGGCTCGCCGCCATCGCGCCGAGCGCGCCGAACAGCGTGTCGGTGACGACCTGGCTGGTCTCGACATTGCCCGCGACGACCGCGGCCGGATAGCGCGGGTTGAGCATCGAGCCTGCGGGCACGCGGATCGTCACGCCGCGCAGGCAGCCGTCGTTGAGCGGCACCGCCTCGTCGATCAGCGCGCGCACGACGTAGAGAACCGCCGCGCGGACGATTGAGACGGGGGCGTTGAAGTTGGTCGGGCGCTGGTCGCTGGTGCCGGCGAAATCGACCTCCATCGTTGCGGCCGCGCGATCGACGCGGACGGCCACGCGGACGACGGCGCCGTCATCCATCTCATAGGCGAACGCGCCATCGTCGAGCGTCGCGATCAGGCGACGGACCGCGGCGTCGGCATTGGCCTGGACGTGCTCCATGTATGCCGCGACGACGTCGGTGCCGTATTCGTCGGCAAGCCGCACGAGCCCTGTCGCGCCGCGTGTGCAGGCGGCGAGCTGGGCGGACAGATCGGCGATGTTCTGGTCGATGTTTCGTGCCGGATAAGCGCCCGACGCGAACACCGCGCGCAGTTCGGTTTCGAGGAAGCGCCCTTCGTCGACCACCAGCACGTCGTCGAGCAGCACGCCCTCCTCCTCGACCGACCGACTCTCGGGCGGCATCGATCCGGGGGTCGTGCCGCCGACGTCTGCGTGATGGCCGCGGGCCGCGACGAAGAAGGCGGGGGCTTCGGCGTCATCGGCGAAGACCGGCATGATGACGGTGATGTCGGGCAAATGCGTACCGCCGCGATAGGGCGCATTGAGCGCATAGGCGTCGCCGCGCCGGATACCGCGCCCGTCTGCGCCGCCGCCGCGGGCGTCGATGATCGTGCGAATGCTCTCGCCCATCGAGCCCAGATGGACCGGGATGTGCGGCGCGTTGGCGACGAGGTTGCCGTGCGCGTCGAACAGCGCGCAACTGAAGTCGAGCCGCTCGCGGATGTTGACGGAGGCGGCCGAGCGCTGGAGCGCGGCGCCCATCTCCTCGGCGATGCTCATGAACAGCCCGGCGAAGATCGCGAGCCGGACGGGATCGGACTCGGTGCCGATGCTCGCGCCGACGCGCGGCGCGATCCGGTCGAGGATGAGGTTGCCGATCGGATCGACGCGCGCGCGCCAGCCGGGCTCGACAATCGTGGTCGAGACGCTGTCGAGGATCAGCGCGGGGCCGTCGACGCCGTGGCCGACGGGGAGGCCTTCGCGCGCCAGCACCGGCGTGTCGTGCCACGCGCCGGCCATGTAGACGGGCGCGGTCGCCAGAGGCGCGGCGGGTGCGTCCGGGAACGCGACGAGTGCGGCTTCGATCGGCGGGCTCTCGGCGATCGCTTCCGCGACGATCCGGTCGGCGATCAGCGGCGCCTCGCTGGCGAACCCGAACTGCGCGACGTGCGCAGCGTCGAACGCGGCGGTCATCGCAGCCGGGTCGTCGAGATCGCGCTCGATCGTGTGATCGGTCTGGCCGCGGCGCAGATGCACGCGTCGCTCGATCCGAACGTCATTCGCCGGAACGCCCTGCGCCACGAGTGCGTCGCGCGCCGCATCTGCAAGACCATCCAGCGCCTGCGTGATCGCGGCATAGTCCGCAAACGCCGCCCCCGACGTCGCCTCGCGCAGGACGCGGCGGTCGGCCAGCCCCATGCCGTATGCCGACAGCACGCCGGCGAGCGGGTGGATCATCACTCGGTCCATCGCCAGCGCATCGGCAACCAAGCACGCATGCTGACCCCCGGCCCCGCCGAAGCACGCCAGCGTATAGCGCGTCACGTCATGCCCACGCGCGACTGAGATCGTCCGGATCGCATTCGCCATGTTCGCCACCGCGACCGCGACGAACCCTTCGGCCGCGACCTGAGGATCGAGCGGCAACTCAGCAAACCGCGCGGCGACCGCCTCAGCATCGAGCGGGGCATCGCCTGTCGGTCCGAACAGTGCCGGGAAGAACTCGGGCCGCACTTTGCCCAGCATCACGTTGCAGTCGGTCACCGTCAGCGGCCCGCCGCGGCGATAGCAGGCCGGCCCCGGCACCGCGCCCGCGCTCTCCGGGCCGACGATCAGCCGCTCTCCATCATATCGGCAGATCGAGCCGCCACCCGCCGCGACGGTGTGGATCCGCAGCATCGGCGCGCGAATGCGGGTGCCCGCGATCAGCGTCTCGGTGTCGCGCTCATAGGTGCCGGCGTAGTGCGACACGTCGGTCGAGGTGCCGCCCATGTCGAAGCCGATGACGTGCGCGAACCCGGCCTCGCGCGCGGTCGCGGCCATGCCGACGATGCCGCCCGCGGGACCCGACAGGATCGCGTCCTTGCCGCGAAAGCCCGCGCCGTCGACCAGCCCGCCCGACGACTGCATGAACAGCGCACCCTGCCCCAGCGCAGCGCTGAGCCCCGCGACATAGCGATCGACGACCGGCGACAGATACGCGTCGACGACGGTCGTATCGCCGCGCCCGATCAGTTTGATCAGCGGCGCGACACGGTGGCTGACCGAAATTTGCGTGAAGCCGATCTCGGCGGCGATCTCCGCCAGCGCCTCTTCGTGCGCGGTGAAGCGGTACCCGTGCATCAGGACGATCGCGACCGCGCGAAGCCCGCTATCGAACGCCACCTGCAATTCCGCTCGGGCCGCACCGACGTCGAGCGGACGGAGCACGTCGCCCGCCGCCCCGACCCGCTCGTCGATCTCGACGACGTGCGCGAACAACGGCGGCGGGCGATTCACGTCGCGCGCAAAAATGTCCGCGCGTTCCTGGTGCCCGATCAGCAGCGCGTCGCCGAACCCTCGGGTGATTGCGAGGCACGTCAGCTCGCCCTTGCGCTCCAGCAGCGCGTTGGTCGCAACGGTCGTGCCGATGCGCAGCTCGAGCGGCACGTCGGCGCCTTCGGTCAGCCGCCGGATCGCCTCGACCGCCGCGTCGTCATAGCGCTCGGGATCTTCCGACAGCAGCTTGGCGGTGACGATCCGCCCATCGGGTCGGCGCGCGACGACATCGGTGAACGTGCCGCCGCGATCGATCCAGAACTGCCATGCGGTCATCGGTCAATCAGCCCAGAAAATGCGTCATCCGCGCCGCCGCGTCGGTCCACGCGACGTTGCGCTCGTCGAGCCACGCGTCGTGATAATAGGTGCAGCCATAGCGCTCGCCACCGTCGCACAGCAACGTGACGATGCTCCCCGTCTGCCCTGCCGCAGCCATCTCCTCGATCAACTGCGCGCAGGCCCCGAGGTTGGTGCCGGTCGAACCACCGACGCGCCGCCCGAGCCGGTCGGACAGCGCGCGCATCGCGCCGATGCTGTCGGCATCCTCGACCGCGATCATCCGGTCGATGACCGAAGGCAGGAAGCTCGGCTCGACGCGCGGCCGGCCGATCCCCTCGATCCGCGACGCGCACCCCTCAGGCAGCGCGACCACGGCGCGATCCTCGAAATGGCGGTGGAACACCGAATGCACCGGGTCCGCGACGCACAACCGCGTTTCGTGCCGGCAATAGCGGAGGAAGCGGCCGATCGTCGCCGACGTGCCGCCGGTCCCCGCACCGCAGACGATCCAGGACGGGCACGGATGCTCCTCCTCGGCCATCTGCGCGAAGATGCTCTCGGCGATGTTGTTGTTGCCGCGCCAGTCGGTCGCACGCTCGGCATAGGTGAACTGGTCGAGATAATGCCCGCCGGTCTCCGCCGCGAGGCCGTGCGACACCGCGTAGACGGTGCGCGGATCGTCGACCATGTGGATCTCGCCGCCGTGAAAGCGGATCGCGTCGAGCTTTGGGGCGGCGGTCGTCGCGGGCACCACGGCGATGAAGCGCAGCCCCAGCATCTTGGCGAAATACGCCTCCGACACCGCGGTCGAGCCCGACGAGGATTCGATCACCGTCGTCTCCGGCCCGATCCATTCGTTGCACAGCGCATACAGGAACAGCGACCGCGCGAGCCGGTGCTTGAGGCTGCCGGTCGGGTGCGAACTCTCGTCCTTCAGATACAGGACGATGTCGGGATAGCGCGGCAAATCGACGCGGATCAGGTGCGTGTCGGCGGACCGGTTATAGTCCGCCTCGATCCGCCGCACCGCCTCCGACAGCCAGCGCCGATCGACCCGCTTCGGCATTACTGGAGCCCGTGCCGGATCAGCATCGCGGTCGGCTCCGGATCGCGACCCCGGAACGCGCGGAAGCTCTCCGCCGCGGGTCGCGTCGCGCCGCGCGCGAGCACCTCCTCGCGGAACCGGTCGCCGGTCTTGCGGTCGACCAACCCCGCCTCGGCAAACGCCCCGAACCCGTCCGCGGCGAGCAGTTCGGCGTAGAGATAGCTGTAATAGCCCGACGCATAGCCGCCGGCGAAAATGTGGCTGAACGCGTGCGGGAAGCGGTGCCAGGCGGGCGGGCGGATCACCGCCACCTCGTCGCGCACCGCCTCGATCACCTCGATCGGGTCGCTGCCCATCGTGCCGAGGTGCAGCAACAGATCAAACAGCGCGAACTCGACCTGGCGCAGGATGAACATCCCCGCCTGGAAATGCCGCGCCTTGACCATCCGCTCGAACAGGTCGGCAGGGAGCGTCTCGCCGGTCTTGTAATGCCCCGACATGCCGGTGAGGACGCCCTGATCCCAGGCGAAATCCTCCATCAGCTGGCTCGGCAGCTCGATCGCATCCCATTCGAAGCCGTTGGTCCCGGCGATGCTCGGGCGGTTCACCTTGGTGAAGAGCAGATGGATGCAGTGGCCGGTCTCGTGCAGCAGCGTCGTCACGTCGTTGTGGCTCAGCAGCGACGGCGTCTCGCCACCATCCGGCGCGAAGTTGCAGACCATATAGGCGACCGGCACCGTCACGGTGTTGCCGTCGTGCAGCCTGGGCCGCGCTTGCGCCATCCACGCGCCACCGCGCTTGCCGGTGCGTGCGTGGAGATCGAGGTACAGCCCGGCGAAGACCGTCCCACTCTCGTCGACCACGTCGAAGAACCGCGCATCGTCGTGATAGAGCGAGACGTCGTCGCGCTCGACGAGGCGGATGCCGAACAGCCGCTCCATCAGCGTCTGCCAGCCCGCCATCACGCGCTCGACCGGGAAATACGCCTTCACCACCTGCGCATCGACCGCGTAGCGATCCTGCCGCAACCGGTTCGAGACGAAGCCCGCATCCCAGGGCTCGAAATCGGCGATCTCGAGATGCTCGGCCGCGAACGCCTTCAGCTCGGCGAGATCGCGCTCGGCGGCGGGCTTGGCGCGGTGGGCGAGATCGCGGAGGAAGGCGATCACCTCGGCGCCATTGGGGGCCATCTTCGTCTCCAGCGACCAGGCGACCGGGTCGGCAAACCCGAGCAGCGTGGCGCTTTCGTGCCGCAGTTCGAGGATCCGCGCGATCCGCGCGCTGTTGTCGAACTCGCCGGCGTTGGGGCCCTGATCGGACGCGCGCGTCGCGAACGCGCGGTACATGCGGGCGCGGAGATCACGGTTCTCGGCGAAGGTCAGCACCGCGTTGACGCTCGGCTGTTGCAGCGTGACCAGCCAGCCCGCCTGCCCCTTCGCCTTGGCGGCATCCGCGAACATCGCCTTGTCCGCGTCCGAGATGCCGGCGAGATCGGCCTCGTCGGTGACCAGCTCGGACCAGGCATCGGTCGCATCGAGCACCGCGCTGCCGAATTCGTTCGACAGGCCCGACAGCTCGACCGAAATCTCGCTGAACCGATCGCGTGCCTCGGGTTCCAGCGCCACGCCAGACAGCGTGAAATCGCGGATCGCCTGCTCGACCGCGACCCGGTCTTCGGTCGGCAGGTCGGCGAATTCGGGCGACACGCTGAGCGCGACGAACACCTCGTACAGGTCGCGGTTCTGGCCGACCTTCATGTCGTTCTCGACGAGCCGCTTCTGCCCCTCCGAATACGCCGCGCGCAGTTCGGGCGTGTCCGCCACGCCGTGCAGGTGGGACACCGCCGACCAGATCGCGCCGATCTCGGTATTCGCGCGCTCATAGGGCAGCCAGGCGCCCGCGAAATCGGTCGGCCGCGCAGTCGTCAGCGCCTCGACCATCGCCTCGTGCCGCGCGATCGCCTCGTCGAGCGCGGGCGCGATCTGGTCGGGGGCGAGGTCGGCGAAGCGGGGCAGCGACAGCGTATCGAGAAGCGGGTTCATCAAAAATCCTTCAGCATTCGACGACGTTGACGGTCAGGCCCCCAAGCGACGTCTCCTTATATTGCGAGCGCATGTCCTCACCGGTCTGGCGCATCGTCTCGATCACCGCATCGAGGCTGACGATATGGCGACCGTCCCCCCGCAGCGCCAGATAGGCGGCGTTGATCGCCTTGATCGCGCCCATCGTGTTGCGCTCGATGCACGGGATCTGGACCAGCCCGCCGATCGGGTCGCAGGTAAGGCCGAGATTATGCTCCATGCCGATCTCCGCGGCATTCTCGATCTGTTCGTTGGTCCCGCCGAGCGCCGCGACCAGCGCGCCCGCCGCCATCGAACACGCGACGCCGACCTCGCCCTGACATCCCATTTCGGCGGCCGAGATCGACGCGCGTTTCTTGTAGAGAAATCCGATCGCCGCGGCGGTCAGCAGGAAGTCGTGTGCGCCCTTCGGCGTCGGGTCCTTGGTGAAGGTCTCGTAGAAGCGCAGCACCGCGGGCAGCACGCCCGCCGCGCCGTTGGTCGGCGCGGTCACGACGCGGCCGCCCGCGGCATTCTCCTCGTTCACCGCGAGCGCGTACAGGCTGACCCATTCGAACACCGCGGACGGATCGGCGGCGGTATCGCGCGCCTGCAACCCCTCGAACAACGCCTTCGCGCGGCGCGGGACCTTGAGCCCGCCGGGCAATATGCCGCCCTGCCGACACCCACGATCGATCGACGCGAACATCGCGGCGCGCACCGCGTCGAGGAACGCGTCGGTCTCGCTGTCCGGGCGCCACGCGATCTCGTTCTCGCGGACGATCTCGGCGATCGTCATCCCCGTAGCGTCGCCGGTCGCGAGCAGTTCCGCGCCCGACGAGAAGGGCCGCGGCAGGAGGATGTTCGCCTTGACCGGCCCCGACCCCGCCTCGACGATCGCACCGCCGCCGATCGAGAAATAGGTCCGCTCGACGCTGCGCCCGTCGCCGAACGACGCGGTGAAGGTCACCGCATTCGGATGCCCCGGCAGGAAGGTCTGCGCGTGGAACAGCAGATGCTGGCTTTCCTCGAAGCCGATCTCGATCCGGTCGGCGAGCATCAGCCGCCCGCTCGACCGGATCGCGGCGAGGCGCACCGGGATCAGGTCGGGATCGATCGTCTCGGGCTGCGCACCGCTGAGCCCCAGCATCACCGCGCTGTCAGTCGCATGCCCTCGCCCCGTCAGCGCCAGCGAACCAAAGAGGTCGACGCGCACCGCCACAGGCTTCTCGTCCGCGACCAGATCGGCGAACAGCCACGCCGCACGCATCGGCCCGACGGTATGCGAACTCGACGGCCCGATCCCGATCGTGAACAGGTCGAGGATAGAGATCGCCTGGTGGCAATCGGGGCGAGCACGAGTCTGCTCATCCGGGCGATCAAAGGTCAGCGGGGTCATGCGTCGCCGTTACGAGACTATACCCCGCGCCGTCCATCCGAAGCTGGCGCGTCGTCTACTCCCCCGCCCATGCCTTGAGCAGCGTGTACGCGATCGCGTAGGGCGGCGGCGCGACGAACGGCCCGTCCTCCCCGCGCAGCACCGCGCGCACCATCTCGCGCGGCACCCACATCGCATCCTCGAGTTCGTTCACGTCGAGCGTGATCGCGTCGTCCTCGGCCTCCGCGACGCAAGCCATCATCAGCGACGACGGGAACGGCCAGGGCTGGCTGGCGACATAGCGCACCTTGCCGACCCGCACGCCCGACTCCTCGAGGATCTCGCGCGCAACCGCCTCCTCGATCGATTCGGCGGGCTCGACGAAGCCGGCGAGCGCGGAATACCGCCCCGGCGGCCACCCCTTGCCCCGCCCGAGCAGCGCACGCCCGTCATGCTCGGCGATCATGATCACCACCGGATCGACGCGCGGGAAATGCTCGGTCGCACAGTTCGGGCATTTCCGCGCCCAACCGGCCCGGAACATCTCGGTCGGCGAACCGCATTTCGCGCAGAACCCGTGCCGGACGTGCCAGTCGATGACGCTGCGTGCGCCAGCATAGGTCGCCGCTTCACCCGGCGCGAGCGCGGCGAGCACTGCCATCAGCGCCGGCGACCGCATCGCGGGCGCAGTGTCGACACGCATCCCGTTCAGCAACGCCGCGAAGTGCGGCCGCCCGCTCTCGTCGAGGCCGAGCAGGATCGGCTCGGCATCCTCGGGCATGTCCGCCATCGACGTCCAGGCGAGATGCCCGTCATCGGTCGTGCCGGGGAGCAACCCGTCGAGCACGAGCAACCGCGCACGCCAGTCGCGCTGCGCCGCGGCGAGCCCCTCCGGATCGTGCCGTAGCGCATCCGACCGGTCGAGCGCCCCGCCCGTGAAACCGGGCGCTTCCATCACGCTCATCGGCGCAACCTCGCCGCATCCTGCATCAATGCCGAGACTACCTGCTCCCGCAGCGGAATCCGATCCGCCGGGAAGTAGTTGACCATCACATTGCCGCGCGAATGCTTGACCGGATCGACCCAGGCGATAGTCCCCGCCTCACCGCCCCAGGCATAGGTGCCCTTGCCCGGTCCGTTCGGGGTGGTGGCGAGCACCACCGACCCGCCCGCGCCAAAGCCCATGTTGCTGCCCTTCGTGCCCCCCGTGCCGCCACCGACCCCGCCGAACACGACGCCTGTCGGCAACAGGTTCGACGTCGCCAGCGCAATCGTCTCGGGCTTCATCACGCGCACGCCGTCGAGCGTGCCGCCGTCCTGGATCATGTGCAGGAACCGGTCGTAATCGCGCGCCGACATCACCAGCCCCGCGCCGCCATACGGAAAGCTCGGCTTCTGCAGGAACACCGACGTCGCGGCGGGATCGAGCGGCGTCCGCGTGTCGCCGACGAACGCGTAGTTCGTCGCCAGGCGCCCGACCTCGCTCTGCGGCACCTGCCAGAAGCTCGACCGCATCTTGAGCGGATCGAACAGCCGCGTCTGCACGAACCGCTCGAAGCTCATGCCGCTCGCCACCTCGATCACGCGCCCCATCACGTCGAGCCCGATCGAATAGCTCCACTTGGTCCCCGGTTCCGCGATCAGCGGGAGCGTCGCGACGCGGTTCGCGAAGTCTTCGAGCGACTTAGGCCGCACGGGCCGCATCTTCTCTTCCATCGCCGCGCTGACCGACAGCGGCAGGATCCCGAGCCGCTCATACTCTTTGAGCAGCGGCCCCTTGGTGACGATCGTGTAGCCGAGCCCGGCGGTATGCGTCAGCAGGTTGCGGATCGTGATCGGCCGCGTCGCGGGGCGCGTGGCGAGCGACGTGTCGGGGCTCGTCGCCACCTTCATGTCCTTGAACGCCGGGATGTATTTGCTGACCGGATCGTCGAGGTTGAGCTTGCCGTCCTCGATCAGCATCATCGCCGACATGCCGGTGATCGGCTTGCTCATCGAATAGACGCGCCACAGCGAATCGGGGCCGGCGGCGGGCGCGTTTGGATCGTCGCTGATCTTGCCCGCGGACGGGAACAGCGTCGGACCGTCGCCAGCCCCGAACGCCCCAACGATCCCCGGCATCTTGTTCTGCGCGACATAGCCGTCGAACAGCGTGGACGTAGCGGGCAGCAGCGCGTTAACCGGGATCGTCATCCGCGGCGTCGGACGGACCTGTGGAGAAGGCTGCGGGCGGGGCTGCGCCTGCTGGGCATAGGCCGTGGCCGCGGCCAGTGCGGCTAGGCCGCCCGTCGAAATCCAGTGCACCAATTTCATGCAGCTCTCCGTATGGCCCAGTTTCGTATGACTTTACCGGCTTTAGCGAAAACGGTTGGAAGCCCGGCGGTATCCAGGTCGTCGATCGGCCACCATTCGCTTGCCGGTGGAACGCGGGGTTGATGCGCCTCGACCGTCGCCACCGCAAGCGTCAGTTGCAGATCGAAATGGGTAAATCCGTGCGCGACCGTCGCGTCCAGCATCCGCCACTCCGCCTGCGCCGGCGCATCCTCGAACCCGGGTGGGCCGTCGCCCCAAGGCCCGGTCGGAAACGCGCGCATCCCGCCGAGCAGCCCCGTATCCGGCCGCCGCACCAGCAGCACCTGCCCATCGCGTTCCAGCCAGAAGATCGTGCCGAAACGCTGCGGCTTGGCCGCCTTCTTCGCCTTGACCGGCAACCGCTCGGGTGCGCCCTGCCTGAACCCCTCGCAAAACTCACGGATCGGGCAGAGCAGGCATTTCGGACTGCGCGTCGTGCAGGTCCCCGAGCCCAGATCCATCATCGCCTGCGCGAAATCGCCCGCCCGCGCGTCGGGCGTGATCGAGTCCGCCGCCACCCGAATCGCCGGCCGCGCCGCCGGCAAAGGCGTCTCGATCGCGAACAGCCGCGCGACGACGCGCTCGACATTCGCATCGACCACCACCGCGCGCTCGCCAAACGCGATCGCCGCCACCGCCGCCGCGGTATAGGCGCCGAGGCCGGGCAACTCTCGCAGCTCAGCCTCGGTCCGCGGAAAAACGCCGCCATGCTCGGCGACCACCGCCTTCGCCGCCTTCACCAGGTTGCGGGCCCGCGCATAATAGCCGAGCCCCGCCCACGCGGCCATCACATCGGCATCGTCCGCCGCCGCGAGACTCGCGAAATCCGGCCACCGCGCCGTCCACGCCAGGAACCGCGGCGTCACCGCGGCGACCGTCGTCTGCTGCAACATCACCTCGGACAGCCACACCCGGTACGGATCGACCGCTTCACCGGGCTTCGCGCGCCACGGCAGGTCGCGGCGATGCGCATCATACCAGTCGAGCAGGGCCGTCGAGACCGAAGAGCGCTTGGCGTTCACGCGTCGCCTATGGCATGGGATTGCGGATGAGCAAGCCGCCCGTTTCCCTGCCCAAAGCTGCGACGCCCAAGCGCCGCGTGAAGGGCAAGACCGATCCCGACGCCCCGCGCGAGAACCGCTCGCGCGCGGTCGCCGAGCTGCTGCCCGCGATCGGCGGCGCGGCGTTCCGGCGATTCGGCTTCGTCCAGTCGTCGATCGTCAGCCGCTGGCCCGAGATCGTCGGCGCGAAGCTCGCGGGCGCCAGCATCCCCGAATCGATCCGCTTCCCGCTCGGCAAGAAGCAGGACGGCGTCCTCACGCTCACCGTCCGCGGCGCACACGCGCCGATGATGCAGCACATCGCGCCCGAGATCATCGAGCGCGTGAACCGCTTCTTCGGCTACGCGGCGATCGTGAAAGTCGCGATCCGCCAGGGTGAAGTCGCGCCCCCCGCCCCCCGCCGCGCCCCGCCTTCGATCCGCCCGGTTCCCGTCGATCTCGGTGCGAGCCTGAAGGGCATCGCCGATCCGGAACTGCGCGCCGTCCTCGAATCCCTCGCCGCCGGAGTCGCCTCGACGCACGGCCTTCCCAGGATCAACTGATGCGCGTCTTCCTTGCCGTCTTCGCCCTCTTCCTCCTGACCGGTGCCGCGCCGAAACGCGACTGGTCGCAGACCGCGCGCATCCTCCCGTCGGGCGCCTACCTGATCGGCAACCCCGCCGCGCGCGTGAAGCTGGTCGAATATGCCAGCTACACCTGCTCGCACTGCGCCGACTTCTCGGTGAAGTCCGAACCCGTGCTCAAGCGCCAGATGATCGCGTCGGGCTCGACCAGCCTCGAAGTCCGCAGCTTCATCCGCGACCGGCTCGACCTGGCGGCGGCGATCCTCGCGCGCTGCACCGGACCCAAGGGCTTCTCCGCTACCTCGTCCGCGATCTTCGCCGCGCAGCCGCAATGGCTGGAGCGCGGGATCGAGTATCAGCAGGGCAACGCCGCACGGCTCGCCATGTACCCGGCCGCCGCGCAGGTCCGCGCCAACGCCGACGGCTCCGGCCTGACCGCGTTCGTTAAAGCACGCGGGCTCTCGGATGCGGCGATAAACGCCTGCTTCGCCAACCAGCCCGAGATCGACCGGATCGTCAAACTGACCGCCGACGCACCCAAGGAGATCGACTCCACGCCGACCTTCTACCTCAACGGCAAGATGGTTCCGCACGTCGGCTGGGACCAGCTCGAACCCGCGCTGCGCAAGGCCGGCGCCCGCTAATTTACCCGATCCACTGGAGTATTCCGATGAAGTTGCTGACCACGCTCGCCGTCCTGCCGCTCGCGCTCGCCGCCTGCTCGAAGAATGATTCCACCGGCAACGTCGATGCGCCTGCCGCCGCGCCCGTCGCCGCCGCCGCCGCACCCGCCGGCCAGAACTGGACCGAGACGGTCGTGAAGACCCCCGAGGGCTATCTGATGGGCAATCCGAACGCTGCCATCAAGCTGGTCGAATACGGCGCGCGCTCATGCCCGACCTGCGGTGCGTTCGCCCGCGAGGCGTACAGGCCGCTGACCGAGAAATATGTCGCGACCGGGAAAGTCAGCTTCGAATTCCGCGACTTCCTCGTCCACGGTGCGCCCGACGTCGCGCTGACGCTGCTCGGCCAGTGCGGCGGCGTCGCGCCGTTCTTCCCGATCCTCGAGCAGATGTACGGCAACCAGATCGCGTTCCTCGACAAGCTCCAGGTGATGACGCCCGCGCAGCAGCAGGAACTCGCCAACCAGCCGCCGACGGTCGTCGCGACCAAGCTCGCCGAACAGATGGGCGCGATCGATTTCGTCAAGCAGCGCGGCATCCCCGAAGCCAAGGCGCGCGCTTGCCTCGCCGACCAGAAGCAGCTCGAAGTGATGGCCAAGCCGACCGAAAACGCCATGCAGGCAGGGACCGTGACGGGCACGCCGACGTTCCTGCTGAACGACAAGAAGCTCGACCAGGTCGTGAGCTGGGATCAGATGGAGAAGGCGCTGAAGGCGGCGGGGGCGTAAGCTAACCCTCGCGCGACGCCCCACCCCGGCGAAGGCCGGGGCCCAATTGGGGGACGGTGCTGACGTGCGTTGCGCGTCGTTACTGCGACCTCTCCAACTGGGCCCCGGCCTCCGCCGGGGTGGTGGACGTTTGGGCAGATGTCATCTCTTCCCTGTTCTCCCGCGAAGGCGGGAGCCTAGTCTGGGTCCCCGCCTTCGCGGGGACACAAGGACGGTTCGGCATAAAATCATAACCGTCGGGGGGAGGCGCAAAAATGCAGATCAAGCGCCTCCGCATCACCGGCTTCAAGAGCTTCGTCGACCCCGCCGATCTCCGCATCGAACCCGGCCTGACCGGCGTCGTCGGCCCCAACGGCTGCGGCAAGTCCAACCTCCTCGAAGCGCTGCGCTGGACGATGGGCGAGGCCAGCGCGAAATCGCTGCGCGGCGCCGGCATGGACGACGTCATCTTCGCCGGCACCGCGACCCGCCCGCCGCGCGATTTCGCCGAAGTCTCGATCCTCGCCGAAATAGCCGGTGACGAACGCGAGATCGTCCGCCGGATCGAGCGCGGCGCCGGCTCCGCCTACCGGATCGACGGCCGCGACGTCCGCGCGAAGGACGTCGGCCTCCTGTTCGCCGACGCCGCCACCGGCGCGCATTCGCCCGCGCTCGTCAGCCAGGGGAAGATCGGCGCAGTCATCGCCGCCAAGCCCGCCGACCGTCGCGCGATGCTGGAGGAGGCCGCCGGGATCGCCGGGCTCCATGTCCGCCGCAAGGACGCCGAGGGCAAATTGCGCGCGACCGAAGCCAATCTCGCCAAGCTCGACGAGATCATCTCCGACCAGGATGCGCGCGCCGCCACGCTCAAACGCCAGGCCCGCGCCGCCGAACGCTACCGCCTCGTCTCCGCGCAGATCCGCATCGCCGAGGCCCGCACGCTGTTCGCCCGCTGGCGCGACGCCGCCACCGCATCCGATGCCGCCATGGCCGAAGCCACCGCCGCCGAAGCCCAGGTCCGCGCGGGCACGGACGCCGAACGCGCAGCCGCCGCCGATAAACTCCGGGCGATCGACGTCGTCTCCACCGCCCGCACCGCAGCCCTCGCCGCGCGCGACCTGGTCGGTGACCTCGCGCACCGCCTTGCCGCGCTCAGGACCGAAAAGACCAGCGTCGCGCGCCGGATCGCCGACCTGGCCGACATGCGCACGCGGATCGCCGACGACCGGGCCCGCGAAGGATCGCTCGCCAGCGATGCCGCCGCTGCGCTTGCCCGCCTCGCAGGCGAGGCCAAGGCCCTCGACACCGCGATCGCCGATGCCGCCGCAGCGATCCCCGATCTCGATACCGCACTCGCCGACACCGAACGGCGCGCGCGCGATGCGGAGGTCTCGCTCGCCCAGGCGCTCGCAACCCAGGCCCGCGACGCCGCCGAAGTCCGTGTCGCCAGTGCCGCCCTCGCCGCCGCGCGTACCCGCGCCGATCGCGCGGACCGGGACTCCGCGCAGATCGCCGCCGCCCTACGCGCCCTCGGTGACCCAGCGCCGCTCGCCGCGGAGCGCGAAACCGCCGCCGAAGCCCGACGCGCCGCGACAGCGGCTGCAGAGGCAGCCCGCCAAGCCATCGCCCGCGCTGACACAGACGAAGCCGCCGCGACCAGCGCGCGAGACGCCGCCGAAACCACACGCGCCACCGCCCGCGCCGACCTTGCCGCGATCGACAGCGAAATGGCGGCACTCACCAAGGCGACGCAGCGTAGCGGCCGCGACCGGTTGCTCGACCATGTCTCGGCCAGCGCAGGCTACGAACGCGCGCTGGCCGCGGCGCTCGGCGACGATCTCGACACCGGGCTCGACGCATGGGCAGGCGCCGCGTCCCGCGCCGGCGATCCCGAAGCGCCCGCCGACGCCGAACCGCTCTCGGGATATGTCGAGGCACCCGCCGCGCTCGCCCGCAGACTCGCGCAAGTGTTCGTCATCGAGACCGACGAAGGGCAACACCTCGCCGTCGGCCAGCGGATCGTCACTCGAGACGGCCGACTCCGCCGCTGGGACGGCTTCACCGCAACCGGTACCGGCGCGGCCGCCGCCGAACGCCTCGTCCGCCGCAACCGGCTCGTCGCGCTGCAAGCCACCCGCCCCGCTGCGGCCAAAACGCTGGACGACGCCGAACACACCCGCGCCACGATCGACGCGCGGATCGCCGAAGCCCGGAGCCAGTCGCAGGTCGCCCGCGCCGCCCTGCAACGCGGCGAGACTACCGCGCGCGACGCAACCCGCCAGGAAGACCGCGCCGCCGCCGCGCTCGAACGGCTTGCCACCCAGCGCGCAGACCTCGACGTCCGCGCGCACCGTATCGCCGACGACGTCGCCGACGCGCAGGCCGACCGCACCCGCGCCGAAGCCGCGATGGCCGCGGTCCCCGACGGCACCGCCAACGCGCGCCAGGTCGCCACGCTTCAATACGACGCCGAACGCAGTCGCGCCGCCGTCGCGCAGGCCCGCGCCGATCGCACCACACTCGACCGCAGCATCGCCACCTACCGCGAACGCCTGTCCGCCGCCCAAGCCGACACCCGAAGCTGGCGCGCGCGCGCCGGTGAAGCCGCCAAGCGCATCGCCGCCATGGACGCGCGGGAGACAGCGCTAAGCACCGACCTCGCCGCCATCGCCGATCGCCCCGCCGCCCTCGACGCAGACATCACCACGCTCGACGGCAAGCACCGAGAGGCTCGTGCAGCGGCCGACGCGCTCCTCGCCACCGAACAGAGTGCAGAAACCGCTGCCCGCGCCGCCGACGACGCACACCGCGCCGCCACCGAAGCCCTGTCCCAAGCGCGCGAAGCCCGCGCCGGCGCTGTCGCCCGCGTCGATAACCACGAGGCGCGCCGCCTCGATCTCGGTCGTCTTTCGGGTGAGCGCTTCCAATGCCCTGCGCCCGTGCTCCCCGAACGCCTCGGCTTCGCGGTCGCCGACGTCCGCGCGCCAGCCGAGGAGTCCGCCGCCCACGACCGCCTCACCACGGACCGCGAACGGATCGGCGCGGTCAACCTCGTCGCCGAAACCGAACTCGCCGAACTCGAAGACGCCTCCCGCGGCAACGCCGTCGAGCGCGACGAACTCGGCCAGGCAGTCAACCGCCTGCGCGGCTCGATAGGGACGCTCAACCGCGAAGGTCGCCAACGCCTGCTCGCCGCATTCGAGGCGGTGAACGGCCATTTCCAGCGCCTCTTCACCACGCTCTTCGACGGCGGCGCCGCGCACCTCGAACTCATAGATTCCGACGACCCGCTCGAGGCCGGACTGGAGATCATGGCGCAACCACCCGGCAAGCGGCTTCAGTCCCTCACGTTGCTGTCGGGTGGCGAACAGGCCCTGACGGCGGTCGCGCTGATCTTCGGCCTGTTCCTCACCAATCCCGCGCCGATCTGCGTCCTCGACGAGGTCGACGCACCGCTCGACGACGCCAATATCGAGCGCTTCTGCGATCTTCTCGATCGCATGGCGCGCGACACCGATACGCGCTACCTCGTCGTCACGCACAACGCCGTCACGATGAGCCGCATGCACCGCCTGTTCGGCGTGACGATGATCGAACGCGGTGTCAGTCGCCTGGTCTCGGTCGACCTCCAAGCCGCGACGGGTCTTATTGCAGCGGAATGACGCATGTCCAAACCGCGACTCGCGGACGGTTCACCGCCCTGGGCCGGGCCCTCGCTCCCCTGTTGTCGTCATCCTGAGCGCCTTGTGAAAGTCATCCGCTCCATCCGAATTGATCGCATCGAATTTCGCCCATTCGACCGCCGTGTTGCAGACACGCGTGGACATGATCGTCCCCGTAGGCATCAACTGCCGACAGGTCTTTTTTTCTTTCTTCACGTCGGTGCCAACATTGTCGAGGGCTTGCGCGCTCGCGGTCGACACCATCAGGAAAAGACAAACAGGAACGAACAGGAATCGGTTATTTTTCATCATACTATATCTCCCCGGTTCGAGCAGTCTAACCACGGCAGACAAGATGTAAATAATGATGACGATACGCGGCACTTGGCGGGCCTCGTGTCGTTATGACTGGATCAACACTCGGATAGCGCCATGTTCCTCGACGAATCCAGCATCTGGCCACGCAAGGAGGACCTGCCTCCACGCAAGCCCGTGTATCGCCACGAAAAGGCGCTGACCCGCCTGATCTTCGTCTATCTCTTCTTGTTGTTGCTCCTGCCCGTGAGCCTCGGCGGCATGGTCGACCTGATCCGCTACGTGTTCGACTAACTGATCGCTGTCCTACATGCCCCGATCCTGCCAGCGTTCCGACGCCTTGACCGCTAGACTTTCATACCCTGGAAGCCGGACCTGCAAAAACGCTCCCAGCGTCTATACTTTCTATACTTCACTCTGCCGCCACGACGAAGAACCACCCCGTATCAGCGACATAGTGACAAGTTGATCTCCATCACTCGACACCCCTTTTCGCGGAACGTAAGACGAACGAATGGCCCAACTCGACACCCGTGCAAAGCTCGAGATCCTCGCCGATGCGGCCAAATACGACGCGTCGTGTGCGTCGTCCGGCACGACCAAGCGCAATTCGCGCGACGGCAAGGGGCTGGGCTCGACCGAGGGCATGGGCATCTGCCACGCCTATGCGCCGGATGGCCGCTGCATCTCGCTGTTGAAGATTCTGCTGACCAACAGCTGCATCTTCGATTGCCATTACTGCATCAACCGCAAGAGCTCGAACGTGCGCCGCGCGCGCTTTACGGCCAAGGAAGTCGTCGATCTCACCATCGCCTTCTACAAGCGCAATTATATCGAGGGGCTGTTCCTCTCGTCCGGAATCATCGCCTCGTCCAACTATACGATGGAGCAGATGGTCGAGGTCGCGCGGTCGCTTCGCGAGGATCATCATTTCCGAGGGTATATCCACCTCAAGACGATCCCCGATGCAGATCCCGAGCTCGTCCACCAGGCTGGACTGTATGCGGATCGCGTGTCGATCAACGTCGAACTGCCGACCGCCAACGGGTTGAAGCGCCTCGCGCCCGAGAAGGACGGTGTCCGGATCGAGACCGCGATGGCCGAGGTGAAGGCGTCGATCATCGACGGCAAGGATGCCAAGGCGAAGTACAAGTCCGCGCCGCGCTATGCCCCCGCCGGCCAGTCGACGCAGATGATAGTTGGGGCGGATGCTGCAACGGACGGCGATATCGTGCGCAAGGCATCGACCTTGTACGATCGGTTCGGCCTGCGCCGCGTCTATTATTCGGCGTTCAGCCCGATCCCGGACGCGAGCGCCGTCCTGCCGCTGCAACGCCCGCCGCTGATGCGCGAGCACCGATTGTACCAGTCGGACTGGCTGATGCGGTTCTACGAATTCCAGCCGCACGAGGTGGTGGCGGCTGCCGACGACGCGACCGGGATGCTCCCGCTCGATATCGATCCGAAGCTCGCCTGGGCGCTCAAGTTCCGCGGGTCGTTTCCGGTCGACGTCAATCGCGCCCCGCGCGAGATGCTGCTCCGCGTGCCGGGGCTCGGCGTGAAGGCAGTCAACGGCATCCTGACGAGCCGTCGCTGGCGTCGGTTGCATCTGGCGGACGTCGCGCGGCTGACGGTGTCGGTTGCGAAGCTGCGGCCGTTCATCATCGCCGAGGATTGGCGCCCGGTGATGCTCTCCGACGCTGCAAACCTGCGCCCGCTGATCGCGCCGAAGCCAAAGCCCAAGCAGATGGAAATGTTCGCGTGACCGCATATTCCTCCTCGGCACGGGGAGGAGTATGCGCGTCGTAACGCTTAGCGAACCCGACGACTTCGACGGCTGGCGCGATGCAGCGCGTGGGCTGGTCGCCGAGGACGTGCCGCCAGACGACGTCGTCTGGCAGGTCGGTGACGAGCCCGTCGATCTGTTTGCGACCGTCGCCGAGCCCGCGCCTGCCCCTGCCCCCGGCGCGTTCTCCGTGCCTCGCGCGTTCCTCGATCTTGCCCGGAGTGCGATCCTCGGCAGCGACCTGGAGCGGTTCGCGCTGCTCTACACGCTGCTCTTCCGCCTCAGCCGCGAACCGAAACTGATCGAGGACCGCGCCGATCCGCTGGTCCGCCGGCTCGACCGGATCGCCAAGGACGTCCGCCGGGACATCCACAAGATGCGCGCGTTCCTGCGTTTCCGCGAAGTCGAGGAGGAAGGCGGCACGCGCTTCGTCGCGTGGTTTGAACCCGATCATCACATCGTCCGTGCCAACGCCGCCTTCTTCGTCAACCGCTTTGCCAGCATGCGCTGGTCGATCCTGACGCCCGAGGTCTCGGTCCACTGGGACGGCAAGGCGCTCAGCGAAGGGCCCGGCGCCAGCAAGGCCGACGCGCCCGACGGCGATCCGACCGAGGAGGTGTGGAAAACCTATTACGCCAGCATCTTCAACCCGGCGCGCGTCAAGATCGGCGCGATGCTGAAGGAAATGCCGAAGAAATACTGGAAGAACATGCCCGAGACTGCACTGGTGCCGGGGTTACTCGCGGCGGCGCAGGCCAGGGAGAGCGGCATGATCGCAAGAGCGCGCGACACGGTGGGCGGCAATAGCCAGATCGCGTGGGAAGCGTTGCGCGACGAGGCCGCAGGCTGCACGCGCTGCCCGCTCTACAAGCCCGCGACGCAGACCGTGTTCGGCGAGGGTCCGGTCGACGCGCCGCTGATGTTCGTCGGCGAGCAGCCGGGCGACCAGGAGGATATCGCCGGACGTCCGTTCGTCGGTCCTGCAGGTCAGATGTTCGACAAGGCGATGGCGGAGGCGGGCGTTGACCGCTCGCGCGCATACGTCACCAACGCGGTGAAGCATTTCAAGTTCGAGCAGCGCGGCAAGCGGCGAATTCATGCCAAGCCGGGGGCCGGCGAAATCGACGCGTGTCGCTGGTGGATCGAGCAGGAGCAGATGCTGATCAAGCCGAAGGTGACGGTAGCGCTCGGCGCGACGGCGGCGCGGTCGTTGTTCGGCAAGGTGATGACGATTGGTCGCGAGCGCGGGCGGGCGTTGCAGCTGCCCGACGGGGGCGAGGCCTGGATCACGGTGCATCCGAGCTATCTGCTGCGGTTGCCGGATCCGGCGCAGGCGGCGGAGGAATATGCGCGGTTCGTCGAGGATTTGCGCGTGGTTGGCGGGCGGCTGAGCGAAACTTAACTCCGCCTCGTGGAGGCGGTGTCGTGGACAAAAACTCCGGCCGCCCGTCGAAGCGAATCACATGCTGTTCGGCTCCGGCCCCAGACGACCAGCCGGATCGTCGAGCGCTTCGATCGCAGCCATGTCTTCGTCGTCCAGCGTCAGGTCGAGTGCTGCGAAATTGTCGGCGAGATGCTCGGCGTCCGACGCCTTCGGGATGACCGAGAAGCCGTTCGCCAAGTGCCAGGCGAGGATGACCTGCGCTGCACTCCGGCCATGCTTGTCGGCGATGCGCATGATCGCCTCATCCTGAAGCAATGTTTTGCCCTGCCCGAGCGGGCTCCAGCTCTGCGTCACGATGCCGTGCGCGTCATGATAGGTGCGCTGCTCGCGCTGCTGGAAGTTCGGGTGGAGTTCGATCTGGTTGACCGCGGGCGTCACGCCGGTCGCGGCGACGATCGCGTCGATATGCTCGGGCAGGAAGTTCGATACGCCGATCGACTTGGCCTTGCCCGCATCGCGTAGCGCGATCATCGCCTTCCACGCGTCGACGAACTTCTCCTGCGTCGGCACCGGCCAGTGCATCAAATACAGGTCGACCGATTCGACGCCCAGCAGCGCAAGGCTCTCGTCCATCGCGGCCTTGGCATCGCCTTGTCGGTCGTTCCAGAGCTTGGTCGTCAGGAACGCGTCCGATCCCTTGTAGCCGTCGCCGACACCGCGTTCGTTGTCGTAGATCGCGGCGGTGTCGACGAGGCGGAAGCCGATGTCGAGCCCGCTGCGGACGATCGCCGCGGCCTGGCTGTCGGGGATCTGCCACGTGCCCATGCCGAGCTGGGGCATGGAGCGGCCGTCGTTGAGTGTGAGATCTGTCATGCCCCACCAGCGAACGACCCGCGCCCCGGTTCCGATGCGCCGGTTCGGTTTAGGGCTTCCCTTCGCCCCCCGGTTCGCGCAATCGACCGACTCATGTTCGAAAAGATCCTGGCCGTGCTGGCCACCTTCACGATCGGCGTCATCTCGTCGGGTGGCTATGTCGGCATCGCGCTGCTCATGGCGATCGAGAGCGCCTGCATCCCGCTGCCGTCCGAGATCATCATGCCGTTTGCAGGCTATCTCGTGTCGACCGGGCGGTTCGACCTGTACCTTGCCGCCACCGCGGGCGCGATCGGGTGCAATCTTGGCTCGATCGTCGCCTATGAGATCGGCAAGCGCGGGGGCCGCCCGATGGCCGAGCGCTGGGGCCGGTACCTGCTGATCGGTCCGGGCGAGCTCGACGCCGCCGACCGGTTCTTCGCACGCTGGGGCTCGATGGCGGTGCTGATCGGCCGGCTGCTGCCCGTCATCCGCTCGTTCATCGCCTTCCCCGCCGGCGTCGCGCGGATGAAGCTGGTGCCGTTCCACGTCTATACCTTCATCGGATCGTGGCCGTGGTGCTTCGGGCTCGCCTGGGTCGGCATGAAGCTCGGCGACAAATGGGATAGCGATCCGCGCGTGAAGGCGGCGTTCCACAGTGCCGACCTGCTGATCGGCGTGGTCCTGATCGCGCTGGTCGGATTATACATCTGGCACCGCGTGCGTGGGCTCAAGCGTCACCCCTGAGTATCTTGGGCGAAGCCACGACGCTTCGCGAGCGCGCGCAGATCGTCGTCGCGGGTCGGCACAAGTTGCGCCGTTCTTCGCTTTACCGCAGCAAGGATTTCGGGGTCGGCCTTCTCGGGTGAGCCGCTGTCGAAAGGCGGCGCGGGATCATATTCGAGGCTGAGCTGAACCGCCTTCGCATGCGCTTCGCCGCGGATCATCGCGGTCAGCGTCAGCGCGAAGTCGATCCCCGCGGTGACACCGCCACCCGTCACCCGGTTGCGATCGACGACGGTCCGCGTGGCGACCGGGATCGCACCGAACAGCGTCAGCATGTCGCGTTGCGCCCAATGGCACCCGGCCCGATAGCCGTCGAGCAATCCCGCTGCGCCGAGGATCAGTGACCCGGTACACACACTCGTTACCCAGCTTGCCTGCGCCCCGACCGCCTGGACCCACGCCATCGCGTCGTCATCGGCGATGACATCGTTGATCCCGAACCCGCCGGGCACGCAGAGGATGTCCGCGCGCGGCACGTCGGCGAAGGTCGCGGTCGGCAGGATCGAGAATCCCGCGTCGGTCGGTACCGGCTCCAGCGTCTTCCAGACCAGATCGAGGCGAGCGTTGCCGAGCCGCGACAGGACCTGCGCGGGGCCGGTCAGGTCGAGCTGTGTGACGTTCGGAAACAGCAGGAAGGCGATGCTCAGGGGTTTGGTCATGCCGGTATTCCTAGCGAGAGGAGCGTTGCCGAGCAGCGGGGGGCGTACGGTTCGCGATTTTTCCTAGCTTACGGAGAAGTCACGACAATCTGGCATTGGGTGCGGGTAGCGCGCGAGTGAAGTATAGAAAGTATAGACGCTGGCGCGATAGTCTTTCCGGCCGTCGAGACGGGCTGACGGGCAGTTTTCAGGATTACGGCTGGGAAGGTTTGCAACGTCATACGCGCATCATGTCATGCCCTATGCTTGTAGGACAGAAGGGCTGAAGGGGGGCGCAGGACGGTGGCGCGCCCGGGCGCGGGACGTAGTTGGGTCCCGGGAAAGGCCGCGCGGATCTACGGGGCGATCATGTGGGTCATGGGCCATCATGCGTTGCTCGCGTCACCCATGTCGCGGAATACCCAGCGTTCGCTGAGGCGACGGATGAAACTGGGGCGCATGCGGAAGAGGCGGAGATGGCCTGAAGGTCGAGCGCAGCGACCTGAACATTCCCGTCATCCTGACGAAGGTCAGGATCCAGAGCCGCAGGCGATGGTCTGTTTAACCCTGGATCCTGACTTTCGTCAGGATGACGGAGGAGCATGGCAGGATGACAGGTCCGCGTTAAGATGGCGGGACCGCGTCGGGACAGCGGAGACCGTTCTCGTCCGCCGGGTTACGGCAGGACGGGGACTTCCGCCGCACGCGTCTTGTTCTCCAGGCGCGATTCCCGCACCCGCTGGCCGAAGCAGCCCGTGGCACCACCGGCACCGACAGCGGAGCAGCTGCCGATCGTGTTGACGCCGGAGCCAGCATCCATCGTGCCCTGCGCCTTGGTCGCCCAGCTGGCATTTTCGGGCGTGACGACGAAGTCGCGGAGTTCCTTGGGAACGCGGTATTGCTCCTGCGCGCTGCGGCGGACGCAGACGACGATTTCTTCGCCGTTCGCGTTGGTCGGGCAGCGTTCGTTGCCGAACAGCGTCAGGACGCCGTTGATCGGGGCGTTGCGCGACACCTGCGGGGGGGCGACGACCGGCTTGGGCCGAGCGGTCGCGCCGGGAAGCGCGGGGGCCTTGGCCGGCGGCTGGGCAAGGGTCGGTCCCGCATTACCATTGGAGGTCTGCGGCGCGGTCTGTGCAACCGCGGGTCCGGCGACGAGCAAGGCCGCCGCAAAAAGCATCTTCATACGCATCACTCCCACGCGTTCGTTCGGCTCGTCATTGTCGCCCGGCGGGATCCGCCGATACGATCCGCCTGCCTAGATCCGTTTGGCGGTTGCGATCGCGACCTTGCAGCCGAGCCGGATCGCAGCACTCAGCACCGGATAACCCGGCGTCTCTTCGGCCCCCGCGGCGATCGCGGTCGCCTTGTGTTCGAGTTCCTCGGCCTGGAAATCGAGGATGGCCGCCGATAGCTCGGGATCGCTGGCGCCAAGCTGAACGAGCTGTTCCTCGTAATGCTTGTCGATCTCGGTCTCGACCGCCGCGGTGCACGCCATCGCTGCCCGCGGGCTGATCGCCGCAGTGACGGCACCCAGCGCGAAGCCGGCAACCTTCCAGATCGGCTGCAGCACCGTCGGGCGCACGCGGCGCTCGACGATCATCTTGTCGAAGAACGCGCGGTGGCGCTCCTCCTGTTGCGCCATGTGGTGGATCGATCGCGACGCCGGATGCCGATCGCCGAGCACGGCCAGCTGCCCGGCGTAGATCCGGATCGCGCCATATTCGCCCGCCTGATCGACGCGGATCATCGCATCCGTTGCGCGCTTGGGGTCTCCTGGCTTCCAGCTCATCGCGTCTTCCTCATGAGTGCGAATATGGTGAACGCACCGGCCAGGGAAAAGATGGCGTTGAAGCCGGCGAGCGAAATTCCCAGCAATTTCCACTGCGGCGAATCGCAGCGGACCATCGGCGCGTTCATGATCGCGGCAAGGCGTTCGGCCGCGGTGGTCCCCGCCATCGACACGGTCGTGGTGCAGGCGGTGAATCCGTTCCACCAGTGATATTCGACGCCGGCATGCGCGACGCCGATCAGCCCGCTGAGGCCGATCAGCAGCCCGGCGATGATGACCAGCGACGCGCGCAACGAGCGTCCGGGCACGAAGAACGTCGCACCGGCGATCAGCACCGCGGAATAATGCGGCCAGCGCTGCCAATGGCACATTTCGCACGGATACAATCCGCCCAGATATTGCGACCCGAGCGCGCCGAGCAGCAGGAACGCCGGCAGCAGCAGTGCGATGGCGCGCGCGATCTCCTCGTTCTTGGTCATGCCAAGCCCACGACGCACGCTCACTTGTTGGGCGCCTTGGTGGCGGCAGCGGTGGGATCAGGCTTGATCGGGCGCGGCTTGGTCGCGGCGGCAACCTGCACCGGACCGCCGAGGCGCGCGACCGTCTTCAGCGCGTAATAGAGCTGGAAGTCGTCGATGCCCTGCTTCTTCAACTGCTCGGGCGTCTGCGAGAAGCGTGGATCGGTCTTGGTATCTTCCTCCAGCACCGCGTTGTCGGCTTTCACCTCATTGATCAGGTGCTTGCGCAGGTCGGCCTCGCGGAACACGGGCCGCGACTTGTAGTCGGGATCGGTGAGCTGCGGCACCTTGATGTCGGGCTCGATCCCGCCCTCCTGCACCGAGCGGCCGGACGGCGTGAAGTAGCGCGCGGTGGTCAGGCGGAGTGCGGTCTCGGGGCCGAGCTGGAGCACGGTCTGGACCGAGCCCTTGCCGAAGCTGCGCTCGCCCATGATAAGCGCGCGGTGATGATCCTGGAGTGCGCCGGCGACGATCTCGGAGGCCGACGCAGTGCCGGGATCGGTGAGGACGACGACCGGCAGGCCGTGCGCGTCGTCGCCGGGCTTGGCGTAATAGCGTTCGATATCGGTCTTCTCGCGGCCGCGCTGCGAGACGATCTCGCCGTGGTCGAGGAAGGCGTCGCTGACTTCGATCGCCTGCGTGAGCAAGCCGCCGCCATTCTCGCGCAGATCGACGACATAGCCGAGCGGGCGGTGGCCGAGCGACTTGTCGATGGCCATGATCGCCGCGCGCGTGTCCGCGCCGGTATTCTCGCTGAAGGTGTTGATGTTGATATAGCCGACGTCGCCGCGGACTTCCCACTTCACCGGCTTCTGGACGATGATCTCGCGCATCATCGTCACGTCGAGCGGCTTGTCGCGGCCCGGACGGACGAGGCCGAGCGTGATCTTGCTGCCGGGCTTGCCGCGCATCTTGCCGACCGCCTCGTCGAGCGAATCGCCGTAGATGAGCTTGCCGTCGATGTGCGTTATGTAGTCGCCGGATTTCACGCCCGCGCGGGCAGCGGGGGAGTCTTCCTGCGGGGAGACGACCTTGATCGCGCCGTCCTCCATCTGCACCGTCAGGCCGAGACCGCCGTAATTACCTTCGGTCATGATCCGGAGGTTTTCGTAGTCGAGTGCGTCGACGTAGCTCGAGTGCGGATCGAGGCTGGCGAGCATCCCCTGGATCGCGCCCTTGATCAGCGTCTTGTCGTCGACCTTGTCGACATATTCCGCCTTCACGCGGTTGAAGACGTCGAGGAACTGGTCGAACTCGCGGTACGTGTCGGTGTCGACCGCCGCCATTGCCGAGGTAGCCAATGGGATCAGCGTCAGCGCGCCGACGATCGCCGTCGCGGTAAGGATCGGGGTACGCAGTATAGGACGAGGCATCGATGGTCCTGCAACCTGAGAAAAGACGGGTCGTACGGTCGTGACGGCGTAGCGTAGCCGAACGCTGGCGGCAACGCGCGCGCGGAGCAAAGCTTGGTGAGGGTTAATGGCGGCTGACCGGAGGACTCTTTCGATCCTCCCCCGCCAGGGGGAGGTGTCGCCGAAGGTGACGGAGGGGGAGGACACGGAACAGTGGTGATCGCGTTCCTCCCCCTCCGTCTGGCAAGTGCCAGCCACCTCCCCCTTGCGGGGGAGGATTGAAGGGCGGCGGCCATCGGGCTTGGCCGATCAGCGCGACCCTATCAATGAGGCGACGTCAACGGGGCGGCCTTGGCGGCGGAGCTCGACGGTGATGCGCGGGTCTTCGCCGGGCGCGGTGCCGAGCGGGGCGCCCATCGTGACGCGGTCGCCGGGCCTGGCCGTAGTCGCGGCGAGGCCGGTGACGAGGCTGGTCCAGCCGTCGGCATGGTCGATGATGACGATGACGCCATAGTCGCGGAAGCGGCGGGCGTAGCGGATCGTCCCCGCAGCGGGGGCGACGACGCGCGCGCGGGGCGCGGTGGCGAACGTCAGGCCGCGCGACCGGACGCCGGCGTCCGAGATTTCGTCGAAACCTGTGACGAGCTTGCCCGATACCGGCGTGCGGTACACGCCGCGTGGTGGCGCGGCGGGTATGCTGCCACGCGCGATCGGTCGCGGGATCGGGCCGGCGAGCGCGATCAGACTAGCCGCGGTCGTCTTGGCGTTGGTCGTGGCGGTCATCCCATCGACGAGATCGCGTGCGCGTTCGCCGAGCGCCAGCGCGCGGTCGGACTCGCTGAGCGCGTTCCGGCCGAGGGCCTGGCTGCGCTGACGATGCCGCGCCTCGAGGTTGGCGAGCGCCTGGCGATCATTCTCGAGGCGTGCGCGGCTATCGGCGAGCGCCTTGGCGGCGAGCGTGGCGCTGGCCTGCAGGCGGCGCGTCTCGGCGAGTTCGGTGCGGACGACTTGCGTGCGCTGGCGGACGACGGGCAAGGCGCTGCCGAGCACCGCGCGGACATGGACGAGGTCGTCGACCGACCCCGGCTGCGCGACCGCGACGATCGTCGGGCGGCGGGCGAGCGACTCCAGCGCCGCCAACAGCCGCGCGACGGGGGTTTGCGCATGGCCGAGCCTGGCGCGCTGATCCGACAGCAACCGCTCGACCAGCGCCACGCGCGCACTGGCGGTCGCGAGATTGGCTTCGGCCGCGGTCACGCGGGCGGCCAGCGCCTGTTCTTCCCGGCGCGCCTTGTCGGCGGCGTTGCGTTCCCGGGTGGCGGCGGCGACGAGCTTGGCGGCGCGGACGGTGGCGATCGCGGCGTCGCGTTTTGCCGCGACCAGGCGTTGCTGCTCGGTCACGACCGCGGGCGCGTCAGTCTGCGCGGTGACGCCCGCCGCCGCGAACAGCGTCGCGATCGCCAAGACGCCCCCTGCCCTCATGCATCACCCTTCGCGGTGATAGGGGTGGTTGGCAAGGATGCTGGTCGCGCGGAAAAGCTGCTCGGCCAGCATCGCGCGCGCCAGCAGATGCGGCCAGGTCGCGCGACCGAACGAAAACAGCAGATCGGCCTCGTCGCGCGCGGCATCGTCGAAGCCGTCCGCGGCGCCGATCATGAACCGCGCCTCGCGCACGCCGTCGTCGCGCCACCGTTCGAGCTTATGCGCGAACTGCGACGAGGAGAGCGTCTCGCCCTTCTCGTCGAGCAGGATGCGTTTGGTCTGCTCGCCGACGAGCGGGATCTTGCCGCCGGTGTCGGGGAGTTCGCTGACCTTGGTCGGCCAAACGATCCGCTTGAGATAGCGGTCGACAAGGTCCGCCTCGGGCGACCGCCCGATCCGTCCGCGGGCGACGATGTGGAGCAGCATCGCCGCCTCGGGGTCGGTTTAGTCTTCGTCGGTGAACGTCGGCATTGAAGCCGGGGGGGCAGGCGGCGTCGGCGCATCGCCGAACGCCCACATCCGCTCCAGATTGTAGAAGCTGCGGACTTCGGGGCGGAACAAGTGGACAATGACGTCGGTCGCGTCGATCAGCACCCAGTCGGCGGTCGGCAGGCCTTCGATCTTCACCGGACGCTTGAACTCGGCCTTGATCCGCTCGGCCAGCTTCTGCGCCGTCGAGGCGACCTGGCGGGTCGAACGACCGCTGGCGATCACCATGTAATCGGCGATGCTGGTCTTGCCCGCGAGCGGGATCGAGATCGTCTCGACCGCCTGGTCGTCGTCGAGCGACGCGAGGATCAGGCGATGCAGCGCCTCAACCTCTTCGGGGTCGGTCGCGCGAGGGGCAGTAGGGGAAGTGGCCAAGTCAGCTCCTGGGTAAAACTACCGGACCAGCAACCTGCTGGACCCAGTCGGGATTTTTGGCGCGCAGGCCAGTTGCGGAGGTCGGGTCGGGTCGGAAGCGCAACAGCACAAGGGCCGGCAATCTCCACGTCGTCCAGCTCTTCGCATGGTCTGTGCGCCGTTGGAAGCGCCGCAGCCAACCCATCGCGGGGGCCGCGAGGGCGCGCCCGTCATATCCCGGACGCGCGATTACCGCAATCGGAACCTCGCGGGCGATCTGCCGCCAGTTCTTCCACCGGTGGAAGTCGGCCAGATTGTCCGCGCCCATCAACCAGATGAAGCGGATCCTGGGGTAGCGCCGCTTGAGCTTGCGGATCGTGTCGAGCGTGTACCGCGTGTGCAGCCGCGACTCGATATCGGTCGCACGGATCGGCGCGCGGCGCGCCATGCGTCGCGCGGATGCAAGGCGCGCAGGCAGCGGCGCCATATCGTTCGCCGCGTACTTGAGCGGATTGCCAGGGGACACCAGCCACCACGCTTCGTCGAGCGCGAGCGCGTCGATCGCCGCGAGCGTGATCCCGCGATGGCCGCGGTGCGCGGGGTTGAACGACCCGCCGAGAATGCCGACGCGGGTCAAGGATATTTCCGCCAATTCTCACGCGCATGAAACGCTCGGAGAATTTCGACGCCATGGGGCACGATGCGATAGATCAGGATATAGTCGGTTTCGGGCACACGCCATTTTCGTTCGCCGCGATCGACGACCGGCCCCGCAGCGGGAAAATCTGCCAGGAAATTGCCCGCGGCGATCGCAGCGCGACCGACCGAATCGGCATAGTCGAGATCGTGTCGTGCATTGAAATCATCGATCCGCGCTAGATCGATCCGCGCGAGCGCAGCCCAGCTCGCGCGGCTCATCCTTGCCGGCGAGCAGCGACACGCTCTTCGAACCAGGCTTCCATCTCTTCCTGGCTGATCAGTTCGCCTCGATCGGCGGAGTCTATTCCGGCCTGGATGAAAGCGCGCATTTCGGCGTGATGTTCAGCCGCCTCCCGGATCGCCTCTGCTGCGAACTCTTCGCCGGTGATGCCGCGATACTGCGCGAGCTCCTCGACCATCGCGAAGGTGACTGGATCGAGCGGAGTCGTGATCGAAACGGACGCGTTCATGGCCTCACGCTACGCTGATCGACACAGCGCATCAACCGCGCACCTGGCCGGTGCCGCGGCCGATCCACTTGTAGGTGGTGAGCCCCTCGAGCGCGACGGGGCCGCGCGCGTGGACGCGGCCGGTGGCGATGCCGATCTCCGCGCCCAAGCCGAACTCGCCGCCGTCTGCGAACTGGGTGGAGGCGTTCCAGAGGACGATCGCGCTGTCGACGGCGGTCAGGAAATGCTCGGCAACGGCCGCATCCTCGGCGATGATCGCGTCGGTGTGATGCGAGCCGTGGCGGGCGACATGCGCGATCGCACCGTCCACCCCGTCGACAATCGCGACCGAGGCGATTGCGTCGAGATACTCGGTATCCCAGTCGACGGCGTCGGCGGCGACGATCTCGGGCACGAGCGCGCGCGCGCGTGCATCGCCGCGTATTTCGCAGCCCGTTGCCGCGAGGCTTCGGATCAGGGCGGCTGAGTCTGCATAGTCCCGGTCGATCAGCAGCGTTTCCATCGAACCGCACACACCCGTGCGCCGCATCTTGGCGTCGACGACGACCGCCTCCGCCATCGCAGACGCTGCCGACGCATCGACATACACATGGTTGATGCCGTCGAGATGCGCGAGCACCGGCACGCGCGCCTCGGCCTGTACGCGCGCGACGAGGCTCTTGCCGCCGCGGGGGATGATCAGGTCGATCGCCCCGTCCGCCGCGAGCATCGCGCCGACCGCGGCACGATCGGTGGTCGGCACGAGCTGCACCGCATCGGCAGGCACCCCGCCCGCCTCCAGTCCTGCCACCAGCGCGGCATGGATTGCCCGGTTGCTCTTCACCGCTTCCGACCCGCCACGCAGGATCGCTGCGTTGCCGGCCATGACGCATAGCGCCGCGGCGTCCGCGGTGACGTTGGGGCGGCTCTCGTAGATGATGCCGATCACGCCGATCGGCACGCGGACGCGCGAGAGTTTCAGGCCGTTCGGACGCTCGCTGGCGTCGATCACCTGCCCGACCGGATCCGTCAGCGCTGCCACGGCCGCCACTCCCCCCGCCGTCGCCGCGACCCGCGCATCGTCCAGTCGCAACCGGTCGAGCAGCGCACCCGACAGGCCGGATGCGGCCGCCCGTGCCATATCTTCAACATTTGCCGCAACGATCGCGTCGGACGCCGCCAGAATGGACTTTGCCGCCAACGCCAATGCCGCCGCCTTCCGCGCCGACGGCATGGCCGCCAGCACCAACGCGGCAGAGCGCGCGCGATGGGCCATTTCTGCGATCAATGCGGCGGGATTTTCTATGTCGGCCATGCGGCGTTCGCTACCATGCGAAGCCTCTCGCGCCAACGCCGCGGACTCGTTACGCTGGCGGTATTACGAGGGGGAAGCATGACCGGGGAAATCGGAGCAGCGGCGGATATCGCTACAGGTACGCTCGTTGGGCGCGCGTTCGAACCGAAAGCCGGAGAGGCACGGCATGTGCATCCAGGACATGATCTGGAAGGCGCGCTTTGCCTCAATTGCGGGACACGGTTGCTGGGCGAGCATTGCCATGCCTGCGGGCAATCCGCGCATGTGCATCGTTCGCTAGGCGGGATCGGCCATGAGATTGCGCATGGGGTGTTTCATTTCGAGGGCAAGATATGGCGCACGCTGCCGCTGCTGATCCTGCATCCCGGGATGCTCACGCGGCGCTACGTCAATGGCGAGCGGGCGCGGTTCGTGTCGCCGCTTGCGCTGTTCCTGTTCACGGTCTTCCTGATGTTCGCGACGATCGGCGCGGTCGGCGGCGAAATGACGACGGACTTCATCCGGAACGAGCGTACCGGCAAGATATCCGATTATGCGCGGGAATCGGCCAAGGCTCGCATCGCGCTGAACCAAGTCGAGGCACAGCGCGCGCACGCCACTTTATCCGCAGAGTCGCGCGCTGCGCTCGATCGGCAGGCGGACGCGTTGCGAACGACCGTCCGCGCGCTCGGTGTCGCCGCGGATATGCAAAATGGCGGCGCCAACGGTGGGCTGGTCGATCTCGGCGACTTCAAGACCGGTTGGGAACGGCTCGACCACGGCATCGCCAAGGCGAACGGCAATCCGGGCCTGATGTTCTACAAGCTGCAGACCAGCGCGTATAAATATAGCTGGGGCCTGATCCCGCTATCGGTACCGTTCATGGCGCTTCTGTTCCTCTGGCGGCGCCAATACCACCTCTACGACCACGCGATCTTCGTGACCTATTCGCTGGCGTTCATGATGTTGTTGACGATCGTGCTGATCGTCGCGGGCGTGATCGGCGTCGCGGACGGCTGGATCGTGATGGCGGCGTTGCTCGTGCCCCCGATCCACATGTTCGCGCAGCTTCGTGGTACGTATGCGCTGCGGAAACGGTCGGCGGCGTGGCGGACGGTGGCGCTACTGACGTTCGCGTTCACGGTGCTATTGGCGTTTGTCATTCTGTTGTTGCTGCACGGATTGACGGACTGAGCAGGCGGCTGCGCGGCATTCCGTTGATGCCTGGCCGTTCGATGCGTCCGGGCTGGACCGTAGTACGCCTGGTTGAAGTCGCCCCCCCCTGCGCGATGGGCATGCCCTTCGACATCGCTCAGGGCGAACGGGGCCGGCGTCTACTCAGTGCGTGACGGGGGGAGGGGGCGTGCCCTCAGCGCGAACGGGAAAATGGCGCGCCCCCGGCGTGCGACCGAGAACGAGCGCGCTTTGAGAGCAGAAACCGTCACGGCGCGCGCTTTAGCGGCACGGGTAGAGGTTCGCCAGGACGCGGGCGTAGCCGTCCTTTAAGGGGCGTTTCTGGTAGCTGGCGGGGAGTTCGTTCAAGCCGTCGAGCATGTCCATGATGCCGACGGATTCGCCCTCCGGCACGCAGGCGATCGGTGGCTTGCCGGCGGCGGCGCGTGCGGCGCGTTCGGCCCTGAGCTGGTTGGTCGCAGCCTTGGCTTCGGCCTTCAGCGCGGGGAGGTCGGGCGACATCAGCGCCATCGGGCCTTGGTCGCGCAACGCATTGGCGCGGGCGAGGAAGGTGCCGACGGTCATCGCCGCCTGCGCCGGCATCGCCACGCCGACCATCAGCAACGCAGCGACTACAGCCTTGGAACGCGAATACGACATGGGCGACCTTTCCGGGAAAAGGCCGCCCATAGAGTTAGTTCGGTGACTGCCGGGTGAACCGGATCATGCCCCCAGGGGTGTCGGCGTACCGAACGGACCCGACGGACGCCGCGTCTTCGGGATCGACGTACCCGCACGCGGGACGGTCGAGGCCTTTGCGCCCGGATCCGGCCGATCGAGATCCTCGCCCGCGATCAGCTTCTTGATCTCGTCACCGGTCAGCGTCTCGAACTCGAGCAGCGCACCGGCCACGGTATGGAGCTGGTCGACATGATCGCTCAGCACCTGCTTGGCGCGGTCGAGACCGCCTTCGACGATCCGCTTGATCTCGTCGTCGATCAACTGCGCGGTCGAGTTCGACATGCGCGACGGACGGCTCGACGAGTAACCAAGGAACGACTCACCCTCGGGCTCGCCATATTCGAGCGGCCCGACCTTGTCCGACATGCCCCAGCGCGTGACCATGTCGCGTGCCAGACCGGTCGCGTACTGGATGTCGCCCGATGCGCCCGACGAGACCTTGTCGTAGCCGAAGATGACTTCCTCGGCGACGCGGCCGCCCATCGATACCGCGAGGTTCGCGTACATCTTGTCGCGGTGATAGCTGTACGAGTCGCGCTCGGGCAGCCGCATGACCATGCCCAGTGCGCGGCCGCGCGGGATGATCGTCGCCTTGTGGATCGGATCCGAGGCGGCCTCGTGCATCGCGACGACGGCGTGGCCGGCCTCGTGATACGCGGTCATCCGCTTCTCGTCGTCGGTCATGACCATGCTGCGACGCTCTGCGCCCATCATGACCTTGTCCTTGGCCTCCTCGAACTCGGCCATCGCCACCAGGCGCTTACCCTTGCGTGCCGCATGCAGCGCCGCCTCGTTGACGAGGTTGGCGAGATCGGCGCCAGAGAAGCCCGGCGTACCGCGTGCGATAACGCGTGCGTCGACGTCGGGTGCGAGCGGCACCTTCTTCATGTGCACTTCGAGGATCTTGATGCGGCCCTCGATATCCGGACGCGGCACCGTGACCTGGCGATCGAAGCGGCCCGGACGCAGCAGCGCAGGATCGAGCACGTCGGGACGGTTGGTCGCGGCGATGATGATGATGCCTTCGTTGGCTTCGAAGCCGTCCATCTCGACCAGCAGCTGGTTCAGCGTCTGCTCGCGCTCGTCATTGCCGTTGCCGAGACCGGCACCACGGTGCCGACCGACCGCATCGATTTCGTCGATGAAGACGATGCACGGTGCTGACTTCTTGGCCTGTTCGAACATGTCGCGAACACGGCTCGCGCCGACGCCAACGAACATCTCGACGAAATCGGAACCCGAGATCGTGAAGAACGGCACGCCTGCTTCGCCTGCGATCGCGCGGGCGAGCAGCGTCTTGCCGGTGCCGGGCGATCCGACGAGCAACGCACCCTTGGGAATCTTGCCGCCCAGGCGGGCGAACTTGGTCGGATCCTTGAGGAACTCAACGATCTCTTCAAGCTCTTCACGCGCCTCGTCGATCCCGGCGACATCCTGGAAGGTGACCTTGCCCTCCTTCTGCGTCAGCATCTTGGCGCGCGACTTGCCGAAGCCCATCGCGCCGGAGCCCGAATTCTTCTGCATCTGCTTCAGCACGAAGAACGCGATGCCGAGGAACAGCAGGAACGGCAGCGACTGATACAGCAGCAGCGCCAGCATCGACGGGCCCTCTTCGGGCTTCGCGCTGATCGAGACGCCCTTCTCGCGCAGCTTCGGCACCAGCGTCGAATCGGGGATCGGATACGACTTGAACTTCTCGCCCGAGGACAGCGTCCCCGAGATGATATCGCGCGAGATGTTGACGTCCTTGACGGTGCCCTCGTCGACCTTGTCGAGGAACGCCGAATAGGCGATCGTGTTGCCGCCCGATGCCGCGGTGCGGCCGTCGAACAGAGTCACGAACATCGCCAGCGCGAGCAGGATGCCGACCCAGATCAACAGGCTTTTCATCCAAGGATTGCCGCCGCCATTTTCGGGGCCACCGTTTCCGGAGCCCTGGGGCTTCTGACCGCGGTTGTCGTTGTCGCTCATGGGTGCACGATACCTTTCACCGCACAAGATAAGCGCGCGCAGGTTAATGGCAATGGAACAACGCGCGACTTGCGTTGATCAGTGTGAACGGACGGGCACGCTACGCCGTTCTTCGCGGTGGCGCCTCGCGGAAGCGCCAGACGTCGCCGCGGACGCTGGCGATGATCCCGGCTTGGGTCGTGCGCTTGCCGGCCATCAGCGAGTCGAGCAGGCTCTCGATGTTGGCGGCCTCGCTCCATTCGGGCGCGACGATGCCCGCCTCGGCACGGACCGTGCCGATCGCGCGGCGGGCAAGGCGGCGGAGGATCTCGCGCGGCAGCTTCTCGACCGCGAGCTTCACCTCGCCGCCGCCGACCTTGGCGCGTCCGGTCCAGATCCATTCGACCATCGCGCGGACGTCGGTATCGGTCTCGGCGAGCGCGGCGGCGGCGCGCGCGAGGTTGGGCGTGCCGAGCCATTCATTCTCGCCCAGCAACCGGCGGAAACGAGTGCGATCGTGCCGGTCGTCGTGGTTCGAGGGGTCGTCGAAGAACGGCACTTCGGCACGGCGGACGATCGCGCGGAGTTCGGCGCGGCGCCAGTCGAGCAGCGGGCGAACGACCGTGACGCCGTGGACCTCGGTACGCGCGCGGACTCCGGCGAGGCCGGCGAGGCCCGAACCGCGCGCGGCGCGCATGAGGAAGGTCTCGGCCTGATCGTCGGCGTGATGGCCGGTGACGAGCGCCCCTGCGCCAATCGCGCGGGCGTGATCGGTGAGCAGCGCGTAGCGCGTGGTGCGCGCCTGTGCCTGGATGCTGGCGCCGGTGATCGGTTCGGTGGGAGCGAGCGTGGCGTGGGGAATACCGAGCGTCGCGCAGTGGGCGGCGACCATCGCGGACTCCTCCTCCGCTTCGGGGCGGAGGCGGTGATCGATGCTGGCGACCGTGAAGCCGGGCGGGAGCGCTTCGTGCGCGAGCGTGAGCATCGCCATGCTGTCGGGGCCGCCGGAGACGGCGAACAGCGGGTTGGTGATGTCGCTGGCCAGGCGCGCGAAGTCGGCGGCGAAGCGGCGTCCTTCTTCGGTCATGCGGTGCGCGCCGTCACAGTCGAGCGGTCACCACCCCGGCGGAAGCCGGGGCCCAATTGGGGGACGGTAATGACCGAGCGCAGCCCTCCGTTACGACGACCTTGCCAATTGGGCCCCGGCCTACGCCGGGGTGGTGCTGGTGGGCGATGCGAAGTCACAAGCAAGGGATCACACACACCGGTTAGAGGATCAGTTACTAGCACTTCGGATCACTTACTTGCACTTCGCCGCGCTGCGCCCGGCGGCGACCTGGCCCTTCATCGCGGACGCCATCTTGGCGCCATAGACGTCGTTCAGCTCGTCATACACCTTGCAGGCATCGGCGGGCTTGTTGAGCTTCGTCAGCGCCTGGCCCAGATACAACAGACTGTCCGGCGCGCGTTCGCCCTCGGGCATCTTCTTGTAATTGTCGTAGAACGCCATCGACGCGAGGCTCGGCTTTCCCTCGTCGAGATAGGACCGGCCGAGCAGGTTCTGCGCATAGCTGGCGCGCTTGCTCTTGGGGTATTCGGCGACGACCTTCTTCAGTTGCGCCTCGGCCTGCGGGTATTGCTTGGCCGCCCACAGGCGGTAGCCATACATATATTCGTCCTCCGCCGGATCGCCGGTCGAGGGCTTCTCGACCGAGACCTTGGTCGGTGTCGCCGTACCGGGCCTGCTTGCCGTCTCGGGGCGCGTGGTCGGGCGGGATGGGCCCCCGTTCGATGGACCGTCGCTTGACTGGTCGTCGGACTCGCTCGGGCCACCAGCCCCCGTCGCGATCGGCGCGGGGCCGGTTTCGAGCGTCTTCATCCGCGCGTCGTTCGAGCGACGGTAATTGTCGAACGCATCCTGCAACTGGCGCGTACGGTTCTGGTTCTGCTCGATCTGTTCGGTGAGCGACGTCATCTGCTGTTCGAGCGACGTCACGCGCTGGTTCACGTCGGCCAGCGCACTGGTCGCGGGCGAGCCAGGCCCCGGGCCCTGCTCGCTCTGCTGCGCACGCACCTCGGGCTGGAGCATCTGGCCGGCACCACCCGGGAAGACCTTCCGCTGGACCGCGCGCATTTCGCTTTCGAGCTTGCCGACGCGGCCCTCGACATTTTGCGCCTGCGCACCCGTGGAGATCGCGGCGGGCAGAAGAGCGGCGAGGCAGACGCCGACCAGAATTGACTTACGCATGGGCCACACCCCCCGGTGGATTGGTTAATCGTCCGGGTATAGCTGCACTACCCATCCTGTCGCCAGCCTTAAGGCGCTGGCGAGGCCCGCAGGTTTTCACGGATTGGGCGTTGCCGTAGCGGCGGGCGTCGGATTAGCGGCGGCGTCCAGGTTAGCGCGCTGCGTCTCGCTGAGCGAACGACGCGGCGTACGCGGACGGCTGGCGGTGCGGGGCCGCTCGGAGGGGCGCGCACGGGTTGCTTCGCTCGTTGCCGGCGTGGCCTGCGGCAAAGGCGTGCCTGCGATCCGCGCGGCGATCGCGGGCGCACCGACGGCGACGTCCTTGATCGCGCGCTCGCCGGTGCCCAGCGCCGGCGCCGCGGCACCGTTAAGTGTCACTGTCAGCTTGTCCGCGCGACCGATGTTGATCTTCGGATCCTTGGCATCCTTCGGCACGTCGAACTTCTCGCCGGGCTTCATCGTGCCGAGATACAGCGTCTTGTTGTCGGCATCATAGACGCGCATCCAGACCTCGTCCGAGGCGGTCAGCGTGACCTGTCCGTTGGCCGGCGTGGCCGGCGCAGGCACCGGTTGCGCAGTCTGCGCGGCAGGGTTCGGCACGGTCTCGGCGATCGGCGTCGTGGTCGAGGAACTACTCGATCCGCGGAACATGTCGGTGCCATACCACAGCCCGACCAGAACCAGCACCGCGATCGCCAGACCGAGCGCGACGATCGCGATACCCCGCGAGGGAACGCGCGACGGATCGGTCATCTCATACGGTTCGTATTCGGGCGTCTTGCGACCCAGCTTCGCGACGTCACCGCGCACGAGGTTCGCGATCTGCACCTCGTCGATGGCCATCGCACGCGCATAAGCGCGGCTGAACCCGACCGCATAGGTCGAGGACGGCAGCGTGGAATAATCGGACGCCTCGATCGCTTCAAGATGGCGCAACGGCACACGGGTCCGCGTCGCGATATCGGCGACGGTCAGTCCCTGCGCCTCGCGCGCCTTACGGAGAATGTCGCCAGCACGCTCTGGTTGAGCAGGTGCTGCGTTCTGGCCGGTTTCGACCTCGTCCATTCTTGTCTCCGAACACGGGCGCGTAGCGTTGCCCGCCACGCCACCCGTCTTTCAGAGGGCCCAAGCCGTGTCAACGCACCGTGCGTCTTAACCGCAGCTTTCCGCCGATCAGACGATTTCGACGCCGTTCTCGGTCGCCCAGGCGGTCAACGCCGCCCGCATGTCGCGCGGAGGATCGGCCAGCAAGCCTGCCATGTATTGCGTCAGCGCGGCGCGATCGAGCGAGCGCGTCATGGCCTTGATCGGTCCGACCGCGGCGGGGGTGATCGACAGCCGCTCGATCCCCAGCCCGATCAACGCCATCGCCTCCAGCGGCCGCCCGCCCATCTCGCCGCATACCGTCAGATCGACGCCGGCCGCGCGGACCGGCGCGACCAGCCGCGCGATGAAGCGGAGGATCGACGGGCTGAGCCAGTCGTAGCGCTCGGCGAGCTTCGGGTTGGCGCGGTCGGCGGCGAACAGGAACTGGGTCAGGTCGTTGGTGCCGATCGACAGGAACTCGATCTTCGGCAGCAGGATGTCGAGCATCTCGGCGAGCGCCGGCACTTCGAGCATCGCGCCGTAGCGGATCGCGAGCGGCATTTTCCGCCCGCGTCCCTCGAGCCACGTCCGCTGCGCCTCGAACAAGCCGCGCGCCTCGTCGAACTCCCATGGCTCGCTGACCATCGGGAACATCACGTTGAGCGTGCGGCCGGCGGCGGCCTCCAGCAACGCACGTGCCTGCACCTTCATCAACCCGTCGCGCTCCAGGCCGAGGCGCAGCGCGCGCCAGCCCATGGCCGGGTTCTCTTCGTCCGCGTCTTCCTTGTTGAGATACGGCAACGCCTTGTCGCCGCCGATGTCGACGGTGCGGAAGATCACCGGGCGATCGCCCGCCGCGTCGAGGACTTCGCGGTAGAGCCGCTGCTGGCGCTCGCGCTGCGGCAGCGTCGCCGACACGAGGAACTGGAACTCGGTGCGGAACAGGCCGATGCCGTCCGCGCCGGTGACATCGAGCGCGGCCACGTCGTCGCGCAGGCCGGCGTTGACCATCACCGTCAGGCGGTGGCCGTCCCTGGTGACCGGCGGCACGTCGCGCAGCGCCGCGAACGCCGCCTTGCGCTTCTGCCGCATCGCCAGTCGCGCCTCGAACGCCTCCTCCATCGACGCCGAGGGGCGCGCGAAGACGTTGCTCTCGGCGCTGTCGAGCAGCAGCATGTCGCCCTCCGCGACGAGGCGGCGGATATCGCGAACGCGGCCGAGCACCGGCACGCCCATCGCGCGCGCGACGATCGTGACGTGCGCGGTCAGCGATCCTTCTTCGAGGATCACGCCCTTCAGCCGGCGCTTGTCATATTCGAGCAGTTCGGCGGGGCCGAGGTTGCGCGCGATCAGGATGGTGTCCTGACGCAGCCCCATCTGCGCGGCGGTGCCCATCTGGCCCGAGACGATGCGGAGCAACCGGTTCGACAGGTCCTCCAGATCGTGCATCCGGTCGGCGAGCAGCGGATCGTCGATCTGGCGCATGCGCTGGCGGGTCCGCTGCTGGACGCGCTCGATCGCCGCCTCCGCGGTCAGGCCGGAGTCGATCGCCTCGTTGATCCGCCGTGCCCAGCCCTCGTCATAGGCGAACATCTTGTAGGTCTGGAGCACTTCGACATGCTCGCCGCCGACGCCGAATTCGGCTTCGCGCGTCATCCGGTCGATGCCTTCGCGCATCTTGTCGAACGCCGCATAGACTCGGTGCCGCTCGGCATCGGTGTCCTCGGCGACGGTGTGCTCGATCGTGATGCGTGGCTGGTGATAGACCGCGAAGCCGGCGCCCATGCCGTCGACCAGCTTCTGGCCGGGGATGCGCATCGCCGCGGTCGACTGCGGCCGATCCGCGCCGCCGCCGGTGGCATCGATGAGCCCCGCATTGGCGATCAGTTCGGAAAGCACCATCGCGACCGTCTGCAACGCCTCGATCTCGACATCGGCATATTTGCGACGATCGGTGTGCTGGACGGCCAGCACGCCCACCGACCGCTCGCGGCGGATAATCGGCACGCCGGCAAAGCTGTGGAACCGGTCCTCGCCGGTCTCGGGCTTGTAGGCGAAGTCGGGATGGCTCGCGGCTTCGTCGAGGTTGAGCACCTCGACATCCTCGGCGATCGTGCCGACGAGCCCTTCGCCAAGCGCGAGCTTGGTGACGTGGACCGCCGCCTGGTCGAGGCCGCGGGTGGCGAACAGTTCGAGCACGCCTTCGCGCAGCAAGTAGATCGAGCAGACTTCGCTGTCGATCGCGGTGGCGATGATGCCGACCACGGCGTTCAGCTTGGCTTGCGCGGAGGTGCGCGAGGCCATCACGTCGTGAAGGCTGGTGAGGATTTCGCGGGCGGAGGCGGCGGCCGAAAGGGGCATTTGCGTTGGCTATCAGATGAAGCGCTTGGGTGCCACGCAACAAAAGCGATGCCGGGGCGAAGTTGGACCAATCTCATCGTCATCCCGGCGGAAGCTGGGATCCAGAGCCAAGACCCTCGGCGCTGCTGGCTCTGGATCCTGGGTCGAGCCCAGGATGACGGAGGCTTTGTTACGCGTCGAACAGGCCGTCCTGGCTGCCGGCCGGCGGGTTCAGGCCGAGATGCTTCCAGCCGCCTGCATTCAGGAACCGGCCCCGTGCGGTGCGCGCGATCAGGCCGAGCTGGATCAGATAGGGCTCGATCACCTCCTCGATCGTGTCGCGCGGTTCGCTCAGGCCGGCCGCCAGCGTCTCGACGCCGACCGGTCCGCCGCGATAAATGTCCGCGATCATCATCAGGTAACGGCGATCCATCGCATCGAGCCCGAGCGAATCGACCTCCAGCCGGTTGAGGGCCGCATCCGCCGCGCGCGCATCGACCGTCTCGTGCCCCGCGACATTGGCGAAATCGCGTACTCGTCGCAGCAACCGCCCGGCGATACGCGGCGTGCCTCGCGCGCGCCGTGCGACCTCCATCGCGCCGTCCTTGGCGATGCCCAGCCCGAGCAGTCCCGCCGCGCGCGTGACGACGCGCTCCAGTTCCTCGACGGTGTAGAATTGCAGCCGCACCGGGATGCCGAAGCGATCGCGAAGCGGCGTCGTCAGCAACCCCTGCCGCGTCGTCGCACCGATCAGCGTGAAGCGCGGCAGGTCGATCCTCACCGAGCGCGCGCTAGGCCCCTCGCCGATCATCAGGTCGAGCGCGCGGTCCTCCATCGCCGGGTACAGCACCTCCTCGACCGCAGGCTGCAACCGGTGGATCTCGTCGATGAACAGCACGTCGCCATCCTCGAGATTGGTCAGCAGCGCGGCGAGGTCGCCCGACTTGGCGATCACCGGCCCCGAGGTGGCGCGGAACCCCACTCCCATCTCACGCGCGACGATCTGCGCGAGCGTGGTCTTGCCGAGCCCCGGTGGCCCGAAGAACAGCACGTGATCCAGCGCATCGCCGCGCGATTTGGCCGCCTGGATAAAGATGCGCAGGTTCTCCCGCGCGGCCTTCTGCCCGACGAATTCGTCGAGCGTCTTAGGGCGGAGCGCGGCGTCGACGTCTTCGGGACGCTTGGCGGCATTCAGGATGCGGTCTGTATCGGTCACCCGCCCGCGATAGCGCGCTCGCGGTGAAGGGGGCAAGGCGGCTATGGGTTGGTCATGGCCCACGAAACCGCACATCCCGATCTGTATCTGCTGGGCGGAGCCTCGCCTACGTTGGAGGCGGCGCTCGCCGCGCGCTTTACGGTGCACCGGACGGAGCCGCCGGCGACGACGCGGGCGATCGTCGGGGGCGGGAGCAGCGTGGTCGACACGACGCTGCTCGATCGCCTTCCCGCGCTGGAGATCATCGCGATCCACGGCGTCGGGTATGATGGCGTCGATCTTGCGGAGGCCCGCGCGCGCGGCGTTGCGGTGACGACGACGCCAGACGTGCTGACCGACGACGTTGCGGATCTGGCGATCGGGCTGATGCTGGCGGTCCAGCGGCGACTCGTCGCGAATGACCGTGCGGTGCGCAAAGGCGGGTGGCAGGTCGATCTTGCTCGGCGCGCGAGCGGGCGAAGCATCGGCATCTTCGGGCTGGGCCGGATCGGCAGGGCCATCGCCGCGCGCGCCGCACCGTTCGCGCGCGACCTCCAATATACCGCCCGCTCCGCCAAGCCGGATTTCGCGGGCGTGTTCCATGCCGACATCGCATCGCTCGCGGTGGCGTGCGACGTGCTGATCATTGCGGCGCCCGGTGGCGGCGCGACGGCGCGTATCGTGGATGCGGATGTTCTCGAGGCGCTCGGCGAGGACGGCATCCTGATCAATATCGCGCGCGGCAGCCTGGTCGACGAACCGGCGTTGGTGGCCGCGCTTCAGGCGGGGAAGATCGCCGGGGCTGGACTGGACGTGTTCGCCGACGAACCTGCCGTTCCCGACGCGCTCAAGGCGATGGACCAGGTCGTCCTGTCACCACATCAGGGAAGCGCGACCGTCGACGGGCGGGCGGCGATGGCGGCGCTGGTGATTGCGAACCTCGACGCGCATTTCGGGGGCAGGCCACTGCTTACGCCGCTGTGAGCAACAGGGGAACGTGGTACGAACACCGTCCCAACCCTCTCCGTCATGATGGCGGACACGTGGCGGACAATAGTGGCTGTCGGTAGCGTTCTCCTGCGTACGCAGGAGCCCAGGGTAACGGGGCACAACGATCGTGATCCTGGACTCCTGCGTACGCAGGAGAACGGAAACCGACCCTAAGACTTGGACGCCTTGCGCAGCGCCAGCCGGACCAGCGCGTCGAGCGAGGCCCCCGGGCCCAGTTCCTCGTCGGCCGCAGCCACCGCGACGCTTGCCTCGTTCGGGCGGAACCCGAGGTTGAGCAGCGCCGATACCGCATCCGCCGACGCGCCGGGCGCGGCATTGACCACCGCCGGGCCGAGCCCGAGCGCGATGCCGCCGACCTTGTCCTTCAATTCCATCACGATGCGCTGGGCGAGCTTCGGCCCTACGCCGTTCGCGCGCGCGACCATCGCCTTGTCACCGCTGGCGATCGCGCGGGAGAGATCGACCGGTTCCAGCGCCGACAGGATCGCGAGCGCGACACGCGCGCCGACCCCCTGCACGCCCGTCAGCAATCGGAACCAGTCGCGCTCGTCCGCGCTGGAGAACCCGACCAGTCGCTGGAAATCCTCGCCGACGAGCAATTCGGTGAACACCGTGCACGCCTCACCGATCGGCCCGAGCGCCGACAAGGTGCGCGCCGAGGCGCCGACCAGATAGCCGACGCCGCCGACGTCGATCACGGCGTGGTCGATGCCGGTCGAGTCCAGCCGTCCTTTGAGATGCACGATCATTGGGTCACGCGGTAGAACATCGGCAACGCGGCGTCATCCCGTCAAAATGCCGGCCTCTCGACCCTGCGACCCGCGTGCCGAGGCCGGTCAGGCGATGGGCTGCGGACGGTCCTGCCCGCCCGACGGACGGGTCTGGACGGTCGCGGTGGCCTTCGCGACCTCGTGCAGCGCCTGGGTCGGCGCACCGATCACCATCGCGCGGGCGCGCAGGCTGGCCCTGAGGAACACCGTGTCGGAGGCGATGAAGCGGCGCGGGGTCGTGCCCAGGAACGTGCCGGCATCGCGCAGGAAATGCGAGGCATCGAAATAGCTGCTGTCGATCTTCGAATAGTCCGCCATGCCGTCCGTCCGGATCAGGCTGATGAACGATCGCAGGAACCGCGCGCGCCGGAGCAACAATTTTGGCGGCATGCCGAAATGCCGCGTCGCCATGCGTCGGAGTTCATGCGTCGGGATGTCGAGGCGGTCCGCGACGTCCTTCATCTCGATCACGCCGTCGGTGACGGTCAACGCCGTGAACGCGCGGATCAGGTCGTCGCGCGGATGTGCCCGGTTGAACAGCGATCCCAAGACCCCGTCCAGCAACGGCTTGATGAGCGCGTCGTCGTCGAGCGCGTCGAGCCCCTCGACCAGCCGCGCGGACAGGTCCGTCCCCAGTGCCGCGCCGAGCGGCACGACCCGGTTGTGAAACTCGCCAGCCGACCGCGCGGTCAGCCGTGACCAGCCCAGCGCGCTGAGGCCGATGCCGACGGCGATCCCGCCATGCGTCTGCGTCCGGAAGGCGCGGCTGGTCGGCCCGTAGAAGCTCGCGCGGTCGAGCGGACCGAAGCGATGATTGCCGACCGACACGGTCAACGGGCCTGCGTCGACCAGCACGGAGATCATCGCGGGCGCCGGCAGATACCAGTTGAGCATCGGCGCCGGGTCGTTCGACGCGTAGATCGCATAGCCGGTCAAATAGTCGGACAACGCCGGATCGGGCAGATCGTAGCGCATCGTCATGCCCGGGGGCATCGCGAACGCCGCGGCCGGAACATTGGTGCTGTTCGTTCCGCCCCGCACCTGTTCGACCAGCATCGCGCTGCACCTTAATCTAAATTAGACATCCTGGTGGCGCTGCCACAGTGGTACGAGCTTGGCTATCAAAACTTTAATGACAGGTAATGATACCGGCCTGGTCCCGATTTCATTCAAAATGAACCAAGTTGTGTCCGAGCGAAATTGGCTGGCAGAAGTTTTGGCACGCGCCGAACAGCGGCATTGGCGCGTCGAAACTGTTTTCGAAAACACCCTGTCCCAGCGCTTTTGTCGGCAACCGGGGGGGGAGAAAAACTACTACGCGCCGATGCCGCTGCGTCTTGCCATGGCGGCGGCGCTGGCAACGTGATGCGCATGCGTGATCGCGACGGCCAGCGCATCGGCGGCATCGGGTCCGGCGAGCTTTGCACCGGGGAGCAGCACGGCCATCATCGCCTGGATCTGTTTCTTGTCCGCGCCGCCGGTGCCGACGACGCCCTTCTTCACGGTCGAGGGATGGTATTCGCCGATATGCAGCCCTGCGCCCGCCGCGGCGAGCAGGACGACGCCGCGCGCCTGGCCGAGCTTCAGCGTGGATTGCGCGTTGGTGTTGCCGAGCACTTCCTCGACCGCAGCGCCGTCGGGGCGTTCGGTGCGGATAACGTCGATCAACGCGTTGTACAGCGCAGTGAGACGGCGGGGGAGCGCCATCGACGGATCGGTCTTGATCTGGCCGTTGGCGATATGGCTCAGCCGGTTGCCATCCGCGCGGATGACGCCCCAGCCGGTGGTGCCTAGGCCGGGGTCTAGTCCCAGGATGATCATGCGTAGGTAGAAGGAGAAGATTGGTTCGCGCGGAGACGCGGAGACGCGGAGGTGTCGTATCCGTGGCTATCGCCTCGCGTCAGCGGGACTGTCACGTCATCGGGCTGGCCGACAGGTGAGAGGCCGCTGACGCGGAAGGCGATCGCACGAAGATCAACTCTCCGCGTCTCCGCGTCTCCGCGTGAACCCACCTTCTTCATCTCAATGGCTCAACCCAGCGACTCCATGATCTCGTCGGAGACCTCGTAATTGCCCCAGACGGTCTGCACGTCGTCGTCGTCGTCGAGCGCGTCGATCAGCTTGAACAATGTCGCGGCATCGTCGGCCTCGACAGCGACCATCACCTGCGGACGCCAGGCGAGCTTCGCCCCTTCGGCCTCGCCCAGTTTCGCTTCCAACGCCTTCGCCACCTCGTGCAAATCGCCCTGCGCGGTCCAGACCTCATGGCCGTCCTCGCTCGACGTGACGTCCTCCGCACCCGCTTCGAGCGCCGCTTCGAACACCGTGTCGGCATCGCCCGCGCTCGCGGGATACGAGATCAGCCCGACGCGGTCGAAAGCGTGGCTGACCGAACCGCCAGCGCCGAGGTTGCCGCCGTTCTTGCCGACCGCGACGCGCACGTTGGTCGCGGTGCGGTTGCGGTTGTCGGTCAGCGCCTCGATGATCAGCGACACGCCGCCGGGGCCGAAGCCCTCGTAGCGGATCTCTTCGTAATTCTCGGCGTCGCCGCGGCTCGCCTTGTCGATCGAGCGCTGGATGTTCTCCTTGGGCAGCGACGCCGCCTTGGCCGCGTTCACCGCCGCGCGCAGGCGCGGGTTCATGTCGACGTCGGGCAGCCCCATCTTGGCCGCGACCGTGATCTCGCGGCTGAGCTTGCTAAACGCCGACGAGCGCTTCTTGTCCTGCGCACCCTTGCGGTACATGATGTTCTTGTATTTGGAATGGCCTGCCATCGGTGCCTCTAATAGCCTGATACGGTGGCTTTAGGACGGTGAGGCCGTTTTCGCCAGAGCGTCGATCTTCGCCTCGATCGCTTCCAGCCGCGCCAGCACCAGATGATCGATCTTGTGATGCACGCGCAGGATGTCGAGTTCGGCGCGCAGATTGGTCTCGTAGTCGAGGCTGGCAGCGAGGCGATCCTTCGCCGATTGCCGGTTCTGGCTCATCATGATCACCGGCGCCTGGATCGCGGCGACGGTCGACAGCAGCAAGTTGAGGAAGATGTAGGGATAGGGATCGAACGCCGCGTCGAAGTGCGTGAGGATGTCCGAATTGAGGATCATCCAGCCGATGAGCACCGCGGTGAACGCGATGATGAATCCCCACGACCCGCCGATCGCCGCCACGCGGTCGGACAACCGCTCGCCGAAGGTGGCACGCTCGTCCGACACGTCGGCGGCGTCGCGACTGACGATGCTACCCGACTCGATTCCCGCGAGGACGCGGCGCTCCTCCTCGTCGAGATCGCCCGGTGCCTTGCCGAGCAGGCGTTGCGAGAGATCGGCGAGCGGGGAGGATGTGGCCATAGCCGGATGCCTAGCCGGGATTGGGGATAATTCCAGCGTATCCGTCGCCCCTCGATGATCTCGCCATCCCAGGCCCTGCTGGTTCTCCCGCGAAAGCGGGAGCCCAGGGTCACGAACGATGCCGCTCTTGGCTCCTGGGCCCCCGCTTTCGCGGGGGAACGGCAGTGAGGTTTTGTCGGGACGCCCATCCCGCTCGGCAACGCTCGCGACGCAAGCTGCAAAGACTCCTTGCCCACAAGCGCCCGCACCTGCCAAACGCGCGGCATGACGGTTAGCGTGAATATGGGCACCGACGGCAATGGTACTGCCGTCGGCGTCGACCTGGAGGAACTACTCGCCACGCGCCTGTTGGTGCAGGGCAATTCGGGATCGGGAAAATCGCATCTGCTGCGCCGGCTGCTCGAGCGATCGGCGGGGCATGTCCAGCAGATCGTGATCGATCCCGAAGGCGATTTCGTGACGCTCGCCGGCCCTCACGGCCATGTTGTGATCGAGGCAGGCGACTATAGCGAACGCGAGATTGCGCGGATCGCCACGCGGTTGCGCGAACACCGGACGTCCGCGGTGCTCAGCCTCGAGGGGCTCGAGGTCGAGGGGCAGATGCGCTGTGCCGCGTCGTTCCTCTCCGCGCTGTTCGATGCGCCGCGCGAGCATTGGTATCCGGTGCTGGTTGTGGTCGACGAGGCGCAGATGTTCGCGCCGGTGACGGGCGGCGAAGTGTCCGAAGAAGTGCGCCGCGCGTCGCTCGCGGCGATGACCAATCTGATGTGCCGCGGCCGTAAACGCGGTCTCGCCGGCGTGATCGCGACTCAGCGCCTCGCGAAACTGGCGAAGAACGTCGCGGCGGAGGCCTCGAACTTCCTAATGGGCCGCACCTTTCTGGACATCGACATGGCGCGCGCCGCCGATCTGCTCGGCATGGAACGGCGCCAGGCGGAGGCGATTCGCGATCTCCAGCGCGGGACGTTCATGGCGCTCGGGCCGGCGGTGTCGCGTCGGCCGATCACCGTGAAGATCGGCGACGTCGAAACGTCCGCACGCAGCGGCAGCCCCAAGCTCACCCCCCTCCCCAGCGCAGCGCCGATGGACCTGCAGGACCTGTTGTCTGAGCCGGTCGTCGATGCCCCCGAACTGGGCCTGATGTTCGATTCGCGCCCGCGTCGCGTGCCGGCGGAGGAGCTGCTCGACGGCATCGCCCGCCCGCCCGAGCCGCGCACCGCCGCACCGCCCCCGCCCGAAAAGACCGACGACGAGGTCGAGGCGGTCTATGCCGACGTGTTCCGCGCGATCGTTGAGGATCCCGAATCGACGCTGCGCCCGCCGTCGGTGCTGTTCCAGGATTTCCAGGTGCGCTGCCGCATGGGTGGTCTCGCCAAGCCGCCGCTCGACCTGCCGGGTTTCGTGCGCAGGCTGAGCTGCGCGCGTGCCGGCATCTTCGACATGACCGACGAGGCGTGGACCGCCGCGCTCGACGTGGCGAGCGGGCTGCCCGACGACATGCTCGGCGCGTTCCTGCTGGTCGCGCGCGCGGCGCGGGAAGGTGAACCCTGCCCCTCCGACGCACGGATCGCGGCAACATACGGCACGAGTTCGATCGGCCGCGTGAAGCGGCTGATCGGCTATATCGAAAGCCGCGAACTGATCGTGTGCCGCACCGATCTGGCCGGCAAGCGCTCGATCACGATCCCTGGTCTGGGCTGGACGACGCTGCCGGCGGAGGCGGCTTAGGTCGTCATCCGCGGATCGGGGTGAACTGCAACGACACGAACTGCCAGTCGCCCTTGATCCGGCGCGCGACGAATCCGGCGCGCATTGCGCGGGTCTGCATCTGGCCGTCCTTGCCGGGCATCGTATAGGCGATTCGCATGGTCACGACGCCGATCGTGCCGGCGGGTCGCGCGACGGTCTCGGTGATCGTCATCGGCGGCGCGGGCGATTTCTTGTCGGCGGCGTAGAACCCGATCACCCGGTCGCGAGAATCGACCTCGCCGATGGGGGACACCTCCTGATAGTCGGGCGCCATCATTGCGGTCATCGCCGCCTGATCGAACTGGTTGCGGACCCGGACGAACGCCTCGGCCTTTTGTGCCAGCGTTTTTGCGTCTTGGTCGACCGATTGGGCGGCGACTGGTGCGCTCGCCAGCAGTGCCGCCGCAACCCCAATGACTAGTCTCATGCTCGCCCCCCGATGCAATGTCGCATAACAGCAATACACCTGTTGCGCAGAGGCATCAATCCCGTGTGGAGGAGGCCGACGTCATAGCGCGAAAGCGATCGCAAGCCCGACGACTACGCCGACCTGGACCATCGCGATGCGTTGGAGCCGCCCGACGAACGGCTGCTTACGCGTCTTGTGGCGGAATCGATGGCGCGCCCAGAACGCCCCCGGGCTGCCGCCGAGTGCTGCGAACCAGAGCAAGCGGGATTCGGGGATACGCCATGCGCCGGTCGACGATCGCCGCTTGTCGATCGCGAACGCGGCGATCGTGATCAGGTTGACGACCAGGAACAGGACGAATGCCGTGAAGATCGGGAGAAGCATTCTCTACCGGTAGATCGAGAAGATTAACGCGGTGCCTTTTCGCAACCCGACGACAGATCGGGGGAGAGGCACCGCGCAGAGTCCGATCCTCAGATCATTCCCAGAGCCTGGAGGTACACTTCGAGGATCGCCTCTTCCTCCTGATACTCTTCCTTCTTCTTCTTGCGGATCGACAGGATTTTGCGGATCGCCTTGGGGTCGTAGCCGCGGCCCTTGGCTTCGGCCATCACGTCCTTGATGTCGTCCGAGATACCCTTCTTCTCTTCTTCGAGGCGCTCGGCGCGCTCGATCAGCAGGCGCAGTTCGTCCGCTGCGACCGCGCCGCCGCCCATGCCGTGTTGCCGTTCGTCAGACATCGAAAATTCCCCACTCGCGGGCGCCTCAGGCGCCGGCCTCAAACCAATCGAAATACCCCACGCCGATGATCGCCGTCGCGCGACGTCGTGAATCAGGCCGCTGTGGGTGCGCCGCCGCGTCTAGGCGTTTACCGTGTTCGGCTCAAGCGACGCCGCGGCGTATCGCCACAAATCAGGCGCCAGCCGATTGCGGCGCGTTCTTGGCGACGCTGTCCTTCATCCGCGCGAGCTGTTCCGGGGTCGCGTCGCCCTGGTGATGCGCCTTCCACTGCGCATAGGGCATCCCGTACACGGTCTCGCGTGCCGCATCCTTGGTGAGGCCGCCCGCTTCCTCGACCCAGTCCGACAGGCAATTTCGACAGAAACCGGCGAGCCCCATCAGGTCGACATTCTGCGCGTCTTCGCGGTGGCGGAGGTGGCGGATCAGGCGGCGAAAGGCCTGCGCCGCTACGGCATCGTCCAAAGTATCGAGCGGGTCGGTTTCGGGATTCATTCGTATGCTCCGTGGTTGATCCGGCGGAGATAGGGTTTAAGGCCCGTCGCGGCAAAGAGCTTCCCCGAGGAAACCGCACGCATGACCATCGCTATCGCCCCCCGCTTGCGGAAGGTCCGCATCCTCGCGACGCTAGGCCCTGCCAGCAGCACCCCCGAGATGATCGCCACGCTGTTCCGTACCGGTGCCGACGCGTTCCGCATCAACATGAGCCACGGCGACCAGCAGTCGAAGATCGCGGTGATCCAGGCGATTCGCGCGCTCGAAAAGGAATTCGGACGCCCCTCGACGATCCTCGCCGATCTCCAGGGCCCCAAGCTGCGCGTCGGCAAGTTCGACGGCGGCCGCACGGTGCTCGAAACCGGCTCGACCTTCGCGCTCGACCGCGACCCGACGCCGGGCGACGCGACCCGCGTCGAACTGCCACACGACGAGATTTTCGCGGCGATCGAGCCTGGCGCCCGCCTGCTGCTCGACGACGGCAAGCTCGTCCTGCGCGTCGTCTCGCACAGCCCGCGCGAGATCACGACCCGCGTCGAGGTCGGCGGCGCGCTGTCGAACAGCAAGGGGCTGAACGTTCCCGACGTCGTGCTGCCGATGGCGGCGCTGACCGCGAAGGACCGCAGCGACCTGGATTTCGCGGTCGACCAGGGAGTCGACTGGATCGCGCTGTCGTTCGTCCAGCGCCCCGAGGATCTGTGGGAAGCGCGCAAGCTGATCGGCGGCAAGGCTGCGCTGATGGCGAAGATCGAGAAGCCGGCGGCGATCGAACGGCTGGATGAGATCGTCGAGGCCTGCGACGGCGTGATGGTCACGCGCGGCGATCTCGGCGTCGAGATGCCCCCCCAGGCGGTGCCGCCGCTGCAGAAGCGCATCGTCGAGGTTTCGCGCCGGATGGGTCGGCCGGTGGTGGTCGCGACGCAGATGCTCGAGTCGATGATCACCTCGCCGTCGCCGACGCGCGCCGAAGTGTCCGACGTCGCGACCGCGGTCTATGACGGCGCCGACGCGATCATGCTGTCGGCCGAGAGCGCGGCGGGCGCGTGGCCGGTCGAATCGGTGGCGATGATGGATGCGATCGGCGTCTCGGTCGAGGGTGACCCGGAACATGGCGACCGCATGCACTTCACCGTGATGAAGCCCGATCCGACGACCGCGGACGCGCTGGCGGAAGCCGCGAAGAACATCGCCGCGACGGTGTCGGCGGTGGCGATCATCTGCTTCACCACGTCAGGCTCGACTGCGCGCCGGATCGCGCGCGAGCGCCCCTCGGTGCCGCTGCTGGTGCTGACGCCGAACCAGGACACCGCGCGGCGGCTCGGGCTGCTGTGGGGCACGCACGCCGTCCATACGCGCGACGTCGAATCGTTCGAGGACATGGTCGCCAAGTCGAAGCGGATGGCGCTGCGCCACGGCATGGCGAAGGCGGGCGACCGGGTGATCGTGCTGGCGGGCGTGCCGTTCCGGACGCCTGGGTCGACCAACGTGCTGCATGTTGTGCGGATCGTCGGCGACGAGCTGAAGGGGCATCACTCGCAGGTTTAAGTCTGGGGGGGCACCTTAGTTTGACTCAAGCTGCCCCGTCATCGTGAGGAAGAAGGTCTCTCCCCATAGCCGTTCCCCCGCGAAGGCGGGGGTCCAGGGTACCGAGCGCTATGGTATTTAGCTGGGCCCCCGCGTCCGCGGGGGAACGGGTCCTGGTGTGGGGATCGCCGCTGCGTCGGTCGAAGTCCCGATCGAGCCAGAACACAAACCTGCGCCCCTTCCCCGTCATGCCGGGCTCGTTCCGGCATCCACCGTTCCGCATCCTCGCTATCCTTGGCGTGTGCGGAACGATGGGTCCCGGCGTCCGCCGGGATGACGGGAGGGGGTTTACCCTAGAGGGGGTTAGCGCGGAGAGGTTACGCCCCGCACTCTGCGAGATAAGTCGAGCCGGCTTGCCCAGATGATGCCCCCACCCCGGCGAAGGCCGGGGCCCAGTTGCGGGGACGGATATGACGACGCTCCCCGCTCCGTTACTGCGACCTTTCCAACTGGGCCCCGGCCTTCGGCGGGGTGGAGCCGTGAGGCGAGGTGCGCGGGCTAATCTAGGCTAGCGCTGCCGCCCCGAATACGCGATGCCCGCAAAACGGACCGCACGGGAGAGCGCACGCATGACTTTACGCGAGAAGATCGGTTGGGGCGCGCTTGCCCTGCTCGGAGCCTGCGCGCTGGCCGTGGTCGCATTCCAGCGCGGAGAGCATGTCAACGCGCTCTGGATCGTCACCGCGGCCGTGTCGGTCCAGCTGATCGCGTACCGCTTCTACGCACGCTACATCGCGCGCCACGTCATGCAACTCGATCCGTCGCGGCAAACCCCGGCGCTGCGCCGCGCCGACGGGCTCGACTACGTCGCGACCGACCGCAACGTGCTGTTCGGGCACCATTTCGCCGCGATCGCCGGCGCCGGGCCGCTGGTCGGGCCGGTGCGACGCGGCGCTGTGCGCGCTGTTCCTGGCGGTGGTGCTGTCGATCGTGGTCTTCGGGATCCGCACGTGCCTCGCGGCGCTGAAGATCGACCGGCCGACGGTGACCGAAGTTCCGCCGCAGCTGGTGGCGGCGGAATGATCCGCGCGCTGTACGCGAAGGCACGCGAGACCGCGTTGCTGATGGTCGGCGTGCCGTCCTACACGACGTATTGCCAGCACATGGCGGAGCGGCATCCCGACCAGCCGCCGATGGATGAACGCACGTTCTTCCGCGATCGGCAGGAAGCGCGGTACGGCAGCAAGGGCGGAGGGCGGTGCTGTTGACCGAGACGCTTTCGACCGTCGCCCGCCTCCGCGCGGCGACGGCGAGCGATCACGACGCGGTCGACGCCGGGTTCGGCCGCTATGACCTGAGCGACGCGGCGGAGTACCGCGCGTTCCTGATTGCGCACGCCAAGGCGCTGCCCGCGGTCGAGGCTTGGCTCGATAATATCGCGGGGCTTGCCCCGGTCCGCTCGCGTCGCGACGCGCTCGCCGCCGATCTCGCCGCGCTGGGCGAGGCAATGCCGACACCGATGACGTTCGACGTGACACGGAGTGCGGCCGCTGGATGGGGTGCGATGTACGTGGTCGAGGGGTCGCGGCTCGGTGGGATCATGCTGTCGCGATCGGTGCCCCAGGGCCTGCCGTCCGCCTATCTCGGCGCGAAGCATCTGTCGGGCGAATGGCGCGCGTTGCTCGCGGCGATCGACGCGCAGCCCGCGGACGAGGCCTGGATCGCCGAGGCCGTCGCCGGCGCAAAGGCTGCGTTCGAACTCTATCGGCGCGCGCCGGGGGCCTGATCCGCCCCCGGTGCCGTGGCGTCAGCGCAGGAGCTTGGGCGCTTCCTTGCGGATCATGTCCTGAATCTTGCTGGCGAACAGCCCGAGGATGCCGGGCAGGTCGACCACCGCATGGACGTTGGTCTCGAACACGGTGACCGCGCTGGCGATCGTCTGGCCCATCGCCTGGACGGTGAAGTGGAGCGTGTCGCCGTCCCAGCGGTGATCTGTCACCGAGCCGCCGGGGATGCTCGCGCTGATCTTGTCGATACCGCCATCGAGCCGCGCGCGGACTGCTGCCTTGCCGAGCTGATGGGGAACGTCGACGGTAATGGGATTGGCCATGGATAGTCCTTAAGTCGCGAAAAGCATGTCGTCGTTGGCGAACGCCTTGAACTCCAGCGCGTTGCCTGAGGGGTCGAGAAAGAACATCGTCGCCTGCTCGCCTGGCTGGCCCTTGAAGCGGACATAGGGGGCGATCCCGAATTTGACGCCGGCGGCGGTGACGCGTTCGGACAGCGTAGTCCAGTCGTCCATCGTCAGCACGACGCCGAAATGCGCCACGGGGACGGCGTGCCCATCCACCGCGTTCTCGACCGCGACGGGTTTCGCCGAAGGATCCAGATGCGCGACGATCTGGTGGCCGAACAGGTCGAAGTCGATCCAGTGGTCGCTGGAGCGGCCTTCGCGGCAGCCAAGGGTCGCACCGTAGAAGGTGCGGGCCGCGGTCAGGTCGTGGACCGGGAAGGCGAGGTGGAAGGGGCGCAGGGTCATGGGGCGAAGATAGGTCGTGGGATCGGGTTCGTCGACCCGGGGTCCTCTCCCCATGATATCGACGGTCCGCGCCGCCTTGTTCTCCCGCGAAGGCGGGAGCCCAGTGTGGGTCCCCGCCTTCGCGGGGAAACAATCTTGGGTCGACCTGCCCTTCCCCACCCTACACCACCCCGGCGGAGGCCGGGGACCAGTTGGAAAGGTCGCGGTAACGGAGCATTGCGCATCGTTACCAACGTCCCCCAACTGGGCCCCGGCCTTCGCCGGGGTGGTTGAGGGGAGAGTGCAATGGCGCGATCAAGGGTAAGATATTGCCCGCTCCCCCCCGCCACGCCATAGCGCCCGCGTGACCCGTTTTCCCGCTCTCGCCTGCCTCATCCTCGGCGCGCTCGCCGCGACGGGGTTCGCCCCGCTCGATCTCTGGCCGATTACGCTCGTGGCGTTCGCGGTGTGGATGACGCTCATCCATAATGCGCCGACCTTGCGCATCGCACTCTGGCGCGGCTGGCTGTTCGGGCTCGGCCATTTCACCGTGAACAACAACTGGTTCCAGCACGCGTTCGACTTTCAGGACGCGATGCCGCCGGTGCTCGGCTATTTCGCCGCGGTCGGGCTCGCGCTGTATCTCGCGGTGTTCCCGATGCTGGCGGGCGGGCTGGCGTGGCGGATCGCGCGGCGACCCGGTACCCCGGATGCGACCTATGTGCTGGTCTTCGCCGCCGCCTGGATCGCCACCGAATGGCTGCGGGCGACGCTGTTCACTGGCTATGCGTGGGATCCGCTTGGCGTCGTCTGGCTGCCCGTGATCGGCGTCGCGCGACTATCGGCGTGGATCGGCACCTATGCGCTGTCCGGCGTGACCGTGCTGGCGGCGGGGGCGCTGGCGTTGCTCGCGCTGCGCCGCTGGACGCTGCCCGCGATCGTCCTGCCCGCGTTAAGCCTCGCGGCGCTATCCGCGCTGTGGACCAACGCGCCGCCGCCTGCCCCCGGCACACCGCTGGTTCGCGTGGTCCAGCCCGACATCGGCCAGGAAGACCGTAGCGAAACCGACGGAGAGCGTGTCCTTTCCGCGCTCGAAAAGCTCTCCGGCGCCGATGATCGCAGGGCCGGCGCGCCCCCGCGCCTCGTCGTCTGGCCTGAGGGCGTCGTGCGCGACTATGTCGAGGACGGCTATCCGTTCTACGCCTATGGCTGGTCGAGTCCCCTCTACCTTCGCCGCCGGATGGCGCGGCTGCTGGGGCCCCGGGATATGCTGCTGATCGGCGGCACCGCGCTGGAGTTCAACGCCAGGGATCAGATTTCCGGTGCCGCCAACTCGGTCTTCGCGCTGGACGCTCAGGCGCGGCTGCGGGGGCGGTACGACAAGGCACACCTCGTGCCGTACGGCGAATATCTGCCGATGCCTTGGCTGTTGAGGCCGCTCGGCTTGGCGCGGCTCGTCCCCGGCGACATCGACTTCACCTCGGGCAAGGGCCCGGCGAACCTGACGCTACCCGGCTTCGGTTCGATCGGGATGCAGATCTGCTACGAGATCATCTTCTCAGGCGAGGTCGTCGACCGCGCGCACCGCCCTCGCATCCTGTTCAATCCCTCGAACGATGCGTGGTTCGGAAAATGGGGTCCGCCGCAGCATCTCGCCCAGGCCCGGATGCGCGCGATCGAGGAGGGTTTGCCGATCCTTCGCGCGACGCCGACCGGTATCTCGGCGATCATCGCCGCGGACGGCCGCCTCATCGCGACCGTCCCGCACGAGACGGCCGGCGCGATCGAGCGACCGATGCCGACTGCCCTGCCCCCCACGCTGTTCTCGCGCGTCGGTAACGCGATGGCGGCGATCGTCGCCGCGCTGATGCTCATCACCGCGGTTGCCCTGCGCCGTCGCCAGCGCTAGGGTCATATAAAGCTTTCCTTATATGACGCTCGCTCCAGAGCATGGCAAAGAGGCCCGCATGCGCAAATCTTTCCTCTTCACTTCCGAATCGGTCTCCGAAGGCCATCCCGACAAGGTCGCCGACCAGATCAGCGATACGATCGTCGATCTGTTCCTTGCCAAGGATCCCGAGGCACGCATCGCCTGCGAGACGCTGACGACCACGCAGCTCGTCGTCCTAGCCGGTGAGATCCGCGGCAAGGGCATCTACGAGAACGACCAGTGGGCCGACGGCGTGCTGGAAGAGATCGAGGCGGCCGTCCGCAACACCGTCAAGGAAATCGGCTACGCGCAGTCGGGCTTCCACTGGGAGACGTTCCGCTTCGAGAACAACCTCCACGGCCAGTCCGCGCACATAGCGATGGGCGTCGACGAGAGCGGCAACAAGGACGAAGGCGCCGGCGACCAGGGCATCATGTTCGGTTACGCCACCGACGAGACCCCCGGCCTGATGCCTGCGACGCTGTATTACAGCCACAAGATCCTCGCCAGGATGGCCGAAGATCGCCACTCAGGGACAGCGCCGTTCCTCGAGCCCGACGCCAAGAGCCAGGTGACGCTGTCGTACGAGAACGAAGTGCCGGTCGGCGCGACCGCACTCGTCGTCTCGACGCAGCACGCACCGGGCTATTGCGAGAAAGGCGACAACGCCGATCCCGCAAAATACGCGGTACTGCGTGACTATGTCATGGGCGTGTTCAAGGACGTGCTGCCCGACGGCTTTATCACCGACGAGACCGCGATCTACATCAATCCGACCGGCCAGTTCGAGATCGGTGGCCCTGACGGCGACGCAGGCGTCACGGGTCGCAAGATCATCGTCGACACGTACGGCGGCGCGGCTCCGCATGGCGGCGGTGCGTTCTCGGGCAAGGATCCGACGAAGGTCGATCGCTCGGCCGCGTATGTCGCGCGCTATCTGGCGAAGAACGTCGTTGCTGCCGGGCTTGCGCGTCGCTGCACGATCCAGCTGAGCTATGCGATCGGGATTGCCGAGCCGCTGTCGGTCTATGTCGACACGCACGGCACCGGTACCGTGGAAGAGGCTAAGCTCGAGGCGGTCCTGCCGAAGCTCGTGCGCCTGACGCCGAAGGGCATTCGCGAGCATCTGAAGCTCAACGCGCCGATCTACAAGAAGACCGCAGCCTATGGGCATTTCGGTCGTGAGCCCGAAGGTGACATGTTCACCTGGGAGAAGACCGATCTGGTGGACGCGCTGAAGGCTGCCGTCGCCTGATAGCGACGCCCTTTGGGGTTACGAAAAAAGCCTCCCGCGGACTGGTCCGCGGGAGGCTTTTTTTTGTGGGCCCTGCCGAGGTTTCGTTCTCCTGCGAACGCAGGAGTCCAGGGTAACGGAGCGCGACGAACTTGGCCCTGGGCTCCTGCATTCGCAGGAGAACGGTTACGCTTTCGGCCGCCGCTCCTCTTCCGTTCGTACTGAGTAGAAACCGAGTAGCGCCTTCAGGAGCGTATCGCGCACCGACCGGTCCTTCGATACGGCGCTTCGCCCGGCTAAGCGGCTACTCGGGACGAACGGGGTAGGCGAGCGCTCGACACTCAGCGTACGCTGTCCGGCTGTGCGTGACGCTGCTCGGTCAGGATCTGCCACGCGGTCAGGAACAGCGCCGCGACCAGTGGGCCGACGACGATACCGCTGAGCCCGACGACCTCGATGCCGCCCAAGGTCGAGACCAGCACGATGTAATCCGGAATGCCGGTATCACGACCGACCAGGATCGGGCGCAGGATGTTGTCGGCTAGGCCGATCACCACCACGCCTGAGACAATGACCACAATCCCCTGCCAGATCGCACCGGTCGCCAGCAGGTACACCGCGACCGGCACCCAGACGATCGCCGGCCCGAGCGCGGGCAACAGCGACGTGAGCGCCATCAGCAAGCCCCAGAGCAACGCCGCCGGCACGCCGACGATCCAGAAGGTCAGGCCCCCGAGCGCACCCTGGACGAGCCCGACGATCACCGATCCCTTGATCGTCGCGCGCACCACAGCGACGAACTTGTCGACGAGTTTCACCGCCACCGAATGCTCGAACGGCAGCGCGCGGCGGATCGCCGGCCCGATCTTGTCGCCGTCGCGCAGGAGAAAGAACGTCACGTACAGCCCGACGCCGAACGACAAGACGAACGCCGCCGCGTTGCGACCGATCGACAGCGCCTGGCCGGCGATCGAGCGGACGCTGTTGCCGAGGATGGTCGACACCCGCGACTGCGCCTGCTCGAAGCTGTTGAGCCCGGCCTTGTCGAGCGCACCCTGAATCCGGTTCGGCAACGCGTCATGGATCTGCTGGAAATACGCGCCGAAGTTGATCTGGCCGCTTTGCAGCTTGGCATAGACCGAGGCGGACTGGTCGATCATCAGGCTGCCGATGAACAGCGCCGGCACGATCACCGCGACGAAGATGATCAGCAAGGTCAGCGCCGCGGCGAGATTGCGCCGCTCAGGCCAGCGCTTGAGCAGCCACTGGTAGAGCGACTGGAACAGGATTGCCGCCAATGCACTCCACAGCAACGCTGCCGCGAACGACGACACGACCAGGCACAATGCAATGGTGATCGCGACCAGGAAGGTGATGAAGCCCCCCGTTTCCACTCGACGCCTGTCGATCATTGCCGTGTCCCCGTCGTCATGTTGCCGGTCGAGCCGGTCCGTTTCACAACGTCAAAGCCGCCCCCCGATATATACCGGAAGGCGGCCATGACGCTGGCGCTGGTGTACGCCTAGAGGATCAGCGGAGCTTTTCGCTGCCGTTGACCAGCGCATCCTTCTGCGCTTGCGGCATCGCCTGCGCGTTCACGTCGGCATCGTCGATCGCGTCCGACTGGCGATCGCCGTCCTTGCGAACGGCCTTGGCCTGGTCCTCGAGGTTGTCGGCGGTGGCTTCGAGCGCGTCGGCGCGGTTGTCCGCGGCCTTCTCGACCTGGCTGCCGAGCTTGTCGTCGCCCTTGCCGCCGCAGGCTGCGAGCGAAACGGCCATGGCGGCGAGCGTGACGGCGATGGAAAGCTTCTTCATAGGGATAGTCCGTTCTGGTTACGATGCCGACGCAACCGTCACGCTGGCGTAACGGTTCCGCTATCCCCTTCCGCATGCTCGCAAATATTCGATTCTGCCTATAACTGTGGTCCCCAGGTAACACTGCCGCGGGGACACGAGGATCAAGCCTTGGCGTGCTCGATCAGCAGGGGAGCCTTGGTCGTCACCGCCGTCTCGACCACGGGCGCCACCCGGTCGAACACCGCGCTGACGAGCGCTTCGGCGATCCAGCCGACCGCGGCACCGACGACGAGATCGGACAGATAATGCTTCCCGTTGATCGGTTGCGCCGCCGCGACGGCGCCGGAGATCAACGCGGCCGGCCCGCCCGCGCCCTGGATGTCGCGCGACGCGGCCCGCGCGACCGCAACCGCACCGGCCGTGTGGCCCGACGGGAACGACGTCTGCTCGTGATCGTCGCTCTTGCCCGGCTCGAACCGTGCCTTGCCGTCCTCGATTGCCTTTTCGGGGCGGGTACGGTCGACCGATGCCTTGATCGCCGACTTGACGAAGGTTGCCGCCGCATGCGCCGCCAGCATCCGCACGCCACCGCGGATCACGTCCGGCCGGCGCGCGATCAGGCCGATCACGACGGTGCCGATCGACGTCGCCACAAGCTGCGGCTGGTCGCCGATCTCGGCGAGGAACCCGGTCGCCTTGACCAGCGGCGCGTCGCGGTGCTCGGCCGCCTTGTGCGTTGCCTCGCGATCCACCTTCTCGACGGCTTTTGCGGCTTCCTTGGTCTTGCCCATCACGTTTCGCCCTGTCCGTCCATTTCGCCGCGCACCTGTGCATGCGCAAGCAAGGCGAACAACCCCGCACCGCCCAGCAAGTTGCCGAGCACCGCCGGCAGGATCAATTCGACCAGCATCGTCCAGACGCCGGTGCGGCCGGAGAACAGCAGCAGGAACGCCTCGCCGGAGCCGACGATCGAATGGCTGAACCCGCCGATCGCGACGACATACGTGATCGCGAAGATCACCGGGAACGCCTGTTGCCGCGCATTGGGCAGCGACCAGGCGAGGATCGCGATCATGAACCCGGCGGGGATCGCGTTGACGAACGTCGCCCAGGCGGAAAGCTCGGTAATTCCCATCGACACCGCGATCATCGCCTCGCGCAGCTCGCTGCCGCCGAGCACACCCGCCGCGATCGCACCCCCGGTGATCGCCGTCCCGATCAGATTGGCGGCGAGCACCACGCCCCACAGCCGCAGTGTACGCTTGAGCGCCCAGCCCGAGGGCTTGGTCACCAGCGGCAGCATCGCGCTGATCGTGCTCTCGGTGAACAGCTGCATCCGCCCGAGGATCACCACCAGGAAGCCGATCGGATAGCCGAGCGACACGATGATGGTCCGCCACGGCGTATCGGGCAGCGCCTGGTGCAGCGCGCCCTCTGCGATCAGCGAACTGGAGATCGCCATGCCAGCAGCAAGCCCGGAAAAGAACAGCGCCGATACCGGACGATCGAGCTCATCCTCGCCAGCCTCGCGCACGGCCTTGTGCAGATCCTGCGCATCGGCGGCCTTGAGGTCCTCGACGTCTTCGCCGGGCGGATTGGAAGCGTTGTCGACCATAACGAGAGTGCAACGGTCCGCGTCGCGCTTTGCTCCGGCGCAATCGCCCGCTAGAGCGCCCGGCGATGAACGATCCTTCTGTTATCCGCCGCCTCTATGGCCGTCGCCAGGGCCACAAGCTGCGCCTTGGCCAAGCCGCGCTCGTCGAGGAAACGCTCGCCGACCTGTCGGTGCCCGAGGAAGGGCCGATCGATGCGATGACGCTGTTCGGCGACGATCGCCCGCTGCATGTCGAGATCGGCTTCGGTGCGGGCGAGCATCTGGCGGGACAGGCCGCGATGAACCCGGGCGTCGGCTTTATCGGCTGCGAACCGTTCTTGAACGGCGTGGTCGGTGCGCTGACGCACATCCGCGACGGCGAACTGACCAACGTCCGGCTGCACATGGGCGATGCGCTGGAGGTGATCGAGCGCCTGCCCGACGCGAGCCTCGACCGGTTGTATCTGCTGCATCCCGATCCCTGGCGGAAGGCGCGCCATGCGAAACGTCGCATGGTCAACCACGGCCCGCTCGACACGATCGCCGCCAAGCTGAAGCCCGGCGCGGAATTCCGGCTCGGCACCGACGATCCGACCTATTGCCGCTGGTCGATGATGATCATGAACGCGCGCCGCGATTTCGAATGGCAGGCGAAGACTCCGCACGACTTCCTGACCCGCCCCGACGACTGGCCCGAGACCCGGTACGAGCGGAAGGCGCGGCGGCAGGGCCACGAGGTGTGGTATTATCGCTACTTGAGGGTCTGACCTCGCAGCCGGGGTGCGGCGCTACAGACGGTGTGATGCATCACGCTCGGGCGACGATCTTTCGAGCAGGCCCCCGCGCTCATAAAGACCATCGCCTCGCCCCGCATCAGGCGAAGATCGCCGCAGGTGTTATCAGGGGATCGATCGGCAACGCGACAGTCGCTGTCACGTCTGTATGAGGCGACCCAAATCGAGCCACGATGCCGTATCCCGGCCGAGTTTTACACCTTACCCGGATCGCTTGCGGCCTAGAGACCGAGGCGTCTAACCGCAGAATACTTGGTGAAAATGGAGCGGGTAACGGGAATCGAACCCGTGTATTCAGCTTGGAAGGCTGCTGTACTACCATTGTACTATACCCGCATAGCCAGCTTTTCGGCGGCTTTGCACTCCTTGCATGGTGTTCCGACATTTCCGGATCGGAATTCGGACGTCCGCCACGCTGCGAGAGCGGTGCGGCGATAGCGCGGGCGGATGATCGGTGCAAGCCGCTAGCCACCGCGTTCCCGCACATACCGCCCGCACATACCGATCGACGGCGGACGCGTGTCCTGTGCTAGATCGTCGGTTCCATCCTGAACCGGAGCGCTGCCATCGTCGGGCCAAGTGTCATCGTCGCGATCCTGACCTACGGCGCGCTGTTGTTCGGGATCGCCTGGATCGTCGACCGCCATGGGCTGTCGGCGCGGCTCCAGCGGATCGCCTATCCGCTGTCGCTGGCGGTATATTGCAGCAGCTGGACGTTCTTCGGCGGAGTCGGCACGGCGGCGACGCGGGGGTGGGATTACCTCGCCATCTATCTTGGCCCGGCGCTGGTGTTCCTGCTCGCGCCCAAGTTTCTTGCGCGGTTGGTGCGGCTGGCGCGCGAGGAAGGGTCGAGTTCGATCTCGGACTTCATTTCGGCGCGTTACGGACGCAGCCGGGGGACGGCGGCGATCGTCGCGGGGACGGCGTTGCTGGCGTCGGTGCCGTATATCGCGCTCCAGTTGCGGTCGGTGACGCTGAGTTTCGGCGCGATCGCGGGCGTCGGCAGTTCGGCAGAGGTCGGTACGTTCGTCGCATTGTTGCTGGCGGTGTTCGCGATCGTGTTCGGCGCGCGGCGGTATGAGGTCGCCGGGCGCAACCCCGGCGTGGTCGCGGCGATCGCGGCGGAGTCTCTCATCAAGCTGTTGTGCTTCGTCGTGCTCGGGGTGGTGACGGTCGCGTTGCTCGCCGATGTTCCGGCGGAGACGCTGGCGCCACCGCTTGCGCGGCTGCAGTCCGGCTTCACCTGGGGCGCGCTGACGTCCGATTTCTGGGTGCGGACCGTGTTGTCGGCACTCGCGATCCTGTGCCTGCCGCGGCAATTTTATGTCGGGGTGATCGAAGCGCAGGGTCCGGACGCGGTCGCCCGAGCGCGCGCGCCGTTCATCGCGTACATGGTGGTGATTTCGGTGCTCGTGCTGCCACTGGCGCTTGCCGGGATGACGCTGTTGCCGGGCGATGCGGAGCCCGATCTCTATGTGCTGACGGTGCCGTTGCGGCAGGGGCATCACCTCGTCGCGCTGCTGGCGTTTCTCGGTGGGTTTTCGGCAGCGACGGCGATGGTGGTGGTCGAGACGATCGCGCTGTCGACGATGGCGACCAACGACCTGCTCGCGCCGTTGCTGCTCCGGCGGCACGGCGCGGCGGGCGAAGGCGAGCTCGGGCGGCGGATGCTGCGCGTGCGGCGGGTCATCATCGCGGCGATCGTCGCGGTCGCGTTGCTCTATGGCCGGAGTCTGGGCGCGGACCTGCCGCTGGCGTCGATCGGGCTGATCGCGTTTGCGGGCGTCGCGCAGTTCGCACCGGCGCTGATCGCGAGCGTGGGCTGGAACTTCGCCGACCATAGCGCCGCGCGCGCGGGGCTGGTCGGGGGCGTGATCGTCTGGATCTACTGCCTGTTGCTGCCGTCGATCGGCGAAGGCGTCGGCCCGGCGCTGGCGCAGTTCACACGCGGCTGGCTCGATCCCGATGCCTTGCTCGGCTGGCGGATCGGCTCGCCCCTGGTCAACGGCACGGTGTGGAGTCTCGGCGTCAACGTTGCGCTGATGGCCGCGCTGCACGTGCGCGAGCGGCATCGGGGGAACGCGGCGCTCGATCACGTCACGACGCTCGGCGAGTTGCGGATGCTGGTCGCGCGGTTCGTCGGCGACGGCGAGGCGGAGGCGATCGGCGTGGCGTCGCCGGACCTGCGCGCGCCGATCGACGGACCCGCCGCGCGCACCGCCGAGCGACTGATCGCCGGCGTGATCGGCGCACCCTCGGCGCGGAAAATCGTCGCGTCGAGCATTGCCGGGTCGGCGATCGACGTCAGCGACGTGGTGCGGCTGCTCGACCAGCGCGGGCGTTCGCTGCGCTTCTCGCGCACGCTCCTGTCGGCGACGCTGGAGACGATCGATCCGGGCGTCAGCGTGATCGATGCGGACCTGCGGCTGGTCGCGTGGAATCCGCGTTACGTCGAGATGTTCGACTATCCCGAGGGCTATGTCGTCGTCGGGCGCTCGATCGCCGACCTGATCCGCTACAATGCCGAGCGCGAGGGGATCAGCGATATCGCGGCGCATGTCGGTCGGCGAGTGGCGCATCTCGCGCGCGGGACGCCGCATAGTTTCGAGCGGCAACGGCCGTCGGGGCGGTGGATCAAGATGGTCGGGCGGCCGATGCCGGGCGGTGGGTACGTCCAGAGTTTCACGGACATCACCGCGGAGAAGGAAGCGCAGGCCGATCTCGAGGCACGCGTGGCGGCGCGGACGCAGGATCTCGCGCGGTCGAACCAGATGCTGGACGAGGCGCGGGCGGTGGCGGAAACCGCGACGCGCGACAAGACGCGGTTCCTGGCGGCGGCGAGCCATGATTTGCTTCAGCCTTTGCATGCGGCGCGGCTGTTCTGTGCGGCGCTCGACGAGGGGAAGGCGCCGCATCAGGGCGACCTGGTACGCGCGATCGATGGCGCGATTGGGTCCGCGGACACGCTGTTGCGTGCGCTGCTCGACGTGTCGCGGCTCGATGCGGGGGGCGTCGTGCCGAAGGTCGAGCGGTTTGCGTTGCGGGCGCTGATCGACGAGCTGGCGGTGCAGTTCCGGCCACTTGCGGGCGAGCGTGGGCTGGTGCTGGCGGCGCATGCCGGTGCGTTCAGCGTGGCGACGGATCGGTCGTTGCTGCGCTCGATCCTGCAGAATTTCCTGTCGAACGCGGTGCGCTATTCGGCGGAGGGGCGGATCTGGATCGGCGCGCGGCGGCGGGGCGACGATGTGCTGATCGAGGTGCGCGACAGCGGGCCGGGGATCGCGCAGGCCGACCGCGAGCGGATCTTCGAGGAGTTCGAGCGGCTCGAAAGCAAGGGGAGCGCGGGCGGCGGCGTCGGGCTGGGGCTGGCGATCGTCCGGCGGATCGCGCGGTTGCTGGGTGTTGCGGTGGAGTTGCGGTCGGCTCCGGGGCGGGGAACGACGTTTGCGGTGCGCGTGCCGTTGGCGCCTGCTGGACTGGATGCGGCGTTGCCGACGCCGTCGGCGACACGCGCGCTGGTGCCGGGTTTGCGCGTGCTGTGCCTCGACAATGATGCGACGATCCTGGCGGCGCTCGATGCGGCGTTGCGGGCGCGGCGGTGCGTGCCGTTGCTGGCCGCGACGATCGCCGAGGCGATGGAGCTGGCGGCGGACGAGGAGCCGGATGCGGCGCTGGTCGACTTCCATCTTGACGAGGCGGAGGACGGGCTGGACGTGGTCGCGCGATTGCGGGCGATGACGCCGGCGCCGGCGATCGCGCTGGTGACGGCGGACCGTGCGGTTGCGGACGATCCACGGTGCGCCGGACTCGTGGTGCTGACGAAGCCCGTCGTGCCGGCGGATCTTTGGCGGTTTATCGAGGAGGCTTCGGCAGCGGCGGCGCGGGGGAGTTGAGCGTTTGAATCCTCCACGCCAGGGGGAGGTGCAGGCGTTTGCCGACGGAGGGGGCGGTAAGGAGTAACGGCGGTTGCGTGTCCTCCCCCTCCGTCGCCTTCGGCGCCACCTCCCCCTTGCGGGGGAGGATCGTGCCAGGGCCGATGACGTTGGGAGGGGAATAGTGCGTGGCTAGTCGGCGAAGTGGATGTCCATCGCTCTGGCTGCGAGAACTGCCTGTGTGCGGTTTTGGACGCCGAGTTTGCGGAGGATGGCGGTCATGTGACCTTTTACGGTGCCTTCGGAGATACCGAGGTCGAAGGCGACTTGCTTGTTCAGGCGGCCGGCCAATACGCCGAGCAGTACCTTCAGTTCGGTTGGCGTGAGGCTCGCGACGCGCGTGGCCATGTCGTCGACGGGCGCGCCTTCGGGCGATGCGTCGCGTTCGCCGGCGAGGGCTCGGGCGACAGCTTTTTCCAGCGCGGCCAGATCGGCTGTTTTCGACACGAAACCGACCGCGCCATATGCCCTCGCGCGCGGGGCGGCTTCGGTCTCGTCCGCCGACGAGATGACGAGGATCGGCGTGTCGGGGCGTTCGGCGTGGAGCAGTGCGACGCCGGCAAAGCCTTCCGACCCCGGCATCCGCAGGTCGAGCAGGATCAGGTCGAGCCGCTCAGCACCGCGCACCGCGTCTACCGCTTCGCACAGCTGCCCCGCCTCGATCACCACCGCATCGGGCGCGGCGCGGCTGACCGCCAGTCTCAGCGCCTGGCGGAACAGCGGGTGATCGTCGGCGATGAGGATCGTGCGAGTCATGCCGGGACGGGAATGGCCTCCTCGCGACCCGCGATCAAGGCGTCGACCACCGCGGGGTCGGCGAGCGTCGAGGTGTCGCCGAGCTGGTCGAGCTGATTCTCCGCGATCTTGCGCAGGATGCGGCGCATGATCTTGCCCGAGCGCGTCTTGGGGAGCGCGGGCGCGAACTGGAGGATGTCGGGCGTCGCGATCGGGCCGATTTCGCGGCGGACCCACTGGACGAGTTCCTTGCGCAGGTCGTCGCTCGGCTCGGCGTTCGCATTGAGCGTGACGTAGGCATAGATGCCCTGCCCCTTCACGTCGTGCGGCATGCCGACGACCGCGGCCTCGGCCACCTTCGAATGCGCGACAAGCGCGCTCTCGACCTCGGCAGTGCCCATGCGGTGGCCGCTGACGTTGATGACGTCGTCGACGCGGCCAGTGATCCAGTAATAGCCGTCCTCGTCGCGGCGACAGCCGTCGCCGGTGAAATACTTCCCGGGATAGGTCGAGAAATAGGTCTGGAAGAAGCGGTCGTGATCGTTCCACACGGTGCGCATCTGGCCGGGCCAGCTGTCGGCGATGACGAGGTTGCCCTCGACTGCGCCGTCGAGCACCTTGCCGTCCGCATCGACCAGCTCTGGCATCACCCCGAACAGCGGCTTGGTCGCGCTGCCAGGCTTCAGTGCGGTCGCGCCGGGAAGCGGGCTGATCATGTGGCCGCCCGTCTCGGTCTGCCACCAGGTGTCGACGATCGGGCAACGGCCGTCGCCGACGACCTTGTGGTACCAGTTCCACGCCTCGGGATTGATCGGTTCGCCGACCGTACCGAGCAGGCGGAGCGACTTGCGGCTGGTGCGCGTGACCCAGTCGTCGCCCTCGCGCATCAACGACCTGAGCGCGGTCGGCGCTGTGTAGAGGATGTTGACCTGGTATTTGTCGACGATCTGCCAGAAGCGGCTGTGATCGGGGTAGTTGGGCACGCCCTCGAACATCACCGTCGTCGCGCCGTTCGCGAGCGCGCCGTACAGCGAATAGGTGTGGCCAGTGACCCAGCCGACGTCGGCCGCGCACCAGAAGATCTCACCGGGACGGTAGTTGAAGACGTATTCATGCGTCATCGACGCCCAGACCAGATAGCCGCCGGTCGAGTGCAGCACGCCCTTGGGCTGGCCGGTCGAGCCGCTGGTGTAGAGGATGAACAGCGGGTCTTCGGCGTTCATCGGCTCGGGTGCGCAGTCGGTCGACTGACCCTCGACGCAATCGGAATACCAGCAGTCGCGGCCTTCGGTCATCGTGACCGTGCCGCCGGTGCGGCGGACGACGATGACGGTCTCGACCGCGAGGTCGCCGTGATCGAGCGCGGCGTCGACGTTCGCCTTCAAGGGCACGGTCTTGCCACCGCGCAGACCCTCGTCGGCGGTGATGACAAGGCGGCTGTCGCAGTCGTGGATGCGGTTGCACAGGCTCTCGGGCGAGAAGCCGCCAAAGACGACCGAATGGATCGCGCCGATCCGCGCGCAGGCGAGCATCGCGAACGCCGCCTCGGGGATCATCGGCAGATAGATCGTGACGCGGTCGCCCTTCTGGACGCCCTTCGCCTTCAGCGCGTTGCCGAGCCTCGACACTTCGTCGCGCAGTTCGGCATAGCTGATCTTGCGGTCGTCGGCGGGGTTGTCGCCCTCCCACAGGATCGCGGTGGCGTCGGGACGGGCGTCGGCATGGCGATCGATGCAGTTGGCGGCGACGTTGAGCTGACCGTCCTCGAACCAGCGGATACGGAAGTCGCTCTCGTCGAACGACGTGTCCTTGATCTTGGTCGGGGCGACGATCCAGTCGAGGCGCTTGGCTTCCTTCGCCCAGAACGCATCGGGATCGGTCGCGGCCTCGGCATACATCCGGTCATAGGCGGCGGCGTCGATCAGGGCGTCCTTCGCCCATGCCGCGGGGACGGGATAGCTTGCCTCGGTCATCTGGCTCTCCTTTTGCCGCGCTGTACGCGGTCGTGGTCCGGCGATCATCCCGCACCAAAGTAAGGGGTGGACCGGGGTTCGCAATGCGCCATGATGACGACGCTAATTCCACGCGCAAGACCAGTGGAAGAGTGCGGAGACGGGGATGACACGGATGGTTTTCAAGACACGGCTGGCGCTGACCGCCCTGCTCGCCGGTACCGCGCTGGTACCAGGCATTGCGCAGGCGCAGACGGCGCGCGAGGTCGAGCTGGAGACGCGGCTGAAGGCGCTGGAGGCTGCGGTGCAGGATCTGCGCGGCGAGTTGAACGCTGCGCGGGCGACGGCGTCGACGGCGACCCAGCCTTCTCCCGTCGGCTCTCCGTCCGGTCAGTCTTCGGCCACCGCGGTGGCGTCGTCGCAGACCGCGCCGCATCCGACCGCACCCGTCGGACCGACCGCGCCAACCGCGCTGGCCGAGGCCAAACCGACCGGACCGGGCGCTGCACCCACCGACGGGTTCAAGGTCGCGGGGACGACGGTCAAGCTCAATGGCTTCATCAAGACCTGGGCGTCGGTCAGTCGCTACAGCGGCGGCAATATCGCGCCGGAATCGGTCGGCCGCGATTTCTATTTTCCCAGCATGACCCCGGTCGGCGGTCGCAACGAGGGCAACAGCTTCGAATCGCACGCCAAGCAGACCCGGATCGTGCTGGCGACGGACACGCCGATCGCCGGGCACAGCCTGAAGGGCCTGGTCGAACTCGATTTCCAGGTCGTGCCGGGGACGCAGGGCAACCAGCGCGTCGTCAGCGGGTATAACCCGGGCCTGCGCCGGGCGTTCTTCACCTACGACAATTGGCTGTTCGGGCAGGAGTGGACGACGTTCCAGTATATCGGCGCGCTGCCGGAGACGACCGACTTCATCGGGCCGTCGGAAGGCAGCGTGTTCGTGCGGCAGGCACAGATTCGGTACACGCGGAAGCTGAGCGATACGCTGTCGCTGTCGGTAGCCGCGGAAAATCCCGAGACTGCTTCGACCAATTTGGTGTCCGCCGCGGTCGTCGAGAATGCCGACGATCGTCTTCCCGACGTCGCCGCACGGCTGAACTACAAGACCGCGTTCGGCGAGTTTTCGCTAGCGGGCCTGGCGCGGAAATTGACGATCGACACCGGCACGTTGAACGAGAGTGCGACGGGCTGGGGCGTGTCGTTCGCGGGCAAGGTGCCGCTCGACGTGTCGGGTCGCTCGGACATTCGCTTCATGGTGACGCATGGCGACGGCATCGGCCGCTATGTCGGCCTGAACCTCGCGCCCGACGCGGTGTTCGCAGCGGTGCCTGGGGCCGAGTTGCGGACGCCGAGCCTGACCGCCGGGTTCGCGGCACTCAAGCTCGGCTGGACCGACAAGCTGCGTTCGACCTTCATCGGCAGCGTCCAGTCGATCGACTATCCGACCGGCGGCGAACCGATCGGCGCGAGTGCGTCGGCATGGAGCGCGTCCGCCAACCTGTTCTTCTCGCCGGTCAAGGCCATCGATCTTGGTGTCGAATTCCGTCACGCGGAACGCGCGCTGGTCGATGGGCAGGTCGGCAAGATGGACCGCGGCGAGCTCGCGGCACGGTATTCGTTCTAAAGCATGAATTTGCGATCGTCTCCTGCAAGGGGGAGGTGCCGCCGAAGGTGACGGAGGGAGAGGGCACGCAACGGGGGTGATCCCTTTCCTCCCCCTCCGTCTGGCGAGAGCCAGCCACCTCCCCCTGGCGGGGGAGGATGAGCGGGGCGCCACATCGATTTTTTTGCGTTCACAAGTCGGCGGAGATCGGCTGTTCCACCCAATTTTCCTTCTGAGAGGATACCGCCATGGCGACTACTACCGGGGACGCATCGCCCCTTGGTCACGTGAAGCAGAGCCAGCCGCTCATCATCATCGCGTCGTCGCTGGGCGCGGTGTTCGAATGGTATGATTTCTATCTCTACGGCCTGCTCGCGACGATCATCACCGCGCAGTTCTTCTCGGGCGTAAACGAGACGACCGGGTTCATCTTCGCGCTCGCGGCGTTCGCGGCCGGGTTTGCGGTGCGGCCGTTCGGCGCGCTCGTGTTCGGGCGGATCGGCGATGTCGTCGGCCGCAAGAACACCTTCCTCGTCACCATGGCGATCATGGGGCTGTCGACGTTCCTCGTCGGCCTGCTGCCGAGCTATGCCTCGGTCGGCGTCGCCGCGCCGATCGCGCTGGTCGTTCTGCGGCTGTTGCAGGGTCTCGCGCTCGGCGGTGAATATGGCGGCGCTGCGACCTATGTCGCCGAGCATGCGCCCGACAAGAAGCGCGGGCTGTTCACCAGCTTTATCCAGACCACCGCGTCGCTAGGGTTGTTCGCGGCGCTGCTGATCGTCATCGGCGTGCGCACGCTGGTCGGCGAAGAGGCGTTTGCCGCCTGGGGCTGGCGTATCCCGTTCATCGTCTCGATCGCGCTGCTCGCGGTGTCGCTGTGGATCCGCATGCAGCTCGAAGAGAGCCCGGTGTTCCAGAAGATGAAGGACGAGGGCAAGACGTCGAAGGCACCGCTGACCGAGGCGTTCGGCCAGTGGAGCAACCTCAAGATCGTGCTGATCGCGCTGTTCGGTGCGGTCGTCGGGCAGGGCGTCGTGTTCTACACCAGCCAGTTCTACGCGCTGTTCTTCCTCGAGAAGAACCTGCGTGTCGACGGGCCGACCACCAACATCCTGATCGCGATCGCGCTGCTGATCGCGACGCCGGCGTTCATCTTCTTCGGCTGGCTGTCAGACAAGATCGGGCGCAAGTGGATCATCCTGACCGGCTGCGCGCTCGCCGCGCTGACCTACATGCCGCTGTTCCATGCGCTGTCGAAGGCCGCCAACCCGGCACTCTATGCGGCGCAAGCCAATTCGCCGGTGAGCGTCGTCGCCAACCCCGACGAGTGCTCGGTGCAGTTCGATCCCGTCGGCAAGAACAAGTTCGACAGCAGCTCGTGCGACATCGCCAAGTCGTACCTAGCCAAGGCGGGCATCTCCTATGCCAACGTCGTCGCGCCTGCCGGCACCGTCGCGCAGATCCATATCGGCAGCGCGACCATTCCCGTCGTCAACCCGGCGGTCGTCTCGGGGCCAGACAAGGCCGCCGCGATCAAGGCGTTTGGTGCCGAGGTGAAGACTGCCCTCACCGCGGTGGGCTACCCTGAAAAGGCCGATCCGGCGCAGATCAACAAGCCGCTGGTCGTCGCGATCCTGGTTATCCTCGTGCTGTACGTGACGATGGTCTACGGGCCGATCGCGGCGCTACTGGTCGAGCTGTTCCCGACCAAGATCCGCTACACGTCGATGTCGCTGCCCTATCATATCGGCAATGGCTGGTTCGGCGGGTTCCTGCCGACCGCGGCGTTCGCAATGGTCGCGGCGACCGGGGATATCTATTACGGGCTCTGGTACCCGATTGTGGCATGTGCGGTGACGGCGCTGGTGGGCCTGGTGTTCCTGCCGGAGACGTTCCGACGGTCGCTCCACAGCTGAGATCCTCAGGCTAGCATCGAACGACGAAGGGGTCGGTTTGGTTGAACCCAAACCGACCCCTTCGCTATTCCGACGCCATCGCCCTTGCCGCCCGATACGCCGGCGGCAAGGACGGTGATGGCGTCGTTCAGTAGGTCGTCGAGTTGGTCGACGACACCGAACCATACCGACCGCGCTCCGTAGCGACCTCGTCGCGCGTATACGCAGGCGCTGCCTCGTCGAAGCGCGTCCAGCCATCCTGGCGATAGGCGGCACCGCGGGTGGTCGCATCGACCGACCGATGACGATCGAGAACCGCTTCGGCCTCGGCTGCGAGACTGTCGTCGACTCGTGCGCTCAGCAGGGTGCCGCCGCGACGGACGCCTTCCGAATAGACATGCGCTTCGTCGTCGGTGTGACCCGCGTCCTTCAGGGCGCCGACGATCGTGCCGGTCGCGGCTCCGCCCGCTGCACCGATGCCCGCACCGACCACGGTCGACGCAAGCCAGCCGGCGGCGACGATCGGTCCCAGGCCCGGAATCGCGAGCAGGCCGAGACCGGCGAGCAGGCCGCCGACACCGCCAACGGCTGCACCGGTCGAGACACCGCGGCTGACATCGCCGCGATCGTCGACGTCACCGAGCGACGTGTCGTGATCGCCGTGCGCGCCGTCGGCGTTGTTCGCGACGATGCTGATCGCGTCGTGCGGCACGCCGAGACGCTCGAGGTCGTTCAGTGCGGACTTGGCGTCGGAATAGTCGTCGAACAGGCGGGTAAGGGTCTTGGTCATCGTTTCTCTCCTAAGAAAATGGATTAGCGCGCGGTCACGTTGCCCTTGTAGTCGAGCCCGACATTGACCGTCTTGCCGGCCTTGGTCGCGCTGCCGCGCCAGACGCCGTCCTTGTCCTTCGCCAGGCGCGAGACGGACCGGTAACCGGCCTTGGTCAGGCGACCACGAGCCTGGTCCTCGGAAAAGGAATTGGCGCCCTTGGCCGGTGCTGTGACGCGCGCGGCATCGTTGTTCTTGACGGCGGGGTTGTGCGCGCCGGCATGCGTCGCGGTCTGGGCGACGGCGCTGGAGGCCAGCAGCAATGCGCCGCATGCCATGAATGCTCGAACGGTCATGATACTCTCCTGGTTGTTCGGTTCTGGAAATGAGGGCGTTCGCCGGGTGGGAGGCGACATGTCGATCACGCCGCCCCCCGATCGGATCAGCGAACCGTACCGCGACGAAACATGTTGACGATCGCAAGCAGGATCACTGCGCCGACCAGCGAGATCAGGATCGACTGGATGTTGAGCGCGCCGTCCATGATCGATGCGCCACCGATCAGCGGCGTGATCAGGAAGCCGGCGAGCAACGCGCCGACGATGCCGACGACGATGTTCAGGATGATACCCTGCTGCGCGTCGGTGCGCATGATCATGCTGGCGACCCAACCGATGAGCCCGCCGACGACGAGAAGAATGATGAGGTTCATGATGAGGCTCCTGGACGATGATAGTTCGGGTGATTGTACAGGGTGCTCAACCGTCGAAACCGCGGATCCGTTCAGTTTCGGCGCCGCGACCGGATTTTTCGATTGGTGCTCAGATACTGGGCGCATTGGTATAAATGTAGCGCCGGGCACGGAACCGCAGCCCCCTTTTGGTCGCTGGACCGACATGACCAAGACGAATGGCAAGCCGCTCCACGCACCGACGCTGCACCACCTCGAACAGCTCATGACCGGGTTGCTCGAAGGCGTCATCCTGATGGATCCGACCGGCATCATCCTCAGCGCGAACCCGGCCGCGCTGAAGATGCACGGCGTCACGGCGTTGGCGGATCTGGGCGAGACCGCGGACGATTATGCGGCGCGCTTCCGGCTGCGGTACCGCGACGGTCGCAAGCTGCCGCGCCGCGAATACCCGTTGATGCGGCTGCTCGCCGGCGAAAGCTTTCCCGACCTCATCGTCGAGGTCTCGTCACCGGACGCGGACGAGCCGCGCTGGGTGCATCAGGTCCGCGACATCGTCATGGACGAAGATGGCGGCGATCCCGATTGCTTGGGGATGGTGATCAACGACGTCTCCGAACGGTTCGACGCGGAGGACCGGTTCCAGGCGATGTTCCATGCAAACCCCGCCCCTGCCCTCATCATGCGCGTCGCCGACCAGCGCTATGTGCTGGTCAACCAGGGGTTCCTCGATCTCTCCGGCTATGACCGTGACCAGATCGTCAGCAGGACGTTGTTCGATCTCGACTTCCTCGCCGAGGTCGAGCGCAAGCCGTTCGTCAAGGACCGCGTCGCAGCCGGCAAGACCGTCCCGCAACTCGAGGCCGAGCTGCCGCTCGCGGGGGGGACAAGACGCTGGTCATCCTTGCCGGCCAGCCGATCGAGCTCGCGAACGAAGACTGCCTGCTCTTCACCTTCGCCGATCTCGAACCCCGGCGCCGCGCGCAACTGGCGTTGCAGGCCAGCGAACGCCATTTCGCGTCGGTGTTCGAGATGGCGCCCGTCGCGATGGTCATCACCAAGGGCGACGAGAACCGCATCGTGGAGGTGAACGCGGCGTTCAAGAGCCTCACCGGCTACACCGATCACGCGCTCGTCGACCGGCTCGCGGACGACCTCCAGCTGTGGAACGATGCGGCGCAGCGGGTCGAGCTGGAAACCGAGATCCGCGAACGCAACGGCATCCGCGGCCACGATGTCCGCCTGCTTCACAAGAACGGCGAAACACTGGACTGCCTCGTCTCCGCCGAACGGATCAGCGTCGACGGCACGCCCTGCGTCGTGTGGCTGTATCAGGACATATCGGCACGCCGCCGCGGCGAACTCGAACTCGTCGAGGCGATCGACGCGGTGATGAAGGATGCCAACTGGCTCAGCCGGTCGATCATGGACAAGCTGGCGACCCTGCGCAATCCGCGCGCCAGTGCGGGTACCACGCCCCCCACCACCGAACTCAGCAAGCGCGAACGTGAAGTTCTCGAGCTGATCTGCCAGGACCTCGACGATGCGGCGATCGCCACCCGGCTAGACCTGTCGCGCAACACGGTGCGCAACCATGTCGCGCGGCTCTATGCGAAGATCGGCGTCAACCGGCGCAGCGCGGCGATCGTGTGGGCGCATGAACGCGGCGTCGGGGCGTGACGCGCATCAGGCCTTGTGATGCGCGTGGAACAGCTTGCCGCCCTCGACCATGTACACCACCGCCAGCACGCCCAGCCCGATCGCGAGATAGCCGATCGCCAGCGGATAGGTGGTGCCGTTGTACGACTGGCCGATCAGCGAACCGACGATCACCGCACCGACGCTGGTGATGAATCCCTGGATGGAGGATGCGGTGCCGGCGATGTGCCCAACCGGCTCCATTGCCATCGCCCCGAAATTCGATCCGCACAGGCCGATGCACGTCATGCTCAGCGCCTGGAACAGCATGTAGGTCCAGAGCGACTCCGACCCGGCCGCGATCACGCCGATATGGATCACCGACAGCGCGATCAGCCCCAGCACCGCGGCCTGCGATATGAGGCGCGTGCCGAGACGCTCGACCAGCCGGCTGTTGGCGAACGACGCGCACCCCATCGAAAACGCGCAGACCGCGAACAGGATCGTGAACCGCTCGCCGGCATGGAACTCGTCAACGAAGATCTGCTGCGCCGACGAGACAAAGGCGATGATCCCGCCGAACGTCATCGACGCCGCGACCGCATAGCCTGCCGAATAGCGGTTGGTCAGCGTCAGCGAATACGCCCGGCGAAGCGACGCGAACGACAGCGGCGAGCGGCGCTCGACCGGCAGCGATTCGCGCAACCGCGTCGCCGACCAGGCAAGGACGAATGCGGCAAAGCCCGCCAGCGCGTAGAAGATGAACCGCCACGGACCGAATGCGAGCAGCACCTGCCCGAGGCTGGGCGCCATGATCGGCACCAGGAAGAAGATCATCTGCGCGACCGACAGCGTGCGCGCCATCTGGCGACCCGAATACCGGTCCCGCACGATGGCGACCGCGAGCACGCGAGTCGAGGCGGACATCAGCCCCTGGAGAACGCGTGCACCGAGCAAGGCCGCGAACGTCTGCGATCCGGCCGCGAAGATGCTCGCCGCAACGAAGCCCGTGAGCGTGACGAGCAGGATGATCCGGCGGCCGTAGCGATCGGCGAGCGGCCCATAGACGAGTTGCCCCGCGCCGAAGCCGAGCATGTATGCGGTGATGATCCACTGGCGATGGTTCGCGGTGGCGATGCCGAGCTGGTGGCCGATATCGGCGAGCGCCGGCAGCATCAGGTCGACGCCAAGTGCGTTGACCGCCATCAACGCGGCGATGAAGGCGACGAACTCGCCTGGACGCATCGATGGGGCAGCAATTTTGTCGTTCATCAAAGTCGCTTAGGGCTGTCCCGCCGCGAACGCCATGCCCGAGCGCTGGACTCGAACGCCATGCGGGACGGCGATGGCGACGGATCGACGCGCGCGGATGCCGTCGATCCGCCGCCCCGTCGTTCCGTCGCCCCGTCGTTCCGTCGCCGACGCGCTTAGGGCTTCTTGAACTTGTAGACGAACTGGTCGGTCTTGCCGCGGATCGCGGGGTCGAACACCGGCTTGGTGTGATCGTCGGACGGATTGCGCAGCACGGTCGATTCGCCGACGAACTTGAACCCCGCCGCCTGGACCTGCGCCTTGACCGCCGCCGGGTCGATCCGGTGCCGTGTCTCGGTGCCGGCCATGCCGCTGCCGGGGGCGTCGGCATGATCGATCACGACGTAGATGCCGCCGCGCTTGAGCATGTTGAACACCGCCTTGTCGAAGGCCTTCAACGCGCGCTCGCCACCACCGTTATTGGCGATGTCGTGATAATTTTGCACGGTCCAGAACAGGTCGACCGGCTTGGGCGAGGTCGGCAGGTTGGTTGGCTGGACGACGGCGGTGACGTTGGCGAGGTTGCGCGCCTGAAGCGCGGGCAGGGTCTTCTCCGCATATTTCGCGCCTGCGGCCGGCCAGACCGCGTAGACATGGCCCTTGGCTCCGACGATGCCGGTAAAGATCCGTGTCCAATACCCTTCACCGGGCAGGTAATCGATCACGACGTTGCCCGGGCGCACACCCGAGAAGGCGAGGACGTCGGCAGCCTTGCGGCGGAAGTCATCGCCTTGCTGATCAGCGCGGGCCGGATCCGCCAGTGCGATGGTGATCGCGGGACTGACCTTCTGCGCCTGTGCCGCCGTCGCGCCGGTTGCGACTGCCATCGCCACGGCAAAACCCATGCAAATCGATTTCATCATCCGTCTCCCCAGCGTCCGGACGACAATGCCGGATCGTCGTGAGGATCGGCCGGAAGAGGGTGCTAGTCCAGATCGTTTTCGCTGATGACGACGATCTCCTGGTCGGGATCGCGCGCAAGGGCCACGACACCGAGTTCGGCGATCTCTTCGGCATGCTGTTTGAAGATCGCCACGGCCTCGCCCTCGGGCGATACGGTGCTGAGCGCTTCGAGCACGTCGTACTGGACCGCGAACTGATAGCGTTCTTCGCTCACCTCGGCCTCGAACTCGACCTGGCGCAGGTCGCTATTGTCCTCGAGGGTCTTCATGTCGATGTTCAAACGGTCGTCGGCCATATCTTCACTCCTGCTCTGCGCCGACAACAGTCCAGGGGCGGAATCGAGCCATCGCCCGCCCCCGGAACATGCCGTCGCCTCAGAGCCCGATCTGCAGGCTGGCGCGCAGCGACAGCGCGACGCGGCCCTGTTGCTGCTCGGCGTTGAACTCTCCGCCCATCCGGAAGATGCCGTTGCCACCGACGCCGCGCAGCTTGCCGACCCAGCCGCTGGTGCGCTTGTCGGGAGTCAGCGTGAACGACTGGCCGCCTTCGAACGACGCAGTGGTCGCACCCAGACCACCACCGACGATCTGGCGCCGGCCGCCTTCGGCTTCGACACGGAACCAGCCGTCTTCGAACTTGGGTCCGCCGAAGTTCAGCCCGAGGGCGCCGCTCCCGGTGACCGCGAGCTCGTCGCTGGTCCGCGACCGCACGACGAGGTCGATCGCCTTGCCGCCGCCGGTCTCGCTGTACCCGTCCTCCTTGAGCTTGTAATAGTCGATCGCGAGCACCGGGCGGAAGGTAAGCATGCCGGTGCCCGCCTCGTACGACAGGCCCCCGGATGCCGCGTACAGCGTGCCGTCCCAGTCGCCCTTCGACGTCCGCGAGACCACTTCGCTCCCGATCGCGCCGCTGAACTGACGGACACCGCCGAACTTCACCTTCGCACCCGAGGCGCGGGCATTGGCCTGCAGGCCACCCCAATGCCCGCGCCAGTATCCGGCCAGCTCATACTGGTCCGAATTCACTTCGTTGTCCGTACCGTCGTCGGCATCCTGGCCATGCAGATAGGCGAGCGAGGTCCCGAAATTGCCGACGCCGGTCTTGTATTCGGCACCGGCCGAGACACCCCAGCCACTGACGTCGTAGCCCGCCGTGTCGGCAACGCTCTTCGACGTCCCCCACGCGACCTGGGTCACCCAATAGCCCCATTTGCCTTCGTCCTTGAACGGGCCGTGCGGGTCGGCGAGCAGGCGGGCGGTGGCGCGCGAGCCCATCGTCACGGTCTCGAACGTGCCGCCGGCATGATCGGGCAGCATCTGGCGGACCGAGCCGCGGAACGCGTCTGCGTCGGTGATGTTGAGGAACGCGCCACCAACCTTGGCGTCGTTGCCGAGCGCCTTGTAGATCGCGTCGTAGGCCGAGGCTTGCGAGCGATTGAGCCCGAGTTCGGTCGACGATTTGCGCGCGACGTCGACGGCGAGATCATTGCCCGTGCCGGTCGCGATGCTGCCCTTGTAGAGGAACGGAAGCAGCGTCGTGGTCGCGGTCAGGTTTGCAGCCCCCGTCAACGTGCCCGCGCGCAGGACGGTGTAGCGGCCCTCCGCATCGACGACGCTGGTCAGTTTCAGCGCGAGCTTCGAATCCTTGTCGAACGCGGCCGTGCCGGCGACCTGGATCATGGTGCCGGTGCCGCCGGTCTTGTCGAGCGTCACCGCCAGGATACCGCCGCCGCCGACCGACAGCGACGCGATCGACGCCGCCTTGGTGATGTCGAGCGTTCCGCCGTTGACCGCCACCGCAAGGCCATTCGCATTGAGGAGCGTGCCGGAGAAGCGCGCGGTGCCGCCGAGCGTCAGCGTGTCGGCACCGCCGCCGAAGTCGGCCGCGCCGCCGAACACCGACGTCCCCGTGAGTGCGAGTGCGTCGTTGCCTGCACCGAACACAGCGCCACCGGCGAAGGTCGCATCGCCCGACAGTGCGAGGCGGTTGTTGCCGCTGCCGAACCGTGCGGTGCCGGTAACGGTGCCGTCGGCGACGTCGAATACGTCGCTACCGCTGCCGAAGCGCACGTCGCCGACGATCGCGGGCGCCGCGATGCCGGTGGCGACCGCGGTCTGGCGGACGATCGCGCCGGTGGTGTTGGCCGAGAGATCGATCGCGACGTTGCGCTCGGACGTGGCGAGCGCCCCCGATGCGCCGATCCCGCCGCTATTCTCGACCAGCGTGACGGTGCCCGACCGATCGAGGATGCCGATCGCGGTGCCGTCGGCCGCCTGTGCCGCCGCCTTGATCGTGCCGCTGTTGCGGATCGTACCGACCGATGCGCCGGTGTCGACCAAGACCGCCGTCGAGCGCGATGCGGTCGTACCGCCCCCTGCCGCGGAGATCGTGCCGGCGTTGCGGATTTCAGGGGTCGATGCACCGCTGCCGAGCTTCAACGCCGTCGCGCTCGCGCCGTTCGCTGTCGCGGCCACCGTCCCGTTGACGGCGATCCCGCCGGCGATCGTCACGGCGCCGCCAAGGCCACCGATCGCGAGGCCGTTGCCCTCGACGCCGCCATAGACGCCGCTGCCCGCGATGCCGCCGTCGACGATCAGGCCGAAGCCGGTCCCGGTGCCCGCGACCGCGCCGATCGCGACGGCGCGCGTGGCCGAGCCGATCTGCACCGCCGGCGCCGCGCCGAACGACGTGATCGCCGCCGAGCCTTCGGTGGCGTCGGGAAGCCCGTCCTTGTCCTCGTCGGTATCGGTCGTGCTCGCGTCCTTCGGCGGGATCGCGAAGATGATCCCGCCCGAGACGTTGCCCGCGACGACCAGCGCGGATCCGCCCTGCAACAGATCGTCGGCGTCGAGCTTCGATACGTCGGCAGGTGCGGTCGCATAGCGATAGCCGGTCGAACCGAGCGCGCCCTGCACCACCAGCGCGCCGGTGATGTTGCCATCGACGCGCGCCGCGACCGCGCCCTGCCCGATCGCTGCGATCGTACCCGCGAGCCGGACGTTGCCGGTGACGTCGGCGACCCGCACGCCGGTCGATCCGTCACCGGTGACCGCGGTCTGCCCGTCATGCGTGAACGCGCCGGTCAGGGGGCCGCCGAGCCAGATGCCGGCGGAGTTGTTGCCTTTGACCGTGATCGCGCCGCTGTTGACGATTGCCCCCGCATACGCGCCCGCCGTGCGGATACCGGTGCGGCCAGTGCCTGCCGCGAACGGGCCGTCGAGGTCGCCGTCCTTGTCCGTGTCCGTCGCGACATAGCTTTCGTCGATGATGATCTTGCCGGTCGTCGTGTTGGTGATCCCGCCGCCGGTGCCCGCATTGGCGAGGACGCCGGTCGAACCGTCGGCATTGGTGACCTGGATCGTGCCTTCGTTGCTGAGCGAGTTTACGCTGTCGACAGTCACTGCGGTGCCGCTCGTCGGCGTCACGGAACCGGCGGCAGCAATGCGAATATTGTCGGGCGCACCGGCCTTGATCGTCGAGGTCCGCACCGTATCGGTCCGCTTGGTGTCGATCACGGTCTGCGCCTGGGCGCCAGTCGTGACCGCGAACAGGCAGGTGGTGGTCAGCAGGAGACGACGCATACGGAACCCTTTTCGATGTGTTTTCGAGAAGAGGACGGAGACGTGGCCCGCGAACCTTGAACCCCACCGCATTATCCAGCGGCACCAGCGCGGATGCGGCGCGTTATCGGCTCGATAATTTCAGGGAAACGTCAGCATGATCACCACCATTGCCGAACTCGACCGCATCCGCGACGACAGCAAACGCCTCGTCACGACGCGCTCGATGATGTCTGCGGGCGCAGCCGTCGTGCCGATTCCCGGCGCGGACATCATCGCGGACATCGGCCTGCTCACCAAGCTGCTGCCCGAGATCAGCAAGCGCTTCGGCCTTGATCACGAGCAGGTGCAGAAGCTCGAGCCGCAGCTCGCGCAGCAGGCGCTGGTGATGGCGTCCAGCCTCGGCAACACGATGATCGGCCGGATGGTGACCAAGCGCATCGTCATTGCCCTGCTCCGCCGCGTCGGCGCGCGCGTTGCGGTGGGGTCGATGGCCAAGTTCGTGCCCTTCGCGGGCTCGGCGGTGGCGGCGACGATCAGCTTCGGCGCGATGAAACTGGTCGGCAACTCGCATGTCGACGATTGCTACAAGACCGCGCTGGCGTTGCTGCCCGCAGACCAGCGGGCGCTGGCGAACGCTTGAGGCAGCGCACGCCCCGCGTCCTGACGAACGTCGGGACGCGGGCGCTCAAAAGGCCGCGTCCAAGCCTATCCGGATCGTACGCGGACGTTGCGGCGTGATCTGCCCGCTGCCCATCTGGAACGGCGTGCCCAGCGCGAACCGGTTGCCGACGCTGTCGGTCAGGTTCGTCATCCCGAGCGTCACGCCCAGCGACGGCCGCCCGACCCGCGCGGTCAGCGCCGTATCGAGATAGTCCCCTTGCTCCTCGCCGAGCACCGGACCGACACCCAGCCGAGACCGGCCGACATAGCGCGCCCAGCCATATACCCGTAGTTCGAGATCCCGGCCGAGATCACGGCGATAGTCCGCCCCCAGCCGACCGGCGTAGCGCGCGATGTTGGGCACCTGGCTCATCCGCGCGAGCGCCACGAACAGCGCCGGGCTGGGTTCGGTCACGCGGCTGTCGTTATAGGTGAAGCCCGCATCGAGCGTCAGCCCGGCGACCGGCTTCCACCCGCCCGCTGCGCTGAACGTCCAGATCCGCCCGTCGCCGATGTTGGCGGTGCTTGGCAGGCCGGTCGCGTCGATGAAGTCCGCCTGGATATCCTGCCAGATCGTGTGCGATACGCTCGCCGTCAGATAGGCATTGTCGAGTCCGGCGAGCCCGTAGCGCACGCCGCTCTCCAGCGTCCGCACGCGATCATTCTCGAACCGCCGTACGAAATCGCTTTCGATCGCGAGGCCGCCGGGTCGAAACCCCTGTTGGTACCGACCATACAGCGACACCTTCGGCAGGACCGCCGCGATCAGCGACGCGGACGGGAGTACGCTCGTCTCGATCCGATCCGCCGTCACGCGAGCGCGGGCGAGCGCGACCGTCTCCAGCCGTGCCGGCGCGATGTCCTCGCCGGTTCCCGCGAGCGACGCTCGCGTGACGCGCGCGCCCGCCGTCGCGGTCAGCCCAGGCACCAACTGCACGCTCCCCTCGCCGTACAGCGTCGCCTCGTCGATGCTGTTCGTGACACCCGTCACTGGCGTCGGTGCATCGATCGGCCCCAGCGACCGCGAAAGCCGGGTGCGGTTGTGCGTGAAACTACCGCCCACCACCCAGCCGAACCCGTTGCGCATCGGCCGCCACACCCGCGTCTCGTTCGCGATCAGGTTGGTCGCGTTGCGCTGCGCGAACACTCGCGCGGCGCCTTCGGGCAGCGTCGCATCGTAGCGCTCGGTCAGCGTCTGCCCGACGATTCCGGTCGAGGACTTGACCTTCAATCCGCCGATCTCGCCCGATACGACGACCTGCCCCATCAGATAGTCCGCCGAGAACCCCTGCACGATCGCACTGGATCGTGTCAGGGCCGGCGCGTCGCGGTCGGCATATTGGCTGTCGTCGCCCTTGGTCCATTGCCCGATCCCGCCGAGATCGACCGTCCAGCCATTCCCCGCATCGAGCCGCAGCATCGCGCGACCGCCACCGATCCGCGTCCGGTTCACGTCGCGGCGATCGAGCACCGGGTTGTCGATATACCCGCCTTCACGCACGCCGTAGCCGACGACGCGCAACGCCACGCGGTCGCCGAGCGGCATGTTCAGCGTCGCGCCCAGGTCCGCGCCCGGATCGCCGTGCCATGTCGCCGAGAGTCCGCCCGCGATCGACGCCGACACTGCGCCCTGCTCCGGTGCGTTCGGCACGGTGCGGATGATCCCGCCGAGCGACCCTGCGCCGTACAGCGTCCCCTGCGGCCCTTCGAGCACCTCGACCGACGCGATATCGTACAGCCGCAGGTCTGGATCGGGCGCGTTATAGCTGAGACGGAGGTCGCCGAAATACTGGCCGACCGTGGTTTGCGTCGGTCCGGTGAAGCTGGAATCGGCGATCCCGCGAATGAACAGCTTGTTGCGGCCGGCGCCGAGATGCGTCGACGACACGCTTGCCAGCCGCGCGAGGATCGCCTCGGTCCCGCCCGCACCGCCGAGCGCAAGATCGACACCGTCGAGCAGCGCCACCTGCCCTGCGAAATCGCGCAACCGGACGTCGCGCTTGCTGCCGGTGACGACGATGTCCGCGCCTTCCGTCACCGGCGCGGCGATGGGGACGACCTTCGGCCGCTTCGCCCGGACCATCGCGACATGCGGTGCGCGAGCAACGAGCCGCCATCCCAACGGTCCTGCGGCTGCAACGTCGGCGTTTGCCGCGACGGCCAGTCGATCGAGCGCCTCACGCGCGCTCATCCGCCCGCGCACCGCCGGCACGCGCCGCGCCCATAGCGTCGGATCGCCGACGACGATGCTCGTCCCCGACTGACGCCCGAGCGCCAGCACCGCGTCGCCCAGACGCCCCGCCGGCAAGTCGACCGCCGGCGCCCTGCGCGTCAGAGGAGCCGCCTGCGCGGGAGCGACGACTACAAGCGCCGCGACGACCAGACATCCGCGCATCCTCACGAGCGCGAGAACATCACCCAGTGACCGTCACGCTTGCGGATCGCGACACCCAGCAGCGGCGCGGCGAGCCGGGGATCGCCGGACAGCTTGGCGGTCGCGATGCTGCCGCTGAACGGACGCTTCGCCACGCCCGGATCGACGCGCAGGTCGACGCCGAGCGCGCGCGACAGGTCGTCCGCGACCTCCGCCAGCGTCGCGCCTTCATAGGCCAGCACGCTGTCGCGCCACGACCCGACGCTGGCGACGTCGATGGTGGTCACGGTCGCCTCGCCGTCGCGCACGACCAACCCCTGCCCCTTTGCGAGCCGGATGCCGTCGCGTCCCGGGTTATAGTCGACCGCGCCCTCCGACACGGCGACCCGTGTTTCGCCGCGCGCGTGCTTCACGTCGAACGCGGTACCGACATCGACCAGACGTGCGCCGCCGACACTGACCTCGAACGGGTCGCTCGCGTCGTGCCGCACCACGAACATCGCCTCGCCGCGCTCTAGCGTCGCGGTGCGCGGGTCGTTGCGGTCGAGCGTCAGCCGCGTCGCACCGCCCATCGCGATGCTGCTCCCATCGGCGAGTTGTACCGTCCGCATCACGCCTGCCGCCGTCTCTACCGCATAGGGGTGCGCGCGCGTTTCGATCGCCTCATAGCCGACGAAGAGCGCGAGCGACGCCGCCATCGCTCCACCGACCCAGACCGGCCAGTGCCGCCGCGGAGTCCGCATCACGTCCGGAGCGAACTGCACGGCCGGCACGGTCGCCGCCATCTCCTCTATATCCGTCGACATCGCATGATACGCAGCCGCATGACGCGGGTCCGCCTCCAGCCAAGCCTGGAAGTTTTCCCAATCGTCGAACGCCTCGCCACCGGTCCTGACGACCCAGTCCAGCGCTTGCGCATCGATATCGTCATGCTCCGCCATCATGGCCTCCTATAGCCGAAGACGGAGACGATCGTATCAGGCCTCATCATACCGTCGCTTTGCATCGATCATCGCGCGGTAAGCTTTCCGCAGGTCGCCCTCGACGGTGCTGAGGCTGACCCCGAACTCGGCTGCGACCGTCCGTTGCTCGACCCCGTCGATGCGGTGGCGGCGGAAGATCCGCGCGGCGCGATCGCCGACCGATTGCAAGGCCGCCTCCGCCAGGGCCGCCTGCTCGCGCGCGATTACGACGCGTTCGGCGGAGGGCGCCTCGGACCGGTCGAGCGAAGGCCCGCCGGTCGCCTCGGTCCATTCACGATCGCGCTTCTCCGCCTGCCGCACGGCACGGTGACGATCGAGCATTAAATTGTTCGCCATCCGGTAGAGATACGACAGCGGCGACGCGATCGGGCCGGTCGGTGCGGTCTGGATCCGCATCCAGAGCTCGTGCAGCAGATCCTCCGCCGCATCGCCCGCGCCGAGCGAGCGAAGAAACCGCAGCAGCGTGTCGCGGTTCGCAAGGAAAACGGCCTCAAGGCCCGAGGAGTCCATAGTCCGCCCGTGTCGATAGGCCGCCGATCGGCGCTCGGCGGCACCGTGTTCCCGGCGGGACGTACAGCGCTTGGCGGGGAGACACAATCGGCCGCCCCCCCGCAGTCCTATTGGCGCAGTCCTATTGGCGCAGTCCTATCGGCGCACTCCTATTGGCGCCGTCCTATTGCTGCAGTCCTATTGGTGCAGCAGCGTCCAGCCCGGCGGCAGATAGTCCGTCGACATGTAATAATAGAATAGGCACGTGCCGTCGCGGCGATACGTCCCGCCCTTGACGAGGCCAAGCGCGGTCGTGCCTTCGAACACCGGCGCACCGCTGTCGCCGCCCTTGCATGTCGGCCCCTCGACCGCGACCCAGGTCGGCAGGCACGCGCCGCCGCACAGATCACCCGCCGGCGCAAAATCGACCATCGCGACCACCGCACAGCTATACCCGGTCCGCTCGCCGCGGTGGCACACGAAGTCGCCTGCGCGCGTGCTGGCCCGGTACCGCCACGTCGCGACAGGCCGCGCGAGCGTCTTGGCGGTATCGGCGTAGAACAGCGGCGCGTAGCTGACGCCGGCAGCCGTCGCGACGTTGACCTGCACGTCCTGATAGCCCCAGCCCCATTGCCCGACGAACGCCAGCGCCCATTCCTCGCGGCTGCCGTCCGATGGGCGCTTGCCGACATAGGACAGCGTGTCCGGGCAATGCGCCGCGGTGACCACGCCGTTCCGGATGCCATCGGATACGACGAAGCCGGTCGTGCAGGCATAGCGCTTGCCATCGACGGTGCCGACCACGCGCCCGCCCCCTTCGATCGCGCCGCTGGCGGCTGGTGCGGGTGCGATCTGGGTCGCGACGGGAGCGGCCTCGACCTGCATGTCGACTGGCGGGCGATCGACGATGTCGATGCGCACCGGCACGCCCGTCATCGCCGCGAAGCGCGCGCGCAACGCGCCGTTCCGGTCGAGATCGGCGTCGGCGCTCGCGGTCATCACGACAAGCTCGCCGGTCCGCTGGTCGACGCCGAGTCCGGGCGGATGCGGCAGGGCGGCGCGGATCTTCGCCTGGTAGCTGCTGATCGCCGCGAGCACGGCTTCGCGCGTCGCGGCAGCGCCGGTGCGGAAGACGATCGGGACGGTCATGCCGCCGGCGACGACCTGCTGGTCCGGCACGGGATCGGTGCCGGTCAGCAGCACGACGATCCGGTAGGTCGGCAGATGTTCGATCGCGATCCCGGCCCAGCGATCCTTGAAGATTTCGCGCAGCGCGTCGGTCGCCGGCACGCTGTCGCCCTGCGCGCGCAGCCGCCGCAACGCCTCGTCGAACGGCACGCCGAACCGCCGCGCATATTCCGCCGCATCCTGCATCAGCGCATCGACGGGCAATTGGACATGCGCCGCGCCGCTTGCGGGCGGAAGGACGACCTGTGCCGCAGACGCGGTCGCCATGGCAGCCACAAGCAGCGCACTTGCCGTCCCGCGGATCAAGGTCTTCAACATACACGGCGATCCTGGAGGCGTTGGGCGATTATGACCTGATACCGCCATGATCTGAACCGGTGCTGTCGTGCAAGCCAACTGAGAGGCACGCCGTGCAAACCCTGGTGATTGCGCCCGATCCCGCATGCGTCCTATCAAGCACGCCATGAAGATCATGCTCTCCGCCAGCCTCGCCGTGCTTGCCCTTGCGAGTGCCCCCGCCTCCGCCCGGCAACTCACCATCGACGACGTGACGATGCTCAGCCGCGTCGGTGCGCCGACTGCGTCGCAGGACGGGCACTGGCTCGTCTGGGCGCAGCGCGAGACCGATCTTGCCGCCGACAAGGGGCGTTTCGACCTATGGCGGCTCGATCTGAGCACGCCGGGCGCGTCGCCGGTGAAGCTGCTCGCCGATCCGCAGGTCAACGAGAACGATCCGCAGATCGTGGGCAGCACGGTGTATTTCACGCCGGACAAGGGCGGCGAGGATGCGGTCTGGTCGGTCCCCGTCACGGGCGGCACACCGCGCAAGCTGACGGCTTTCAAGGGCGGGTTCAGCGGCTTCAAGGTCGCGCCGACCGGGGACAAGCTGCTCGTCTGGGCGGATCGCAAGCCCGGCGCGCCGAGCCTCGAGCCGGCGATGGAGAAGAAGGATCCGAACGCTGGCGCAGGCCGCACCTACGACCAGCTGTTCGTGCGGCACTGGGACACGTGGGCGGACGGGACGCGCTCGCAGCTCTTCGTGCTGCCGCTGACCGCTGCGGGTGCGGCGGGGAACGGCGTTCCGCTGGTCGGCGCGCTGGTGGGCGATACGCCATCGAAGCCGTATGGCGGCGGCGAGGAAGTGTCGTGGAGCCCCGACGGTCGTACCGTCTACTTCGCGATGCGCGAGGCTGGGCGGATCGAGTCGCTGTCGACCAATCTCGATATCTTCTCGGTGCCGGCGGACGGCTCTGCGGCGCCGGTCAACCTGACCGCGGCGAACACAGCGACCGACAACCTGCCGACCGTGTCGCCCGATGGCCGCACGCTCGCGTTCTTCGCGATGCGCCGGCCTGGGTTCGAGGCGGACCGTCAGGTACTGACGCTGCGCGATATCGCCAGCGGCAAGACGGTGTCGCTGACCGAGCGTTGGGACCGGTCGGTCGGCTCGATCGCATGGGCGCCGGACTCGAAGTCGCTCTATGTGACGGCGGACGACACGCAGGAGACGCCGCTGTTCCGCGTCGACGCGACGAGCGGCGCCGTCACGCGGCTCACGCAGGAGGGCCAAGTCAGCGCAGTGGCGATCACCGCGCGGGGGCCTGTGGTGGCGATGGACAGCCTAATCGCACCAGCCGATTTCTACCGCGTCGCCGGGACCCGCGCACCGCAGCGGCTGACGCAGGTCAACGCTGCCAAGCTTGCGGGGATCGACATGCCGACGGTCACGCGGTTCAACTTCAAGGGTGCGAACGCCGATACCGTCTGGGGCTATGCGGTGAAGCCGTTCGGGTCCACGGGCAAGGTGCCGATCGCGTACATGGTGCATGGCGGGCCGCAAGGATCGAGCAACAACAGCTGGTCGTATCGCTGGAACCCCGCCGTGTTCGCGGGCGCGGGCTACGGCCTGGTCGCGGTCGATTTCCATGGGTCGACCGGCTATGGCCAGGGCTTCACCGACGCGATCAGCAACAACTGGGGCGGCTGGCCGCTCGAGGACCTGAAAAAGGGGCTGGCCGCGGCGACGGGCAAGTTCGCGTGGCTCGATGCCGACAATGCGTGTGCGCTCGGCGCGTCGTATGGCGGTTACATGATGAACTGGATCGAGGGGCAGTGGCCCGATCGCTTCAAGTGCATCGTCCAGCATGACGGCGTGTTCGACGCGCGCGCGATGGCGTACGAGACGGAAGAGCTGTGGTTCGACGAATGGGAGCATGGCGGGAAGGCCTATTACGAGGACCCGCAGGCGTTCGAGAAGTGGAACCCGGTCAATTACGTGGCGAAGTGGAAGACGCCGATGCTGGTCATTACCGGCGAGAAGGACTTCCGCATTCCGTACACGCAGGGGCTGGCGACGTTCACCGCGCTCCAGCGTCGCGGGATTCCGTCGCGACTGCTAATCAATTCGGGCGAGAACCACTGGGTGCTGAAGCCGAAGAACTCGCGGCAATGGTATGGCGAGGTGCTCGGCTGGATGAACAAGTGGACCGCCAAATAGCGGCTAAGCGTCCCCGAAGAGACACCACCCCGGCGAAGGCCGGGGCCCAATTGGGAAGGTCGAAGTACCAAGGGGCTGTCCGCCGTTACCGCCGTTCCCCAATTGGGCCCCGGCCTCCGCCGGGGTGGTGATTGGTGACAGCGCCTCCTAACCAACCGCGACGTGTTTCCCCGCGAAGGCGGGGATCCAGACTGGGCTCCCGCCTTCGCGGGAGAACAAGGAAGCATGAACAACGCTCTGGTCAGTGCGCCTCGGGCTTCTTCACCGCATGCAAACCCAGCGCGATCGCGCCGCCGAGGATCAGGCCGACCACGCCCGAGAAGAACGCGTTCACCGCCCAGTTCACCGCGCCCTTGGCGAACGGTACCGCCGCCGCCGCGTGCTCGGCCGTATCGTGGATCCAGTGCGGGAGCGTCGTGAAGCCGAATGTCTCGACCCCGTGGACGATGATCTGACCCCCGACCCACACCATCGCCGCGGTACCGATCACTGACAGCGCCGACATGACGAGCGGCATGCCCTTCACCAGTCCGCGGCCGATCGCCTGGACCGGAGCGCTGCTGCGTTGCGCCAGATGCAGGCCGATATCGTCCATCTTCACGATCAACGCGACGACGCCGTAGACGCCGATCGTAATGACGATGCCGACCAGCGCCAGCACGATCGCCTGCTCCCAGATCGGCTTGGTCGCGACGTCCGACAGCGCGATCACCATGATCTCGGCCGACAGAATGAAGTCCGTGCGGATCGCGCCCGAGACCTTCTGGTCCTCCAGCACCTTCGCGTCGGTTGGCACGTCGACGTCTTCCTCGGCATGACCGCCCCCGAACGCCTCGAGAATCTTCTCGGCGCCCTCGAAGCACAGATATGTCCCGCCGATCATCAGCAGCGGCGTGAGCAACCACGACGCGAACGCGCTGAGCGCGAGCGCGGCGGGGAGGATGAAGATCAGCTTGTTGCGGAACGAGCCCAGCGCGATCTTCCAGATCATCGGCAGTTCGCGCTTTGGCTCGAACCCGACCATGTAGCGCGGCGTCACCGCGGCGTCGTCGACCACCACGCCGATCGCCTTGCTGCCCGCCTTGCTGGTCGCCGCGCCGATATCGTCGAGGCTCGCGGCGGCGAGCTTGGTGATCCCGGCGATGTCGTCGAGCAGTGCGACCAATCCTGTGGGCATCGAGTCTGTCCTTCGCGTAGGTTTACGCGCTCGGTAACGTGACAGGATTGTCATGCAACGGCTTTCGCACTTGCGGTAGTGCGCGGCGCGCGGAATGGTTGCAGCCGACGCGACCCCAGCGACAGGACGGATCATGACCGACGACTTCATCACGAACCTGCCCAAGGCCGAACTCCACCTCCATATCGAGGGCAGCCTGGAGCCCGAACTGATGTTCGCGCTGGCCGAGCGCAACAAGGTCGCGATCCCGTTCAAGAGCGTCGAGGACGTCAGCGCGGCGTATAGCTTCACCAACCTCCAGACCTTTCTCGACATCTATTATGCCGGCGCCGCGGTGCTCCAGACCGAGGAGGATTTCCGCGATCTGGCGGTCGCCTATTTCGACCGCGTCGCGGCAGACGGCGTGATCCATGCCGAGATCTTCTTCGATCCGCAGACGCACACGCATCGCGGCATTCCGTTCGACGTGGTCGCGCGCGGGCTGTTCGCTGGCATCGACGAGGCGCAGGCCAGGCACGGCATGAGCGTGGGGCTGATCATGAGCTTCCTGCGCCATCTCGACGAGGAGGATGCGTTCAAGACGTTCGCGCAGGCCGAGCCGTGGCTCGACCAGTTCATCGGCGTCGGGCTCGATTCGTCCGAGGTCGGGCATCCGCCATCGAAGTTCGCGCGCGTGTTCGCGGCGGCGGGGGATGCCGGGCTGATGCTGTGCGCGCATGCCGGCGAGGAGGGACCGCCTGCGTATATTCACGAGGCGCTCGACATCCTTCAGGTCGACCGGATCGACCATGGCAACCGCGCGCTGGAGGATCCGGCGCTGGTCGCCCGCCTGGCGCGCGACGCGATGACGTTGACCGTATGTCCACTGTCCAACGTCGCGCTGCGCAACGTCGACCGGCTGGAGAACCACCCGATCGACCGGATGCTCGATCTCGGCCTGCGCGCGACGATCCATTCGGACGATCCGGCCTATTTCGGGGGCTATATCGGCGAGAATTTCCGGCAGACCGCGCGCGCGCGCAATCTCTCGCGCGAGCAGGTGGTGACGCTTGCGCGCAACAGCTTCCTCGGCAGCTTCCTCGACGACGCGGCGCTCAGCGGCCATCTCGCGACGCTGGATGCGTATGTAAAAGCGCATCCATGATCGGACGTTTCCTGGCGGTCTTCGAGCCGTTCATCCTGATGCTGCTCGGGACCGTCGTGTTGGCCAGCCTGTTGCCGGCTCGCGGCGAGATGGCGACGATCGTCGGCTATGCGGCGGATATCGGCATTGTCCTGCTCTTCTTCCTGCACGGCGCGAAACTGTCGCGCGATGCGATCTGGGCAGGCTTGCGCAATTGGAAGCTGCATCTGGCAGTGTTGGCGGTCACGTTCGTCGCGTTCCCGCTGTTCGGATTGGGGCTCAGCGCGTTGCCGTTCGTGAGCGGGCCGCTAGCTGCCGGACTGCTGTTCCTGACGTTGCTCCCCTCGACCGTTCAGTCCTCGATCGCGTTCACCGCGATCGCGCGCGGCAATGTCGCAGCCGCCGTGTGCAGCGCGTCGTTCTCCAACCTGCTCGGCATCCTGGTCACGCCCGCGTTGGTCGCGCTGCTGATGCGGACGTCAGATAGCGCCGGGCTGTCGCTCCAGAGCGTCGAGTCGATCGTCCTGCAACTCCTCGTGCCGTTCGTCGCGGGGCATCTGCTCCGCCCGCTGATCGGCGCGTGGGTGACGCGCAACAAGGCACTGCTGACGGTGGTCGATCGCGGTTCGATCCTGCTGGTCGTTTACAGCGCGTTCGGCGCGGCGGTGGTCGAGGGACTGTGGACCAGATTGTCGATCGGCGATCTGATCCTGATCGGGCTCCTGTGTGCCGCGCTGCTCGCATTCGTGCTGGCGCTTACCTTTGCGGTCGCACGCCTGATGAAGCTGCCCCGCGAGGATGCGATCGTGCTGCAATTCTGCGGGTCGAAGAAGAGCCTGGCGTCGGGCGTGCCGATGGCGGGCGTGCTGTTCCCACCCGCGCAGGTCGGCGTGATCCTGCTGCCGCTGATGCTGTTCCACCAGTTGCAGCTGATCGCCTGCGCGGTAATCGCGCGGCGTTACGGCGAGAGCGCACCGGCCGATATTGCGGCAGATTAATGCCGTAAGCGGCTGCAGGTATTTGCTTTGTTCCGCCGGGGACGGCATGATCGGCGTTCTTGAGGAGAGTTTCACCTACATGAGCGCGTCGAGCGATACTGCCAGTTCTGCCAAGGACGTGGGGCTGGACCTGACCGCGTGCGACCGCGAGCCGATTCATATTCCCGGTGCGATCCAGCCGCACGGCCTGCTGCTCGTCGCCGACGCCGCGACTCTTACGATCGTCGCGGGCGCGGGCGATCTCGAAACCCGGCTGGCCCCCGACTGGCTGGGCCGCGATCTGTCGGCACTACTGGCGCAGGACGTCGCCGCGACTTTGTCGTCCGACGAGCCGATCGCCGGTGTCGCGATCGCCGGGGTGCCGGTTACGGGGCCGACCGAACGGTTCGACGTCACGATCCACCGCGGCGCGGTCCATGTCATCGTCGAGCTCGAACCCGTCGAGGCCGAGCCGATGACCGCGGCCGGCATGCTGGGCCGGCTCAACGCGATGGCGATGACGTTCGAACGCGCCAGCAACCTGCAGGCGCTGTGCGAGCGTGCGGCGACCGCGTTCCGGCAGCTGACCGGGTTCGACCGCGTGATGGTCTACCGTTTTCTCGACGACGAGGCCGGCCGCGTGATGGCGGAAGACAAGGTGTCGGGTCTCGGCACCTTCCTCAATCATCATTTTCCCGCGTCGGACATCCCCAGGCAGGCCCGCGCGCTGTATGTGCGCAACCGGACGCGGACGATCCCGACGATCGCCTACGTACCGGCTGTGCTACGCCCGGCCGGGTTCGAGACGCTCGATCTGAGCGACGTCGCGCTGCGCAGCGTGTCGCCGATCCATCTGCGCTATCTCGCCAACATGGGGGTCGCGGCGTCCGCATCGATCTCGATCGTCAAGGACGGGCTGTTGTGGGGCATGATCGCCTGCCACCACGGCACGCCGAAGAGCCTCACCCCGGATATCCGTGCCGCCTCGGCGACGCTTGCCGGCGGACTTGCGCGCCAGATTCGCGCGAAGGAAGAAGCCGAGACCTATCGGGAGCGGCTGCGGCTGCGCGCGGCGGAAGATGCGGTGATTCCCAAGCTCGCGACCGAACCGGCGCCACGCACCATCGTCACGGCGTTGCGCGACGATCTTCGCCGGATGTTTGATGGCGATGGGTTTGCCTATGTCGATGGCCAGATCGTCGATATTGATGGCGTGTGTCCGCCCAAGGACGACATTCTCGATCTTGCCGCGTGGACGCGGACGCGTGGCGGGATCGAGCCGTTCGCCACGCACGAACTGCCGATCGCCTACCCGTCGGCGCGCGCCTATTCCGCCAGGGCGAGCGGCCTGCTCGCGCTGCCGCTGGTCGACGAGGGCGCGGTGCTGCTGTGGTTCCGCGCCGAGCAGATCGAAGAGGTCGAGTGGGCGGGCAATCCGCACAAGGCGGTATCCGTCGATCCGAACGCAGTCCTTACCCCGCGCACGTCGTTCGAATCGTGGACGCAGGCCGTCAGCGGTCGATCGCGACGCTGGACGCGCGAGGAGATCGAGGCCGCGCACCGACTGCGCCGGGCGTTCCACGACGCGTACGTCAACCAGCGGCTGCGGTCGCTGAACGCCGACCTGCAGCGCACGCTCGCCGACAAGGACGCGTTGATCGCGCAGAAGGACGTCCTGATGAAGGAGGTCAATCACCGCGTGCAGAACAGCCTCCAGCTGGTCGCCGCGTTCCTGTCGTTGCAGGCGAAATCGTCCGACGACGCCAAGGTGAAGGAGCATCTCGCCGAAGCCCAGGCCCGGCTCGCGGCGGTCGCGCTGGTCCATCGGCGGCTGTACCGCGACGATCAGGTCGAGTCGGTCGATCTGTCCCGGTATATCGAGGAACTGGCGGAGGACATGAAGACCTCGCTCGGCGACGACTGGGCGTCGCAGATGACGCTCGACCTGGCGCCGGTCCTGGTCGCCACCGATCGTGCGGTGAACATCGGGCTGGTGCTGACCGAACTCGTCATCAACGCCAGCAAATATGCGTATCGCGGACAGGCCGGCCCGATCCAGATCATCCTGGAACAGCATCGCAACCGAATGCGGCTGATCGTCGCGGACAATGGCGTCGGCAAGTCCGGGAGCCGCGTGGGCTTCGGCAGCCGCATGATGACCGCTATCGTCGCCGGGCTGTCGGGTGAGATCGAGCAGGACGACAACATGCCCGGATTGCGCGTGATCCTGAGCGCGCCGATCGAGGACGTACGCTGACATCGGGGGCATTGCCCCCGATGTCAGCACTGCGGCTACCAGTTGAAGCGCAACGACCCGACAACGGTCCGCGAGGCGCCGAAGTAACAGCTGTCGACGAAGAAACAGCTGGCGATGTGGCGCTTGTCGAACAGGTTGGCGACGTTCGCGGTCAGGCTCATGCCCTTGAGCGAGTCGTCGAACTTGCCGAGATCATAGCCGAGCACCGCATCGACCAGCACATAGCCCGGCGACTGGAACCGGGTGACGACGGTCTGGTTGGCGGCCACGCGCGTCGCGGTGCCATCGGACTTGCCGACATAGCGCACGCCGCCGCCAATGTTGAACCCCGACAAGGCGCCGCCCCCGGTCCGTGACAGGTCGTAGTTCACGAAGCTCGATGCGCTCCACGTCGATATGCCGAGCGGCCTGGTGCCGGTGACGCCGCTGAGCTGATCGCCGGTGCCGACGACCGGCGTGCCCTGCGTGACCTCGGGATCGGTATAGGTGCCGGCGACCGTGACGGTCAGGCCCGGCGTAATCTCGCCCCGCCCGTCGAGCTCGATGCCCCGCACCGCGACTTCGCCGATCTGGATCGAGAAATTGGGGTTGGCGGGATCGGTCGTCGGCACGTTCTGGCGCCGCAGATCGAACGCCGAGAGCGTGAACAGCGCGCTGGTGCCGCGCGGCTGGTATTTCAGGCCCGCTTCGTACTGGCGACCGGTGACGGGCACGAACGATGCGCCGTCGAAGCCGGTGCCGGTCTGCGGCTCGAAGCTTTCCGAATAGCTGGCGAAGGGCGCCAGGCCGACCTTGGTCTCGTACAGCGCGCCGAGGCGGCCGGTGAACGCCGTCTGGTGGAGACGCGTCACACCGCTGGCGAGCCCTGCCGCGGCGTTGCGGTTCACCGTCGTCTGGTCGTACCAGTCGTAGCGCCCGCTCGCGATGAGTTGCAGCCCGCCGATCGCGATCTGGTCCTGCACATAGGCGCCGACCTGGTCGATCTTGCGGAAATTGCGCGTCTGGGTGAGCGGGAAGCTGGGCTGCACGCCGCCATAGACCGGTGCGAACAGCGTGAGGTTCGGGATGCTGGTGGACGGATTGCCGGTCACGCCGGTGTTGAACTGCTGCGCGTTCCTACCCTGGTTGTTCTGCCAGTCGACACCCGCGAGCAGCGTGTGCTGCAACGGCCCGGTCGCGAACTTGGCGGTCGCGTGGTTGTCGATCGTGATCGTCCGGAACGATTCGTCCGACCCGCCCCCGCCGCGCACGATCGTCGAGAAATCGGTGGTGCGATTGGCGCCCGTACCGGTCGTCGCGAACGCCGACAGGTAGATCTGGCGGTAGTGGAGATCGACGTCGAGGTAGCGAGCACTGATCGCCCAGCTCAGCCGGTCGTTAAAGTCGTGGCGGAACAGCAGCGTCGCCGATTTCTGCTTGCGATCGAACGCTTCATACGCAGGCTCGCTCACGTTGAAGTCGGTCGCGAACTGCCCGAACGGATTGGCGAGTGCGGAGCCATAGGCCGGCACGCCGCTGTACGACGCCGATTCCGGATCGCGCTGGTAATTGAGGATCAGCGTGACGCTGGTCGCCTCGTCGGGCGCGAAGGTCAGCATGGGGCGTGCGTAATAGCGGCGGTTGCCGGTCATCGCGACGAACCCGTCCGACCGCTCGGCGCCCGCGATCACGCGGAACAGCCATTTGTGATCCTTGTCGAGCGGCTGGTTCACGTCGATCGCACTGCGCAACAGGTCGAAATTGCCCGCCGCCAGCTCGATCCGCCCGCCGGATTCGGCATAGGGAACCTTGCTGGTCAGGTTGACCAGCCCGCCCGGCGTCGAGTTGCCGTACAGAACCGATGCCGGTCCCTTGATCACATCGACGCGCTCGACGAGGTGGAAGTCGATCTGCGGCGTGGAATAGACCCCGCCCAGCAGCCGCATACCGTCCATATACTGGCCCGGCGCGAAGCCGCGGACGTAGAGCTGATCGTAACGGGTGGCGACGTTGCCGCGCTGGTTCGGCGAGACGCCCGCGACATAACCGAGCGCCTGGTTGATCGACAGCGCGTTGCGAAGCGTCAGTTCCTTCTCGTCGATGCTGGTGATGACCTGCGGCGTGCGGATCAGCGGCGTCTCGGTCTTGGTGCCGGTGCTGCCGGTCTTGCGGATACGCTCGCCGTTGACGATGATCTCGTCGCTACGAGTCTGGGCATCGTCGTCCGATGGCGGCACGCCGACGTCAGTCGCCGCCGGTACGATCGGCGGATGGCCTTCTGCAAAGGCCGGCACCGCGATGCTGCCGAACGTCGTCCCCAACAGCAACCCGACCACGAAACGTCCCCGCATAAGCGATACCCACTTTGATATTGATAATGACTCGCAAAGCCCGCTAAAGGCGGTTCGGCAACACGGCAAGGAAAAATGACAGAATGTTCATGCACGGCCGGATCTTGAACGCCGGCCCATTTCCCAAGCGCCGGACCGTGCGTCCGGTCGTCTGGAGCACGCTGTTCCGGAGCGCGACCGCGCTGGTCGGCGGCTATGCCGCGGCGGCGGTGCTGGCGACGTTGCTCGCCCGCCTGCTCCCCGTTCCGCGCGTCGAGGCGACGAGTTGGGGCATGATCCTGTCGTTCGCGATCTATGCGGCCATCGCCTTGTGGTGCTTCCACGAACACCGGCTCGCACGGGTCGCAGCGCTCGTATGGGGACTCGCACTCATCGGCGGCGGCGTGCTCTGGCTACTCGGCGTTCGGCCTTGAGCGGAGCCGTGAGGACCAATGTCCGCCAGAGCATGGCGTGGATCCACGGTTGGCTCGGCCTGCTGGCCGGCTGGATCCTGTTCGCCATGTTCCTGACCGGGACGGCGAGTTATTTCCGGCCCGAAATCACGCAGTGGATGCAGCCGGAATTCCGTGCGACTCCGGTCACGACGCTCCACGCGGCGGAGACGGCGGTCGCGCACATGCAGCGGGTCGGCGCGGACGACCTCCAATGGTATATCTATCTTCCGGATGCGCGCACCGCGGTCACGCGGGTCTTCGAACTGCGCAAGCCGGACCCCAAGGCGGCCAAGCGTCGCGCGCCCGAAATCGTGCTCGACCCTGCGACCGGCGATAACGTCCACGCCCGCGAGACTCGCGGCGGCGAGCATTTCTATCGCTTCCATTTCCAGCTGCAATTGCCGCATCCCTGGGGCCGCTGGCTCGCCGGGCTCTGCGCGATGTTCATGCTCGGCGCGATCGTGTCGGGCGTGATCACGCACAAGCGGATCTTCGCCGATTTCTTCACGCTGCGCTGGAACAAGGGACAACGGAGCTGGCTCGATGCGCACAACGTCTCGGCGGTACTGGCGCTGCCCTACCACGCGATGATCACCTATACCGGGCTGATCACGCTGGTGGCGATGTACATGCCGTGGCCGGTCGTCGCGACCTACGCCAAGCCCGCCGAGTTCGCGCAAGCGGCGTTCGGCATACCGACCGAGCGCGATGCAAAGGGCGTGGCAACGCCGTTGGTCGCGATCGGCCCGCTGGTCGCGGACGCTGAGCGGCGCTTCGGTGCGCCCGTCGCGACGCTGGTGGTGCGCAACCCGAGCGACGCCGCCAGCACCGTCACGCTGTACCGTCATTCGAGCGCCTCGCTCAACGGACGCGGTCCATCGGTCACCTATGCGGGCGGCGACGGGCGGTTCCTCGAGGGTGCCGGCGGCGTCGGCCCCGCGCTCGCCACCGCCGGCGTGATGCTGGGGCTGCACGTCGCACAGTTCGCAGGGCCGGCGTTGCGCTGGGCGTATTTCGTGCTGGGGCTGACCGGCGCGGCGATGGTCGGGACCGGGCTGCTGCTGTGGACCGCCAAGCGCCGCAAGCCCGGCGCGGTGCCGTTCTTCGGACTGAAGCTGGTCGAGCGGCTGAACATCGGCGTCATCGCCGGCCTCCCGATCGGGATGGCCGCCTATCTGCTCGCCAACCGCCTGATCCCCGCCGCAGCCGCAAACCGCGCCGACGCCGAAGTCGCGACGATGTTCTGGGCATGGGGTGGCGTTGCGCTCCTGCAAATGCTCCGGCCGGCGCGCCGTGCGTGGACCGACGGGTTCGCGATCGGCGCCATCGCGTTCGCGGCGATCCCGGTGGTCGATACGGTGACCACGCCGCGCGGGCTGCCGGCATCGATCCTGACCGGCGACACGCTGTTCGCGGCGTTCGACTTCGCCATGCTCGCGGTCGCCGCGCTGCTCGCACTCGGCGCCTGGCGCTCCGCCCGGAGCAAACCCGTCGCAAAGATCCGCAAATCCGTATCGGAGACCGTACATGCTTGAAGCCACCGCGCTGTGCTTCTTCGGCTGGCTGCTGCTCGCGGCAACCGCGTTCCGGTATCGGCGCGACCTGGGAATCGTCGCCCCCTCCGCGATCCGCGCGCTGCGCCTCGTCGCGGCGCTCGTTCTCGCAGTGGCGCTGTTCCACTGTGGCGCACCGCTGACGGGCGAGCGTTTCGTGCGGTTCCTCGGCGCGGCATCGATTGCGGGCGTGGCGCTTGTGATGCTCTTGTCGTTCAAGCCGATCGAGACGATGCAGCCGGTCCGGATCGCGTTGAAGGCCGTACGGCCTCGGCTTTAGAGTAGGCGCCGGGAACGGGCGTGATCCGGTGACGTTTCGAGGAGATCGCGTCCTGCCGGCGCATCCTCGTCGAAGAGCGCCGTCACTATAGCTCGGCCGGCAAGACCGACCAGACACTGTGATCTTTCGTTCAGGGGCCGGCAAAAACTTCGAGGACGCCGTGTCGCCTTCGAAGACCGTGTCGCCTTCGAAGACCTTGCCGGCCGATGCGATAGCCTATCTCTCGCGCGTCGCGGCGAAGCGAATCTTTGAATAACGCTCGGCGATGTAGTTCACTTCCCACGCGCTCTTGGCAAGGAAGACGGGGTTGCCGTCGCGGTCCTTGGCCATCGCGCCGCGGTTGATCTCGGCGAACGTCTTAAGCTCCTGCGGGTCTTCCGCCGAAATCCAGCGGGCGGTCTCGTACGGGGCGGGTTCGAGTCCTGCCGCAACCTTATACTCCGCATCGAGGCGCGAGAGCAGCACTTCGAGCTGGAGCTGCCCGACCACGCCGATGATCCAGTTCGAGCCGATGTCGGGGTAGAAGACCTGCGTCACCCCCTCCTCCGCCATGTCGTCGAGCGCCTTGCGCAACTGCTTGGTCTTGGTGAAATCCTTCAGCACGACGCGGCGCAGGATTTCGGGGGCGAAGTTCGGCAGGCCCGTGAAGCGGATCGCCGCCCGTTCGCTGAGCGTATCGCCGACGCGCAGCGTGCCGTGGTTGGGGATGCCGATGATGTCGCCGGGAAACGCCTCGTCCGCCAACTCGCGGTTCTGCGCGAAGAACAGGATCGGCGAATGGACCGCGATCGGCTTGCCGTGGCCGGTGGGCGTCAGCTTCATGCCGCGCTTGAACACGCCCGAACAGAGCCGCATGAACGCGATGCGATCGCGGTGGTTGGGGTCCATGTTCGCCTGCACCTTGAACACGAAGCCGGTCACTTCGGGCTCTTCGGGGGAGATCGGCGCGGGTTCGGCCGGCTGCGCGCGCGGTGGCGGGGCGTAGTCGGCGAGTGCGGCGATCAGCTCGGCGACGCCGAAATCCTTCAGCGCGGACCCGAAATACACCGGCGTCAGGTCGCCGCGGCGATAGGCTTCCGGGTCGAAGCTCGAATAGCCGCCCTGCGCGAGTTCGGCCTCGTCGTTCAGGCGGATCATGGCTTCGGGGCTCAGGATCTTGGCGAGTTCGGGGTCGTCGATGCCGGTGAAGGGAATCGCCTTACCCATGAATTCGCGGCTGTCGCCTTCGGGGCGGCTGAGCGTGTTGGCGTAGAGATCGTACACGCCCTCGAATTCGCCGCCCATGCCGACCGGCCAGCTCATCGGGCAGACGTCGAGCTGGAGCATCTCGGCCACCTCGTCGAGCAGTGAGAACGGATCGCGGCCCTCGCGGTCGACCTTGTTGACGAAGGTGATGATCGGCACGTTGCGCAGGCGGCAGACCTCGAACAGTTTGCGCGTCTGCGGCTCGATGCCCTTGGCGGCGTCGATCACCATGACGGCGGAGTCGACCGCGGTCAGCGTGCGGTAGGTGTCTTCGGAGAAGTCCTCGTGACCCGGCGTGTCGAGCAGGTTGAAGGTGATCCCCTGTCGCTCGAATGTCATCACCGACGAGGTGACCGAGATGCCGCGCTGCTGCTCGATCTTCATCCAGTCGGAGCGGGCGCGGCGGGTCTGGCCGCGCGCCTTCACTTCGCCGGCGAGATGGATCGCGCCGCCGAAATACAGCAGCTTCTCGGTCAGCGTGGTCTTGCCGGCATCGGGATGCGAGATGATCGCGAAGGTGCGGCGGGGGGATATGGTCATGATGTGGGTCCGGGGAGCGCGGGCGACCGGCTCGGGAAAAGAGGATGCGCGCTCTTGGCAGATGTGGGGCTTGGAGGACAGAGGGGCTAGCGACAGCGCCCGTTCGTGGTGGCGTCCCTACCCTCTCCGTTCCCCGCGAAGGCGGGGGTCCAGGGTAACGGATGATATCGCTTGAGACCCTGGGCTCCCGCTTTCGCGGGAGAACGGCGTTGGTGGTTAGCGGGTGGGAGCCATGAGGGTCACGCGCATTTCGATGCGCTTCACCCCGCCAGCCGGGATCTCGAACACGCCGGGTTTGGCGCGATAGTCGCCGGTATAGCCCTCGGGGTCGGCGATGCCGTGCCAGGGTTCGACGCAGACATAGGCCGCGCCGGGCTTGGTCCAGATGCCGAGCTTCGGCGTGTCAGGGAAGGCGATCTGCAACTGCGGGCCGGTCCTGGCGCCGTAGGTGAGCGCGTCGGAGTGGATCGGGTCCCAGACGAGCGCGTCCTTGGCGAACAGGTCGTCGCGCAGGGCGATCACGCGGTCCTCTACCGGCGAGGGGCGATCGTCGACGGCGATCTGGCCGTCGGGGCTGATCGCCTTCAGCGTGCCGGGTTCGTCGGCGGAGAAGGTGATGCGGTGGTCGGCGCGGGGCTCGCCGTACGGCAGCGGCCAGGCGAAGGCGGGGTGGAAGCCGAAGCTCGCCGGCATCGCCGCTTCGGTGCGATTGTGGATGTGGGCCTCGATCGCCAGCGTCGCGCCGTCGAGTGTGAAGACGATGTCGAGCGCGAAGGCGAAGGGGTAGGCTTTGCGCGTGTCTTCGCTGTCGGTGAGGCGGAAGGTGGCCGACGTTTCGGTCTGCGCGATGACCTCGAAGGTCGAGTGGCGTGCGAAGCCGTGCTTCTGCATCGGGTAGGCGGTGCCGTCGAGGCGGATGACGCCTTCGTTGACGACGCCGACGACGGGGAAGAGGATCGGCGCGTGGCCGGTCCAGAATGCCGGGTCGGCGTCGGTCATGAGTTCGCGGCCGTCGGCGTCGTGGAGGTGGGTGAGCTCCGCGCCTTGCGGGTTGATCTCGGCGGTGAGGTGGTCGTTGGCGATCGTGATCAGGTCGGTCATGAGGTTCCTTCCGTTGGGCTCGAACGCCTGAGGCGCGATAAGGCTCACCCCACACCACCACGGCGTAGGCCGGGGCCCAAGTGGGAAAGCCATGGTAACGGAGCGGTGCGCGTCGTTGGCGACGTTTCCCAATTGGGCCCCGGCCTACGCCGGGGTGGTACCGTTCGGGGCACGCTTACCCGCGCAGACTCGCGCCTTGCTTGGTTGCCGCCGCGACGACCTTGTCGGCGACCGCCTTGATCTCCTCGTCGGTGAAGCTCTTGGCGGTGGGTTGCAGGACGATCTCGACCGCGACCGACTTGTGGCCGTCCTCGACCCCCTGGCCGGTGAACACGTCGAACACGCGCGCCGAGACGATCACGGCCTTGTCGGCCCCCTTGACCGCGCGGACCAGCGTGTCGGTGGCGAGCGTGGCCGGCACGAGGAACGCGAAGTCGCGGCGGACCGCCTGCAACGCCGGCGGCGTATAGGCGGGACGTGCGAAGCCAGAGGCGCGCTTGGGCGGGATCGCGTCGAGATAGACTTCGACTGCCGCAACCGCGCCATCGAGGTCGAACGCCTTCAGCACCGAGGGGTGCAGCATGCCGAAGCTTGCCAGCACCGTCTTCGGCCCGAGGCGCAACGTGCCCGACTGGCCTGGGTGCCACGCATCGCCCGCCTCCCCCATCACCTGGAGATTGTCGACCGGTGCGCCCGAGGCGGCCAGGAGCGCGATCGCCTCGGCCTTGGCGTCATACGCGTCGAAGCTGGCGGCCTTGCCGTCGCGCCAGCCGCGCGGGCGGCGGTCGCCGGCCAGCACCACGCCCAATGTCGCGCGCTCGGCCTCGGCGAGGTAGCGGCGACCGATCTCGAACAGGCGGACGCTCTGCTGGCCGCGCTTGAGATTGCGCCCCGTCGCGGCGAGCAGGCCGGGGAGCAGCGAGGGGCGCATGACCTTGAGGTCTTCGCTGATCGGGTTGGCGAGGGTCCACGCGCCGCCGCCGAAGGGCTCGGCTTCGGCGTCGGAGAGGAAGCTCCACGTTACCGCTTCGTCGAGGCCTCGGGCAGCGGCCGCGCGACGCGCGCGCCGTTCGAGCTTCTGCTCGGGCGTGGCGGTCGGCTTGGCGACGCCGGGCATGCGAGGGAGCGGCGTCGAGGGGATCGAGTCGATGCCCTCGATGCGGACGACTTCCTCGACGAGATCGGCGGGGCCGTCGACGTCGCGGCGCCAGCTCGGGACCGTGACCGGCCATTTGCCTTCGATCGTTGAGAACAGCGCGTCGCTGAACGCGTCCGCGCTCTTGATCGCACCGATCGTGAAGCCGAGCGACAACAGCGTGCGCGCCTGGCGTTCGGGGGCGACGTGGAGGCCGCCGAGGTCGGCGCTAAGGCGGGGGTCGTAATGGATCACACGCGGTTCGAGCGGGGGCGTACCCGAGCGGGTGACGTCGCTGGCCGTGCCGCCGCAGACGTGCAGCACGAGCGCGGTGGCAATGGCCAGGCCGTCTTCGAGGAAGGCGGGGTCTACGCCGCGCTCGAACCGGCTGCGCGCGTCGGAGGTGAGCGTGAGCTTTTGCCCGGTGCGGGCGATGTGGTCGGGATCGAAATAGGCGCATTCGATCAGCACGTCTTTGGTGTCGGCCGACACGCCCGAATGCTCGCCGCCCATGATGCCGCCGATGTCGTGGACGGCGGTGTCGTCGGCGACAACGGTCATGCTGTCGTCGAGCGTGTAGGTCTTGCCGTTGAGCGCGACGACCTGTTCGCCGGCCTTCGCCTTGCGTGCGACGAGGCCGCCGGAGAGTTTCGCGCGGTCGTAGACGTGGAGCGGACGGCCGAGGTCGATCATCAGGTAATTGGTGATGTCGACGAGCGCGGAGATGGGCTTCTGGCCGATCGCGATGAGGCTGCGGCGCATCCAGTCGGGGGATTCGCCGTTGCGCACGCCGGTAACGGTTTGGGCGAAGAAGGCGGGGCAGCCTTCCGGGTCATCGGTGCGGACGTCCGGCCCAGCCCCACGTCCGTCATTCCCGCGAACGCGGGAATCCACCTCACCGTTCGCGCTTGCCGCGCCTTGGGTCCCGGCGTTCGCGGGGATGACGGAGGGAGTGGGAATGACCAGCGGGGTCAGCGTGCCTAAACCCGCTGCCGCTAAGTCTCGCGCGATGCCGCGGACGCCCATGCAGTCCTGGCGGTTGGGGGTGATCGCGACGTCGATGACCGGGTCGGTCAGGCCGGCATAGTCGGGGTACGGCGTGCCGATCGGCGCGTCTTCGGGGAGTTCGATGATGCCGTCATGATCTTCGCCGAGTTCTAACTCGCGCGTCGAGCACATCATGCCATTGGATTCGACCCCGCGGATGCTGGCGAGCTTCAACGTCACGTCGAGACCGGGGACATAGGCGCCGGGTGCGCCGAACACGCCGATCAGGCCGGCGCGCGCGTTGGGTGCGCCGCAGACGACTTGCAGCGGGCCGTTACCGGCGTCGACCGAGAGAATCTGGAGCTTGTCGGCCTGCGGATGGCGTTCGGCGCTGAGCACCTTGGCGATCGTGAACGCGGCAAGCTTCTCGCCGGGGTTCTCGACGCCTTCGACTTCGAGGCCGATGCGGGTCAGCGCCTCGACGATCTGGTCGAGCGTGGCGGTGGTGTCGAGGTGCTGCTTGAGCCAGCTGAGCGTGAACTTCATGCGCCGACTCCGCCGGACAAAGTGGGGACGTCGAGGCTCGAAAAGCCGTAATGTTTGAGCCAGCGGATATCGCCGTCGAAGAACGGGCGGAGGTCGTCCATGCCGTATTTGAGCATCGCGAGGCGATCGATCCCGCAGCCGAACGCGAAGCCCTGCCATTCGTCGGGATCGAGCCCGCATGCCTTGATGACTTTGCGATGGACCATGCCGGAGCCGAGGATTTCAAGCCAGCCATCGGGCTCGGCGCCGCCGACGACGCGCTTGCCCTTCACCAGCGTGTAGCCGACGTCGATCTCGACCGAGGGTTCGGTGAACGGGAAGTAGCTCGGGCGCATCCGCAGGACGATGTCGTCGCGCTCGAAGAACGCCTTCACGAACGTCTCAAGCGTCCATTTGAGATGGCCGAGCGTGATGCCCTTGTCGATCACGAGGCCCTCGACCTGGTGGAACATCGGCGTGTGCGTCGCGTCGGAGTCCGAGCGGTAGGTGCGGCCGGGGGCGATGATGCGGATCGGCGGCTTTTGCGATACCATCGTGCGGATCTGGACGGGCGACGTGTGCGTGCGGAGCAGCGAGAAGGTCGTCTTCTCGTCGGCGGTGCCCGCGGCCTTCGCGTCGATCCCCTGCTGGAGATAGAAGGTGTCGTGCATCGCGCGCGCCGGATGCGTCTCGGGGATGTTGAGCGCGGTGAAGTTATGCCAGTCGGTCTCGATCTCGGGCCCGGTGGCGACCGCGAAACCCAGGTCGGCGAAGATCTCGGCGAGTTCGTCCATGACCTGGCTGACCGGGTGGATCGTGCCGGCGGGCGTGGCGTCGGCGGGGAGCGTCATGTCGAGCGTTTCGCTGGCGAGGCGCGCGTCGAGCGCGGCGCGTTCGAGCGTCGCTTTCCGCTCGGCGATGCCGTTGGCGACGGCTTCGCGCAGGCCCTGGATCTGCGGGCCTTGGACGAGGCGTTCTTCGGGCGTCATCTTGCCGAGCGTCTTCAGCAGCGCGGTGATCGTGCCCTGCTTGCCGAGCGCCTCGACCCGGCACGCGTCGAGCGCGTCGAGGCCGGACGCGGCGCCGATCGCCGTCAGCATGTGTTCGCGCATCTGGTTCAGGTCTTCGGTCACTGTTTCGCCATCCTAATTTCGCGCATCGTCAACGCTTGATCCGTCACGACGAATTGGCGGTAGTCCCAATCCTATCGCCAGATCGTCCCAATCGCGGTTCGTCTCTTCGATTAGCCGCAGCTTCCAATCGCGGTTCCACTTTTTCAGCTGCTTCTCGCGCGTGATCGCCGCTTCCATCGTGTCGGCCATCTCGTAATGGACAAGCCGATAGATGCCGTAGCGGGAGGTGAAGCCCTTGATCAAGCCTTCGCGGTGCTGGTGAATACGGCCGAGCAGGTTCGAGGTGACGCCGATGTAGAGCGTGCCGTGGCGACCGCTGGCGAGGATGTAGATGCAGGGCTGCCAGTCCATCTACCACTATCCCCCGTCATCCCCGCGAAGGCGGGGATCCATATTGGCTGACCTCTGGGGCAATCACAACGGTTCGGAGTTTATGGGTTCCCGCCTTCGCGGGAATGACGAAGAACCACGAACAATAATCCGCGCGCCCGCAAAACGCAGAAAGGGCGCCGGTATTGCTACCGACGCCCTCCCGAAACTCACCTCAGTCGCGGATTACGCGGCCTGGGGGAGTGCCGCCTTCACCTGGGCGACGATCGCGCTGAAGGCTGCGCCCTCGTGCATCGCGATGTCGGCCAGGACCTTGCGGTCGAGTTCGATGCCCGCAAGCTTCACGCCGTGCATGAACTGCGAGTACGTCAGACCCTCGGCGCGGACGCCGGCGTTGATGCGCTGGATCCACAGGCCACGGAAGGTGCGCTTCTTAACCTTGCGGTCGCGGTAAGCGTACTGTCCGGCCTTTTCGACGGCCTGACGGGCGATGCGGATGGTGTTCTTGCGACGGCCATAATAGCCCTTCGCCTGAACCAAAATACGCTTGTGCTTGGCGCGGGTGGTAACACCCCGTTTTACGCGTGCCATTGTCTAATTCCTTCTCAGCTCAACGCAGGCCGTAAGGCGCCCAGGCCTTCACTGCTGCGGTATCGGCCTTGGACAGCAGCTTGGTGCCGCGGTTCTGACGGATGTACTTGCCGTTGTGATGCGCCAGACGGTGACGCTTGCCGGCGACGCCGTGCTTGAGCAGGCCGGTGGCGGTGAGCTTGAAGCGTTTCTTGACGCCGCTCTTGGTCTTCAGCTTGGGCATTTTTATCCTTTCGGTTACGAAGGAGGACGCTGAAATCGCCGCGGCAGCCCACACTGGCCGGGCGATTCGTCGAACGCGTTTCCTTCGAGGAAGCGGGCGCATTATCCGCATTGGTCGCAAATATCAACCGTCGCGGAACCGGCATTGTGGAACTCGCGCGATTGCCATGCGATAGGGCCTGCATGGACGCCAGCCCGACGCCGCCGATCGACGCCCCCTCCCCGGCTCCCGCACCGGAGCCGATTGCGGTCGAGACACAAAAACGTCGCAAGCGGCGGATACTGCGCAACATCTTGCTCGGGATCGTCGCGGTGATCGTCGCGATCTGGCTGGTGTTGTACATCACCAAGGGGCGCTTCCTGAAGCACCCGTTCGAGCGCGTCGTCGGCTCGCTGACACACCGGACGTTGACCGTCCGCGGCGATTTCCAGCTCTATTTCGCGCCGTTCCGAATCAAGCTGTACGCAGAAAACTTCACGCTCTCGAACCCCGATTGGGCGAGCAGGCCAACCCTGTTCCAGGCGGACAAGCTCGACACCCGGATCGCACCGCTCTCGCTGCTCTTCGGCAAGCGGCGCCTCTACTGGCTCGACCTGGTCAACGGCGCGGTCGACCTGGAGTGGAACGCCGCGCACTCGGCGAACACCTGGACGTTCAGCGAGAAGAAGGGCGGCAAGCCGCTCGAGTTTCCCCGGATCGACGTCGCGACGGTAACGGGCACGACGGTGCGGTATCTCGATCCGCGGATGCGCGTGCTGGCCGACCTCAAGGTCGCCGACATCCGCTCGGTCGACGCGACGATCGGCCGCGCGGTCGGGCTGAAGGGCACTGGCCGCCTCCGCGAGACGCCGTTCACCGTGACCGCGCAACTCCTGTCGCCCGACGCGACCGCCAATCGGGGCCAGAACAAGCTGGTCGCGCGGATGCGTGCGGCAGGCAACGTGATCGACGTCGCGGGCACGTTGCCGAGCATCGCCGATGTCGAGAACGTGCCGCTCGCGGTGACCGCACGCGGCGCCAATCTGTCGACGTTGCTCGGCGTGATCGACGTCGCGATCCCCAACACGCGGACGTACAAACTGCGGGCACAGCTCATCAAGCAGGGTGACGAATACGCCTTCACGCATGTGCGCGGCACGGCGGGCCGGACCGATCTCGCGGGGAAGCTGACGATCACCAACGGTGACCGCATCCATCTGGATTCGGTCCTCACGACCAAGAGCCTCGACATCATCGATGCGGCCCCGTTTATCGGGTTCAATCCCGACATCGTCGAAACGCGCGGTGCGGTGGCGGCCGCCGCTGCAACGGGCGCCGCACCGCAGCGCCTGCTGCCCGACGGAAACCTGCCGATCGAGACGATGAAACTGTTCGACGCCGACCTGAAATGGACGATCGGCACGGTGAGGTCGCGCAACCTGCCGATCTCGAACATCGACATGACGCTCGATCTCGAGCGTGGGCGGTTGGCCCTTTCGCCGCTGACCTTCTCGATGGCACGTGGGAACGTCGCCTCGGATATGATCTTCGATACGCGGGCGCGGCCGAGCGCGGTTTCCTACGACATCCGCCTTGCACCGACCCCGCTCGCGCGGCTGCTCAAGGGCTATGGCCTGACCGAGGCGGGGACGACCGGGACGATCAAGGGTCGCATCAAGCTCGACGGGCGCGGCGATTCTATCCACGACTCGCTGGCATCCTCGCACGGCCGGATCGCGTTCGTGATGCCGTCGGGCGCGCTGTCGGTGCGCAACATCCAACTCGCCGAGCTCGACATCGGCACGTTTGCGCAACGGATGTTCCAGGGGAAGCTGAAGGAGCCGGTGCAGGTGAACTGCGGCCTGATCGGCTTTACCGTGCGCGGCGGAGTCGCGGCGGCGGACCCGGTGCTGATCGACACGCGCAAGAACGTGATCGTCGGCCGCGGTGGCTTCAGCTTCCGGAATGAGGCGGTGGACCTGGCGTTCCGGGCGGATTCGAAGAAGTTCAGCCTGTTTGCCGGCCAGTCGCCGGTCGGGGTCGAGGGCATGTTCGCGGCACCGAAGCTGAACGTGATCTCGAAGGACCTGCTCGCGCGGGTCGGGAGCGGACTCGGGCTGGCGCTGGTGGCGACGCCGGTCGCAGGTATCCTCGCGTTCGTGGATGTCGGCGATGCGAAGTCGACCGCGTGCGGCCCCGTGCTGGCGGGGGCAACCGCGAAGGCGCAGCGGACGACCAAGGGCGAAGCGCGCGACGACGTAGGCCGGGGAACGACAGCCAAGGCCGAGGACGGCAAGACCTCCGATGCCGAGAAGAAGGGGCAGAAGAAGAAGTTTCTCGGAATTTTCTGAGGAGCGAGTCTTTGGCTGCGGTCGCGTTTGTAAGGGGCGATGTGTAACTCCTTACCGAGCGGTGCGCATTTCACGCTTCGGGCCCGTCCACGCCCACTTCCCCCATCACCCCGGCGAACGCAGAGGCCCGTGGTTACGGCCTGCGCGGTTGGCGGACGTTCCGTGTCCATGGGTCCCGGCTTTCGCCGGGATGACGGAGGTATGCTGGGGGATGTAGCGCTGGGTATGCAGGGCGATGCCCGTCGGCCACCGGTACAGATTTAGTGCCCGTGGTCGTGTGGACCGTGGTCGTGTGGACCGTGGTCGTGCCCGTCATGATCATGCGGATCGGACTGTAACCGGTGCATCGCCTCCAGCACGTCGTCCATTCGCGCCGGATCTCCGATCGCGAGCACATGGCCCTCGCTGTCCGCCGTCAGCGGGTCGCCGTTCCAGTCGCACATGCGCCCGCCCGCGCCTTCGACCACTGGCACCAGGGCGGCGAAGTCGTACAGCTTGAGGCCGGATTCGCAGACCACGTCGAGATGGCCGCTGGCGAGCAGGCCGTAATTATAACAGTCGCCGCCATACACCGGCCCCTGCCGCGGGTTGCCGCCCGAGATCGCAGCGACCAGCGCGAGATAGTGCGGCACGTCGCCTTCGTCGAACAGATGCGGGCTGGTGGTGGCGATCGTCGCACCGGCGAGTTCGCGGCAGGTGCGCGTGCGGACGGGGACGCCGTTGAGCGTCGTCGGACGCCCCGCGACGCCGACCCAACGCTCGCGCTGGATAGGCTGGTCGATGATCCCGAGTACCGGCCAGCCGTCCTCGACCAGCGCGATCAGCGTCCCGAAGATCGCGCGGCCGACGGTGAAGCTGCGCGTGCCGTCGATCGGATCGAGCACCCATTTGCGGGCGGTGACGCCCGGCTTCTCGCCGAACTCCTCGCCGACGATGCCGTCACCCGAGCGCTCCGCGTCGAGCAGCCTACGCATCGCGGCCTCGGCCTCGCGGTCCGCGCGCGTGACGGGGGACTGGTCGTCCTTGATCTCGACGCCGTGCTCGTGGCGAAAATAGGGTCGGATGACGTGGCCCGCAGCATCCGCGAGGCGGTGGGCGAGGTCGATATCGGCTTGGGTTACTGGCATTTTCCAAGCCTATCGGGCGCAAGCGTCGCGAGCAATGGACGGATCGTTCGGACCGGCGTAGGTCATTGCAATCCAACCGGAGTATCGTTCATGCGCCTCGTCTCGACACTTGCAACCGCCGCCGCCCTCCTCGTCGCGGCGCCTGCACTGGCCGCACTTGCTCCCGGTGCCAGGGCACCCGACTTCACGACACGCGGCGCGATCGCGGGCAAGGCGTTCACCGTCCACCTCGCCGAACAGCTCAAGAAGGGCCCGGTCGTGCTCTACTTCTTCCCGGCGGCATATACCGGCGGCTGCAACGCCGAGGCGCATGCGTTCGCGGAGGCGATCCCGGCGTTCACCAAGGCAGGCGGCACCGTGATCGGCATGTCGGCCGACAATGTCGAGACGCTCAGCAAGTTCTCGGCCGAGAAGTGCGCGGGCAAGTTCGCCGTCGCCAGCGCGGGCCCGAACGTGGTCAAGGGTTACGACGTCGCGCTCGGCAAGCAGATCTCGGGTCGCGACGTGACCAAGCGCACCAGCTACGTCATCGCCAAGGACGGCCGCATCGCCTTCGTCCACGACGACATGAACCCTGCGGAACACGTCGCGACGACGCTTGCCGCGGTGCAGAAGCTCACGGGCAAGTAATCGATCGATGCCGGACCGGCAAATACCTGCCGGTTCGGTGACATTATGCTAACGCTTTCGGGTCTATCGCTTCGGCGGGGACGCGGGGGACGACATGCGTGATGCACGAGTGGCCGGATCGATACCGGACGCAAGGCCTGACGAGACGCTGTTCGCGCGGATCGGCGCGTTTCTCGCCGCGCACAAACTGACCCCCGATCCCGCGCATTATGCGTTTGCCTATGCCGTGCTGTCGGCGCCCGAAAGTGCGCTGGCCTTGCGGGTCGACGCGTTGACGCAAGACGGCGTTCGCCTGACCCGGTCGGATATCGAGCGACTTGGCGCGACGGTAGGGGACGAGCCTTCCACCGGCGGTTCACGGCGACCCAGCGGGACTGTGGACACCAGCGCCGATCGGACGCCCGATACCGCGATCGCGCTGGTGATCGAGACGCAACAGCAGGTCGACGGGTTCGTGCAGATCGTCCGCACGATCCAGGCCGAGACGCATGGCTTTGGTCGCGAACTGGCCGAGAGCGCGGCGTCGATCACGCAACTGGCGGAAATCGACGAGATCGTGGGGATTACGAGCGCGATGATCACGCGCATCTATGACAGCGAAGTAAGGCTGGCCGTAGCGACCGCAGAGGCCGATTCGCTACGCTCGAAGCTGGTCGAAGCACGCGATACCGCGCGCCGCGACGTGCTGACCGGCCTGCCCAACCGTCGTGCCTTCGCGGAAGCGTTCGCGACTCGCGATCGGGAGGCGGGGCCGTATTGCCTGGCCCTGTGCGATATCGACCGGTTCAAGCGGATCAACGACGTGCACGGTCACGGCGTCGGCGACCGCGTGCTCACCGCGATCGGCCAGGCGATGGCGGCCGAATGCGCCCCGCACCTCGTCGTCCGCCACGGGGGCGAGGAGTTCGCGGTGCTGCTCGGCGGCATCGCCCTGGCCGAAGCTGCTGAGATACTCGATGCCGTACGCGCGACTGTCGCCGCCAAGCGTTTTCGCAACCGGGAGACCGATACTCCGCTCGGCGTGATCACGGTTTCGGCCGGCGTGACCGCGATCCATGCCGACGAGGCGGCGGAAACCGCGTTCCAGCGCGCCGACCAGTTGCTCTACACGGCGAAGAAGGATGGCCGCGATCGGGTCTGCGCGGGGTGATCCCAAGACTTTGTGGAATTTGCCGTCAAAAAATGGTGGATTTCACCAACTCTGGCTCTGAAGAAACAAGAAACTCAGCAAAATCAACGAGGTAAAAAACTGGCACGCGCCATGCAAATCATTCGATATCGGCAGCCGGATGGTCCGGCGCCCGACCATCGAAGGAACATCTCATGTCGATCCGTTTCGAAACCGCTCAGCGCATTGCCTTCTCGCTCGTCGGCGCCGTGTTCTTCGCCGCAATCGCAGTCGGCTCGGCCGTCCCCATCACCCCCATCGCCTGATCGAGAACCGCGTCATGACCCGCAGCATCCTCATCGGCGTGATCGCCTTTTCGACCACCGTCCTGCTGCTCGCCACCCAGACCGGCGGCGCGCTCGCCTGAACGACGAGGCGCCCATCCGGCGTCAGGTTCAGGCAGGCGCGCTGACGCCCACTAGGCCGACCGGTGCTTCCTCGTCGCGCGAATAGGTCCCGATCAACAGCCCCGCCGCCAGCACATGGCCCGTAATGGCCTCGATCACCGCCGAGCGCCCGGGAGTCGCGCCAACCTCCCCTGCTCCCGCGCCGATCGCGAAGACCTGAAATGCATAGCGATGCTCGCCGTGGCCGCTGGGCGGATCGGGCGGCAACCAGCCTTCGCGCAGATAGGAATTGCGCCCGACGTCGCGACCGTTCGCGTCCCCCTCGCCGTCTGCGGCGATCGCACCTTCGGCCAGATGGCCCGCATCCGCTTCGAGGCCCCAGATGATCGCGTGGACCAGAGGTTGCGGGGTCGGCGCGTCGGCATCCTCGACGATCAGCACGATGCGCTGGGTCCCAGCCGGCGGTTCGCTCCACACGAGCGGCGGCGACACGCCGTCTCCGTCCGCGGTAAAGCGAGGCGGCAGGCGCGCTTCATGTGCAAATGCCGGACTGGTAAGATTCAACGTGTCGAAGTTTTCGCCGAGCTGGACGATCGCAAGCTTGTCGATACCGGCGCGCAGATTGCTCATCGCATGGCCAAGCCAGGCAGGGATGTGTTCGAGCATGGCTTATCCTTCGGAAGGGCAGGTTTCGGCCCGACGCGCAGGTGCCGCGCCGTCATACCAGTCGCTCTGCGGGCCCATCGTCGCCGCGTCATGGTAGCAGACCTGCGTCTTGCCGCGCTTGGGGTCGACGATCACCGTCCAATTGTGGTCGCCGCAATTATGCTCCTCGCAGCCCCAGGCCGCGACTCGGTCGCCCATCTTGAACACGGGGTTGGCAGGCCCCGATCGACCGCGGATCATCGCGCGCAGCTTCGCGTCGCCGACCGCATTGACCAGCCCGGTTGCGACGTCGGTTCGGTCGAAGAAATCGACGCCCTCAACCGCGTCATGCGGGTATTTGCCGACATAGGCGGTGATCGGCGTGGTCTGCGCCTGGCCTGCGATCGGCGTGGGTGCGCGGGTTTCGGGCGGCGTGAAACCGCTGGGCGACGCGGTCTTGGTGGGATCGTCGCTGCGTCCGCATCCCCCGACGAGAAGCGGCACCGCGAGCAACGCGACCGCGATTGCCGTCCTCATGATCGCACCGTCGTCATCGCCTGATCTCCTGAACCACGCCTGCAACGCATCGACCGGCGCCGTGGTTGCGGCGGCGAGCCGACACGACCATCTGCTGCGCATGGAGTATGATCTGAATCGTTTCGTCACGGCGCAGCACGGCGTCTATCCGCAGGCGCTCGCCGAGGTGCAGCGCGGGGCAAAGCGCAGCCACTGGATGTGGTTCATCTTTCCCCAGATCGCCGGACTGGGTCGCAGTGCGATGGCGCGAACCTACGCGATCGCCGGGGCGGAGGAGGCAAAGGCATATCTCGCGCATCCGGTGCTCGGAGCACGACTGATCGAAGTCACGCAGGCGGTGATGGCCGCGCTTGGCTCGGCCGAGACGATCCTCGGCGGTATCGATGCCGTCAAGTTGCGGTCGTCGATGACGCTGTTCGCGGCGGTTGCCGACGACCCGGCACCGTACCGCGCTGCGCTCGACCGGTTCTTCGGCGGCGAAGACGACCAGGCGACGCTGGACCTGCTTGCGGCGCGCCCGCGATAAGACGGGTATATCGCCGGGGAAAGGTGTAGCATCGCCGCGGGGCCTTCCGCCCCATGAGGTGTGGTCATGGCCAAGAGCCAGAAGAAATCGAGCAAGGAAGTTCGCAAACCCAAGGCCGAGAAAGCCCCCAAGGCGAATGCGTCGAACCCGACCACCAAGGGCAAGCCCGTGGAGATGACGACGCTCAACTAGAGCGGTTGGCTGGGTGTCGGGATCTCGTTCGGCGCTTCGGGCGTGGATTAGAGACATCGTCCCAACCCACTCCGTCATCCTGACGAAAGTCAGGATCCAGAGTGGCGGGCGCTGACGTTCTTGGCTCTGGATCCTGACTTTCGTCAGGATGACGGGGGGTAGTGAGTAGCTGCGGTAATGGCCGGCTGTCGCGGCTTTGGTTGATGCCGCGGCTTATCTTCAGTTGCGGCACTCCTAACCCGTGATCGCCTGACCTAGCAAAAGCGGTTCCGGCCATTTCCGACCAGCGACCTCGCCGTTTCGCGCGGACCGCCTCGCGGCGGCTCGCGCTGAAGCCGGCTCAGACGTCGAGGTTGGCGACGTTGAGTGCGTTGTCCTGAATGAACTCCCGGCGGGGTTCGACGACTTCGCCCATCAGCTGGGTGAAGATCTCGTTCGCGCTCTCGGCGTTGACCGCGGTCACGCGCAGCATCGAGCGGACGGTCGGGTCGAGCGTGGTTTCCCAGAGCTGTTCCGCGTTCATCTCGCCGAGACCCTTGTAGCGCTGGATCGCGAGACCCTTGCGGCCGGCGGTCAGGATCGCGTCGAGCAGATGGCTCGGGCGCGACACCTGGGTCGAGCCGCGGGTGGCGACGACGGTCGTGGCTGAGCCGATCACGCCGGCCTCGGGTTCCGCGCCCTCTTCGAGTTCGGGCTCGGGTTCGTCGGTCTGCGTCGCCTTGCTCGCCGGGATCAGGTTCGAGGTCTGCGCATAGCTCTCGGCCTGTTCGGCCGACAGCGAATGCAGTTTGCGCGCCTCCGCCGACACCAGGAAGCTGGCCTCGATGATGTGGTGATCCGTCACGCCGCGCCATGCGCGCTGGAAGTGGATGCCGCCCTCTTCGGTCAGCACGGCAGTCCAGCGGGCCTCGCTATCGTCGAGTTCGAGACGACGCGTCACGGTTTCGAGACGCGAGGTGCGATCTGTGACCGAGGCCTCGGGATCGAACACGCCGCCAAGCGCCAGCGCCTCGATCATCCCGGCGTCGTAGCGCTTGGGGACGTAGCGCATCAGGGTCCGCATCCGGCGCGCATGATCGACCAGATCCTTGAGCTTATCGCCCGTGCGCGAGCCCGTGGGGCCTTCCAGGACCATCGTGTTGACACCCGCGTCGACCAGATACTCGTCGAGCGCGGCGTCGTCTTTCAGGTACATTTCGGACCGGCCCTTGGTCGCTTTGTAGAGCGGCGGCTGGGCGATGTAGAGATAGCCGCCCTCGATGATCTTGGGCATGTGACGGTAGAACAACGTCAGCAACAGCGTGCGGATGTGCGCGCCATCGACGTCTGCGTCGGTCATGATGACGATCTTGTGGTAGCGCAGCTTGTCCGCGTTGAAGTCGTCGCGGATGCCGGTGCCCATCGCGGTGATGAGCGTGCCGATCTCGCGGCTCGACAACATGCGGTCTTCACGCGCGCGCTCGGTATTCAGGATCTTGCCGCGCAAGGGGAGAATCGCCTGGAAATGGCGATCGCGGCCCTGCTTGGCCGAGCCGCCTGCCGAGTCACCCTCGACCAGGAATAGTTCGGACTTGGCGGGATCGCGCTCCTGGCAGTCGGCGAGCTTGCCGGGCAGCGAGGCGATGTCCATCACGCCCTTGCGACGCGTCAGTTCGCGGGCACGCTTGGCGGCCTCGCGCGCGGCGGCGGCGTCGATGATCTTAGCGACGATCGCCTTGCCGTGCGCGGGGTTCTCTTCGAGCCATTCGGCCATCTTGTCGGCCATCAGCGACTCAAGCGGCTGGCGGACTTCGGACGAGACGAGCTTGTCCTTGGTCTGGCTGCTGAACTTCGGATCGGGCAGCTTGACCGAGACGATCGCGGTGAGACCCTCGCGCATGTCGTCGCCGGTGAGCTGGACCTTTTCCTTCTTCAACATGCCCGATTTCTCGGCATAGTTGTTGAGCGTACGCGTCAGCGCGGCGCGGAACGCGGCCATATGCGTGCCGCCGTCGCGCTGGGGGATGTTGTTCGTGAAGGCGAGGACGTTTTCGTAGTACGAGTCGTTCCACTGCAGCGCGACGTCCATCGTGACGTCGTCGCGCGTGCCCGTGATCGCGACCGGCTCGGGCATCAACGGCACCTTGGCGCGATCGAGATACTTCACGAATGCGGCGATTCCGCCTTCGTAATAGAGCTCGACGGTCTTCATCTCCTCGTGCCGGGCGTCGGAGAGGAACAGGCGGACCCCCGAGTTGAGGAACGCGAGTTCGCGGTAGCGATGCTCGAGCTTGTCGAAGTCGAAGTCGGTGATCTTGAAGGTGGCGGGCGACGGGAAGAAGGTGACGCGCGTGCCCTTCTGGCCCTCGGCCGCGTCGCCGACGATCTTGAGCGGCATCACCGCGTCGCCGAACGCGAAGCGCATGTAATGCTCCTTGCCGTCGCGCCAGATCGTCAGGTCGAGCCATTCGCTGAGCGCGTTGACGACCGAGACGCCGACGCCGTGCAGGCCGCCCGAGACCTTGTACGCGTTCTCGTCGTTGGTGTTCTCGAACTTACCGCCGGCGTGAAGCTGGGTCATGATGACCTCGGCTGCCGAGACGCCTTCCTCGGTGTGGATGCCGGTCGGGATGCCGCGGCCGTTGTCGGTGACGCTGACCGATCCGTCGGCGTTGAGGACGATGTCGATCCGGTCGCAATGCCCGGCGAGCGCCTCGTCGATCGCGTTGTCGCTGACCTCGAACACCATGTGGTGGAGGCCCGACCCGTCGTCGGTATCGCCGATATACATGCCGGGGCGCTTGCGCACTGCGTCGAGGCCCTTGAGGACCTTGATCGAGTCGGCGCCATAGTCGCCCTGGTTGGGCAGGTTGGGATTATTGGATTCAGGGTTGGATGCCATGCCCAGCATATAGGCATCGGACGGCCGAAACGGAAGCGAAATGGCCTGTGGCGCCGGGGGCGTGGGGGAGTGAAGTATAGGAAGTATAGACGCTGGGAGCGTTTTGTGGGGCGAATGCGGGTGCGGGTCGCGGGTGGACGGTTTCGAGGGCGTCGGAGTTGCCATGTGGGGGACGGTGGCAGGTTGCTCGGGTGTAGGACAGCGGTGGGTTTGGGTGGGGGGTAGTCATTCCCGTCAGCCAATCTGAAATACCACCTCGGCAGAGGCCGGGGTCCAATTGGGGGCGTTGCCAACAAAGGACAGCGCGCCGTTATTGCCACCTTTCCAATTGGGCCCCGGCCTGCGCCGGGGTGGTGGAGCTTGACCTGTCCCTCTCCCCTTGGGGGAGAGGGAAGGAGGAGCCGTAGGCGACGGAAGGGTGAGGGGCTTTGGCGGGTACGTCCCGAGCCTCAATCCCCTCACCCTTCCCACGGCAAGCGCCGCGGGCCCCTTCCCTCTCCCCCGGGGGGAGAGGGAGTCCGCGCTTAGAAGCGGTCGGCCCGCTGGCCTAGCAGAGTCACTTCGACGCGGCGGTTGAGGCGCATGCCGGCGGCGGTCGTGTTCGTCGCGACCGGCTGGCTCTCGCCGTGACCGACGACGCTGAAACGCGCGCGGACGACGTCCATGTCGTCGAATGCCTGGCGGACGCTCGCCGCGCGGCGCTCGGACAGATCCTGGTTGTGCGCGTCGGTGCCGCGCGAATCCGTGAAGCCGTCGATCGCCACGCGGACGCCCGGATTGCCGCGCAAATAGCGGGCGAGCGGCCGCAGCTTCTCGATCGCGCCGGGGCGCAGCACGTCGCTATCGGTACGGAACAGCACGTCCTCCTGCAGCGTCAGCGTCGCGCCACGCGGGGTCTGGCGGAAGCCGTAGTTGCGCATCGCGCCGCGATCCCACGTCGTGGTGGTCTCGACCACCGTGGTGCTGCCGCCGCGGTCGCCGCGATAGCCACCCGGGTCGCGGCCATAGGCGTCCCAGTCGAACCGGTCGCGGCGCGGGCCGGCGATGCGCGCGAATTCGCGGTTGGCGTCGTCGGCTTCCTGGCGGCTGATCCGGCCGTCGCCGTTCGCGTCGAAATTGGGCATCACGAACGCGCGGCCACGTGGCGTATTGCGGAGTTCGGGGAACAGGATCGGCACGCCTGCACCCTCAAGGCGGTAGCCGGGGCGCAACCAGCGCGCGCGACTCATGTCGTAGCGCCCCTCTGGGCGGGCGCCGTCGCGCGCGCCTTCGCCGACCTGCGCAACGGCGGGCGCCGTGAGGATGGGCGCGGTGGTCGCTGCGATCATCAGGGCGCCAAGGGCGGCGCGCGTGAATGTCCGGGTCATTGCTGTCTCTCCAGGTCGTCGATGGACGGCGCTTTGGGCGCGTCCGCTTGAACGCGCGGTGACGTCGATCGACAGCGCGCGTTCAGCCTAATGCCCGACCGCGATCCGCGTTGCCTGTGCATCGATCGCGTCGAACAGCGCGTCTTCGGTGCCCGTCATCCACACCTGGCCGCGGCCTGCGAGACGCGCGAACAGCGCCGCGCGGCGGGCCGGGTCGAGGTGCGCGGCGACCTCGTCGAGGAGGAGTACGGGCGGGGTGCCGGTGCGTTCGGCGACAAGATCGGCATGCGCGAGGACGAGGCCGAGGAGCAGCGCCTTCTGCTCGCCGGTGGACGCGAGCGAGGCGGCGCGCGCCTTGTCGCGATGCGTGACGATCAGGTCGACGCGGTGCGGGCCGGCGAGCGTGCGCCCGGCGGCGGCATCGCGCGCGCGTGCCTGGGCGAGGTCGGCGTGCAGGCGGGTCGTGTCGCCGTTCCAGCCGTCGAGCGCCAGCCCTGCGCGCGGAAACGGGCCATCGTCCTGGTGCACGAGCCGATCGCCGAGCAACACCACCGTCTCGCGCCGGGCCGCGTCGACGGCGGCGCCGTGTTCGGCCATCTGCGCTTCGAGCGCCGAGAGCCAGTCGCCATCGGGGCGGCCTTCGTCGGCGAGCAGGCGGTTGCGCGCGCGCATCGCCGCGTCGTAGCGCGCGGCGTGGTGCGCGTGGGTGGGCGCGAGCGCGAGCGTGAGGCGATCGAGAAAGCCGCGGCGCTCGCCGGCGGGCGCGACGAACAGCCGGTCCATCGCGGGCGTGAGCCACAGGATGGTGAGCCACTCGGCCAGCGCGTTGGCGGTGGTGGTGGCGCCCTGGATGCGGACGATGCGGCGTTCGGGCGCGGAGGCGAGCGTGCCGGTTGCGACGTCGACCTCGCCCGCCGGGGGTGGTTGCCCCTCCCCTCCCGCTTGCGGGAGGGGTCGGGGGAGGGGCGCGTTTTCCTCGACACCGGACGCCGGTACGTACGTCGCACCCTCCCCTAGCCCCTCCCGCAAGCGGGAGGGGGATTTGGCGGCGTCCTGCGCCGACCCCTCGGGGGACAAGGTCGCGGCGACGCCGAAGCCGCCTGCCCCGCCCTGGCGCGCCATCTCGCCGAGCGCCGCGCGCCGCAGGCCGCGGCCGGGGGCGAGCAGCGATACCGCTTCGAGGATGTTGGTCTTGCCCGCGCCGTTCTCGCCGGTCAGCACCACGAACCCGGCGCCCGGTGCGAGCGTCAGGTCGGCGTGATTGCGGAAATCGGTAAGGACGAGGCGCGAGAGCATTGCCCCCGCCTTAAAGGACTTTCGAAGCCGATTGCATCGCCCTTTTCCGTTCGTTCAGCACGAACGGGGTAAGGGGTTGGTCTGGTCGACCGTCGCGTCAGGCGGCGATCCGCTCCGGCGCGATGGCCGCCGCGGTCGCAGCGCGCTGCGTGCTGAGATACGAGGCGAGTTCGGGTCCGAGCGTGCGCTGGGCGTGCAGATACGCGACCGGCGTGGCGATACCGAGCCGTGCGCGTGCGGCGTCGAGCGGCTCGTGCAACAGCGTCAGATAATCCTCGCCCGAAATCCATTTCGCCTTGCGGCCGTGGCGATAGCCTTCCCAGACCGCGTTCGCGAACAGCCGGCTGCCGGTGACGCGGATGCTTTTGAGCGCCGCCGCCGAACCGATCAGCGCCCAGCCGAGCCCGCCGACCTGCGCATAGCTGAACGCGACCAGCGCCGCCTCGCCCATGCTCTCGTCCGCCTTGTAGCCGGTCAGCACGTGCCAGATGTCGTGCGTGTCGCGCACCCGCCGGCCGAACCAGGCGTATGGGTGCGCCAGATCGTCCTCGCTCGGCACGAGGCGCGAGACCTCGACCAGGCCGTCGGCGGAATAGCCCGTCGTCTCGAGGAAGTCGCGATACGCCGCACCGACCGTGCCGGGCGCGAAGCTCGCGACGAACGCGGGGTCGGAAAACCGCCGCGCGAGCTCGACCTGGTCATAGGCGATCCGCCCGCCCTGTTCGGTGGCGATCAGCCGGGCATAGTTCATCGGTGCGTTGCCGACGTTCAGCGCGCGCATGATCCGGAACACCTGAGTCGTGTCGTCACCGTTCGCGAGCAATTTCTTGATTGCGTCGAACGCGGTGCGCCAATCGCGACGACCCGTCGTACCGGGAAAGGGAGGAAGCTTCGCCATCGAATCGACTCCTTACTGACATTGCTGTTAGTATCAGATCCGGCGGTGCGTTCAAACGAAAAAGGCCACCCCGCAGGATGGCCTTTCGATCGATCGTCAGCGCGTGTCGCTTACACCCGCATCGGCATCAGCACGTAGAGCGCGGGCGACTTGTCGTTTTCGCGGATGAGCGTCGGGGCGGCGGCGTCGGCGAGGTGGACCTCGACCATGTCGCCGTCGATCTGCGCGAGGATGTCCATCAGATAGCGGCTGTTGAAGCCGATCTCGAACGGGAGCGCGACGTAATCGCCGGGGACCTCCTCCGCGGCGGTGCCATTTTCGGGCGAGGTCACCGACAGCGTGATCTTGTCGCGATCGAGCGCCATCTTCACCGCGCGGGTCTTCTCGGTGGCGATGGTCGACACGCGGTCGACGCCTTCCATAAAGCTCTTGGGGTCGATCTTGAGGATCTTGTCGTTGCCGGTCGGGATCACGCGGCTGTAATCGGGGAAGGTGCCGTCGATCAGCTTTGAGGTCAGGATCGCCTGGCCGAGGTCGAAGCGGATCTTGGTGGGCGACAGCGACACGCCGACCGAGCCGTCGACCTCGTCGAGCAGTTTCCGGAGCTCGCCGATGCATTTGCGCGGCACGATCACGTCGGGCATCGATTCGGCACCCTCGGGCCGTGGCAGCGTGACGCGCGCGAGGCGGTGGCCGTCGGTCGCGGCGGCCTTCAGCACCGGGGTCGAGCTGTCGCCGTCCGCGACGTGGAGGAAGATGCCGTTGAGATAATAGCGCGTCTCTTCGGTCGAAATCGCGAAGCGCGTCTTGTCGATGATCTGCTTCAAGGTCTCGGCGGGCAGTTCGAACTGTGTCGGCAGCTCGCCCTCGGCGATCACCGGGAAATCGTCGCGGGGCAGCGTGCCGAGCGAGAAGCGCGCGCGGCCGGCGACGATGCTCATCCGGCCTTCCGATGCGGCGAGCTGGACTTGGCTACCCTCGGGTAGTTTCCGCGCGATGTCGAACAGCGTGTGCGCCGACACCGTGGTCGCGCCGGGCTGGTCGACGGCTGCGGCGATCGATTCGTTGATCTGGAGATCAAGATCGGTCGCCATCAGTTTCAGCGTGCCCTCGGCGGTCGCCTCGATCAGCACGTTCGACAGGATGGGGATGGTGTTGCGCCGCTCCACCACGGACTGGACATGGCTCAGCCCCTTGAGGAGCGTTGCGCGTTCGATCGTCGCCTTCATCAAAATTCCCCCCGCCACCGCAGCCGGACTCGGGGCTGGGGGCAATCCGCAGATGGCTTACCCAACAACAAAGGGTCGGAGCAAGCGCCCCGACCCTTCTTTGATCACGGTAAACGTCGCGTTAAAACGCGATCAGAAGCGGAAGCCGTAGCTTGCGACCACTTGGTGACGATCGGTATCGACGTCGAAACGGCTGCTGGTGCCGCCGGTCGCATAGTCGATGTTGCCGCGCTCATAGTTCGAATAGCGATATTCGAGCTTGGCATAGCTGTTCGGGCCGACCGCATGCTCGGCGCCGGCACCGACGCGCCAGCCGCCGAGCTTGAAATTATTGTCGGTGGTCTGGCTGGTGTCGCCCGCGAGCACCTTCAGCTTCGAATTGGTGTAGCCGCCCTTGACGTACAGCATCGTTGTCGGTGCAACGACATAGCCCGCGCGCGCGCCGACATAGATGTCGCGGCCCTGCTTGACGCGGCCATAGCCGAAGTCGCTGGTGTAATCGTTGCGGTCGCTCTTGGCGGTCGAGCCGGTCAGTTCGGCTTCGGCGCCGAGCACGATGTTGTCCGAGGTCGCGATGTCGTAGCCGATGCCGCCGCCGTACAGCAGGCCGTCGATCTTCTGGTCGTCGCGCCCGTTGTCGTTCGACACGCTGCTGCCGGCGCCGGTGTGGTCGTAGCCGAGCGTGGCCTCGACGCGGGGGCCGGTGAAGGTCGGGTTGGTCTGGGCAAGCGCCGGTGCGGCCACGGCGGTGGTGGCAAGCAACGAGACGGCGATGAGCGTACGCATTGGGATACTCCTTACTGATCTTGCACCCCATTACGCGGGGCGGACCGCTCCAATGGACCAGTCCGCAGCGCGTTGCATGAACCCCAGATAAACGCGGAAATCCGTTGCTTTTGCGCCACAGGGGGTTGAAACGCGAGCTATGATTCCAAGCCATCGGCAGGGTGAAGCGGACGCCCGCTCAAGCGATATTCCAGCGCCGCGCAAGGGTCGCGATTTCGTTGCGCGCCACGGCGAAACCGTGTTCAACGCCGCGCACCGGTTGCAGGGCGATGCCGCGCATACGCCGTTGACGCGGGCTGGCTTTGCGCAGGCGGACGAGCTTGGCCGTGCGCTTCGGGCGCTGCTCGGGGTGAAGCCTGCACTGACCTTGTGGGCGTCGCCGACCGGACGCGCGTTGCAGACGCTGGCGGTGATCTGCGAGCATCTCGAGCTCGATTGGCACGATGCGCGAACCGATCCGCGGTTGGTCGAAATCGACATGGGGTCCTGGGGCGGTCGCTATTATGCGGACGTGGTCGACGAGGTCGGGCCGGTGATGCTGCCCGGCGGGCTGTTGAAGACCGCGCCCGACGGCGAGACCTATCCGCAGATCGCGGCGCGCGTCGGCGGCTGGCTGGCGGATACCGCGGACGATGCAGGCGACCGGCTGGTGATCATGCACGGGATTTCGAGCCGGGTGATGCTGGGGGCGATGACCGGCGCTGCGATCGACCCCATGCTTGGGACGCCGATCGCGCCGGGGCTGCCGCAGGGGTCGGTCACGCTGGTCGAGGCCGGGCGCGCGTCGGTTCCGCACCGCGGCACCGGTTTTGCGCCGGCGTGAACCACAGCGCGTGAAGCTTGCCGTCCTGATGCTGCTCGCGGTCGCCACGCCCGCAACAGCGCGCGAGACGATCGGCATCTACAAGGGGTGGGGTGCGTTCCGTGATGCCGTGCCGGCGCGCTGCTATGCGATCGCGCGGCCGGTGATGGCGGGGGGACGGGCTTCTGGGTTTGCCAGCGTTGCGACGTGGCCGAAGCGGGGTTTGCGGGCGTCCTTGTATGTGCGGCTCAGTCGCGAGCGCGATCGGTCTGCCGGGGTGACGCTGACGGTCGGCGAACGCCGATTCGCGCTGGTCGCGAACGGTCTGGATGCGTGGGCGAGCGATGCGCCGAGCGACCGCGCGATCGTCGCGGCACTGCGATCGGGGCGCAGCATGAGCGTCGAGGCGGTCGGGGTCGGCGGGCGGCCGTTCGCGGATGTGTACGCACTGTCCGGGGCAGCGACGGCGATGGATGCTGCCGTCCTGGCGTGCAGCGGGGGGTAGGCTCCCTTCTACCACCCCGGCGAAGGCCGGGGCCCAGTTGGAAAGGTGGTCGTAACGACGGGCTGACCGTCCTTACCTTCGTCTCCCAACTGGGCCCCGGCCTTCGCCGGGGTGGTGCGGATGTTGGGGGGCGTTCTGCATTACTTCGCCGCCCAACCCCCTTCTTCCGCACCCTGTAGAAAAATCGGGAAATTTCCGCTATGCGCCCGGCCATGCAGACCGCCGCGAACCTCATGCCCATCCCCGGGCACATCGATCCCGTGCCCGTTCCCCGCAGCTTCGTGCCGCGCAGCGATGGGCGTATCGACCTGCTCGGGCTGTCGCTCGCCGATCTGCGCATGGCGCTGGAGACGTCGCAGCTCGAGGAAAAACAGGCCAAGCTGCGCGCGAAGCAGCTGTGGCACTGGATCTACAATCGCGGCGCGACCGAGTTTTCGGCCATGACCGATATCTCGAAGACGATGCACCCGTGGCTCGAACAGCGCTTCGTGATCAGCCGCCCCAACGTGGTCGAGGCGCAGGTGTCGACCGACGGGACGCGCAAGTGGCTGCTGCGCAGTGACGACGCGCAGGATTATGAGATGGTGTTCATCCCCGACGCGGATCGCGGCACCTTGTGCGTGTCGAGCCAGGTCGGGTGCACGCTCAACTGCACCTTCTGCCACACCGGCACGATGCGGCTGGTGCGCAACCTGACGCCCGCCGAGATCGTCGGCCAGGTGATGCTCGCGCGTGATTCGCTGGGCGAATGGCCGAGCCAGCCCGAGGGGCGGATGCTCACCAACATCGTGATGATGGGGATGGGCGAGCCGCTGTATAATTTCGAGAATGTCCGCGATGCGCTCAAGCTGGTGATGGACGGTGCGGGCCTCGCGCTGTCGCGGCGCCGGATCACGCTGTCGACCAGCGGCGTCGTGCCGATGATGGCGCGCGCGGGCGCGGAGATCGGCGTGAACCTCGCAGTGTCGCTCCACGCGGTGACCAAGGAGGTGCGCGACGAGATCGTCCCGCTCAACCGGAAATACGGCATCGAGGAGCTGCTGCAGGCCTGCGCCGACTACCCGGGCACCAACAATGCCCGGCGCATCACGTTCGAATATGTGATGCTGAAGGACAAGAACGACTCTGACGACGACGCGCGCGAGCTTGTGCGGTTGCTGCGCAAGTATGAGCTGCCGGCGAAGGTGAACCTCATTCCGTTCAACCCGTGGCCGGGCGCGCAATACGAGTGTTCGACGCCCGAGCGGATCAAGTCGTTCTCGAGCATCGTGTTCGGCGCGGGCATTTCGGCGCCGGTGCGGACGCCGCGCGGTCGCGATATCGATGCGGCGTGCGGACAACTGAAGACCGCGTCGGAGAAGAAGAGCCGCGCGCAGCTCGATCGCGAAGCCGCTGCCGAGTCCGACGCTTTTGCTTGAGTGGGGTGCGGTCGCACTGGCGGCAGGAGCAGGCGTTCTCGGCGGGGCGATGAATGCGTTGGCGGGCGGGGGCAGCTTCGCGACGATGCCGACGCTGATCGGGCTCGGCCTGCCCTCCCCGATCGCCAACGCGACCAGCAACGTCTCGCTACAGCCGGGCGCGATGGCGAGCGCGTGGGCGTATCGACACGGGCTTCAGCCGATCTCCGGCGTCAGCATGAAGACGATGGCGGCGATCACCTTCGTCGGCGGGCTGGTGGGCAGCCTGTTGCTGGTCGCCACGTCGGCGCGCGCGTTCGACCTGATCGTGCCGTGGCTGTTGCTGTTCGCGACGCTGGCGATCGCGTTCGGCACGCGCGCATCGCTCTGGCTCAGGTCGCGGGTCGAGATCGGGCCAAAGTCGCTGGTCGCGGTGCAGGCGTTGCTTGGGATTTACGGCGGCTATTTCGGTGGCGGCGTCGGGCTGATGCTGACCGCCGCGTGGGGGCTGCTGTCCGGCGCGACGCCGGCGACGCTCGCGCCGCCGCGGACGCTGATGCTGGCGGTCGCGAACCTTGCCGCGACGATCATCTTCATCGCGACCGGGATGGTGGTGTGGGCGCTGTGCGTGCCGATGCTGATCGGCGGCATCGTCGGCGGGCATTTCGGCGCGAAACTGGGGTTGCTGCTGTCGCCGCAGGTGATCCGCGTCTGGACGCTGCTGGTGACGATCGCGACGACGATCGTGTTCTTCTACCGCGCCTATTCCTGAAGCCCGGTCTTCGCGGCGAGCCATTTCGCCGCAGCCTCGGGCGTCTCCTTGTCGGCATCGCGATCGACCCGGTAGTTCGCGGCGCGCATCGCCTCGACCGGGATGCGGCCGACCATAGGCTTCAGCGCGGCAAGGAATTGCGCGTCCCCTGCCCGCTTCGGCGCCACCATCAGGATCGCGTCGTAGCCGGGGATCGCGTGCCGCGGGTCGGTCAGCACGGTCAGGCCGTCCGCCGCGATCCGGCCATCGGACGAGAAGGCGGAGATGACGTCGACATTGCCGCTCTCCAATGCGCGGTACATGAAGGTCGGGCTGTACGGCGTGGTCTTGGCAAAGCGGAGCGGATAGGCGCGCTTCACTGCGGCCCATTCGGGACGTTCGAGAAATTCGAGATCGCTGCCGAGCGTCATGCCGGGTGCGACCTTCACCAGATCGTCCAGGCTGGCGATGCGCTTCGCCTTGGCGGCGTCGCCCTTCATCGCGAAGGCATAGGCGTTTTCGAATCCGAGCGAGCCGATCAGCCCGACGTGATGCTCGCGCCGCGCCCACTCGCCGATCGCAGCGACCATCGCCGGGCGTTCGGGGACGTCGTTGCGCTTCATCTCGTTCGCCCAGATCGTCCCGGCGTAATCGACATAGACGTCGATATCGCCGCCGGAGAGCGCGCCGAACACCACCGCCGAGCCGAGACCATCGCGATATTCGACGGTGTAGCCGGCATGTTCGAGCCGATCGCCGATCAGCCGCGCGAGGATATATTGCTCGGAGAAGTTCTTCGCGCCGACCACGATAATGCGGTCCGCGTCACCCCTGGGCCAGAGCGGGGCGGTCGCCGCCGCGGTGCCCACGAACAGCACCACCGCGCTCGCGATCCACAGCCAGCGCCGCCGCGCGCGGATGCCGTATTCGATTGCCCCGATAAGCGCGTCGACCGCCAGCGCGAGCGCGGCCGCCGACACGCAGCCGGCGAGGACCAGCGCCCAGTTCTGCGTCTGCAATCCGGCGAAGATCATGTCGCCCAGGCTCGGCTGGCCGACCGTGGTCGAGAGCGTCGCGGCGCCGATCGTCCAGACCGCCGCGGTACGGATGCCGGCGATCAGCACGGGCGCGACCAGTGGCGCCTCGACCAGACGCAGTTTCTGCGCGGGCGTCATGCCGACCGCGTCCGCCGCCTGGATCACCGCGGGGTCGATGCCGTGCAGCCCCGCCACTGCATTCCGCAGGATCGGCAGCAGCGCGTAGAGCGTCAGCGCGATCAGCGACGGGAGGAAGCCGAGCGCGGGGATGCCGCCGCCGACCAGCGCGGACAGGCTGAGCAACAGCGGGTAGAACAGCGCCAGCAAGGCGAGGCTCGGGATCGTCTGGACGAGGCTCGCGAAGCCGAGCGACACCCGCGCCACGGTCGCGTTGCGCGCCGACCAGATGCCCAGCGGCAGGCTGATCGCGATGCCGAGCAGCAACGCCGCCGCGGAGAGCAGGACGTGGTTGGCAAGCAACGGCGGCACGCGGCCAAGCGCATCGAGGAAGGCGCTCATGCGACCAGCGCCTGCAAGCGTTCGGCCTGCGCGCGCGGCACCTGGACCAGCGCCTGCGCGTCGTCGCCCCCCTTGCCGGCGACGAGGTCGGCGGGCGTGGCGTCGGCGACGATCCGTCCCGCCTTCATCACCAGCACGCGGTCGGCGAGCAGCAGCGCCTCCGCCATGTCGTGCGTGACGAGGATGGTGGTCAACCCGAGCCGGTCGTGCAGTTCGCGGATCCGCGTGCCGAGCGCATCGCGCGTGACCGGGTCGAGCGCGCCGAACGCCTCGTCGAGCAACAGCAGTTTCGCGCCGGGTGCGAGCGCGCGGGCGATCCCGACGCGCTGGCGCTGCCCCCCCGAGAGTGCGTCGGGCATGCGGCCGGCGATATCGCGGGGAAGGTCGACGAGGTCGAGCAGTTCGCCCACTTTCGCCTCCTCGCGGCGGCCGGCGATGCGCAGCCCGATCGCGATGTTCTCCGCGATCGTCATGTGCGGGAACAGGCCGATATTCTGAAAGACGTAGCCGATCCGGCGGCGCAGTTCGGGCGCGGGCTCGGCGGCGACGTCCGAACCGTCGATCGTCACGCGGCCTTCGCTCGGCTCGACCAGACGGTTGAGCGTCTTGAGCAGCGTCGACTTGCCCGATCCGGACGTGCCGACGAGCGCGACGAAACTGCCGCGCGCGATCTCCAGCGAAACCGCGTCGACGGCGATCGTCGTCCCCTCGGCGCTGGCATATCGCTTGGTGACGCGTTCGAAAGCGAGCGCTGGGGAATTGTCTGGCATCTGCGCGCAGGATGCGGGAAACATACCGGAAAATCAAATGGAGAGGGTATGAGCCAGCAGGGCATTTTCATCACCGGCGGCGGATCGGGGATCGGCCGCGCCACCGCGATAGTGTTCGCGCGGAAGGGTTGGCGGGTCGGGCTCGCCGACGTCAACGTCGCGGGGCTTGCCGAAACCGCCGCGCTACTGCCCGCGGGCATGGCCACCACCTATCAGATGGATGTGCGCGACCGCGATGCGTGGGTGGCGTCGCTCGATGCGTTCGTCGCGACCACCGGCGGGCGGCTCGACGTGCTGTTCAACAATGCCGGGATCGGGTCGGGCGGACCGCTCGCGGAGACCGACTTCGCCGAGATCGACCGGGTGATCGCGATCAACCTGGTCGGTGTGCTGAACGGGGCGCGGATCGGTCATGCCTATCTGAAGCGGACGCCGGGATCGTGCCTGCTCAACACCGCATCGGCCTCGGCGATCTACGGCTCGGCGGGGCTCGCGCCCTATTCCGCGACCAAGTTCGGGGTGCGCGCGATCACCGAGGCGCTCGACGGCGAATGGGCGGCGGACGGCATCAAGGTGCGCGCGATCGTGCCGAGCTTCATCGACACGCCGCTGCTCGATTCCGCGGCGGGCAACTCCAACCACTCGATCCGCGAGACGGTGACGGGTGCGGGGCTCGAACTGACCGGCGTGGACAAGGTCGCGGAGGCGGCCTGGGATGCGGTGCACGGCGACAAGGTGCACACCTTTGTGGGGAAGACCGCGCACCGCATGGCGTTCGCCGCGCGGTGGATGCCGGGTGCGCTGCGCAAGCGGATGCGGCGGGATATGCGGAAGCGCTGACCCGCTTCGATCCTCCCCCGCAAGGGGGAGGTGGATCGCGCAGCGAGACGAAGGGGGAGGCACGCAAGACGCTCGGTTCCGTGTCCTCCCCCTCCGTCACCTTCGGTGACACCTCCCCCTGGCGGGGGAGGATCGATAGAGCTCAGGCGTCGCCGACGATCGCGTCGATCGCTTCGGCCATCTCGATGTCGCGGGGGCTGAGGCCCCCCGCGTCGTGCGTGGTCAGCAGGATTTCCACGCGGTTCCAGACGTTCTTCCACTCCGGGTGGTGGTTCGCGCGCTCGGCGATCAGCGCGACCTGCGTCATGAAGCCGAATGCCTCGACGAAATCGGCAAACACGATCGTCCGCGTGATCGCGTCGCGCGCATCGTCGTAATCCCACTCGTCGAGCCCATCGAGCGCCTCGGCCCGCTCGGTATCGTTCAGCGCTTCGATCATCGGGCTCTCCCTTGCCGCAACAGTTCGCCGACGCGTATGGCTGGCGGCATGAGCGGGCAAGCGACAATATCCGGGGAAGCCCCCGACGCCGATGCGATCGAGGGGATCGCGCGAGCGACGATCGCCCGGCTGCCGCAGCAGTTCGCGGAGCATCTCGGCGACATCGTCTTCGCGGTCGAGGAGTTTGCCGACGACGAAACGCTGGCCGCGCTGGGCATCGAACATCCGCTGGACCTGTCGGGCGTGTATCACGGCCGCCCGCTCGGCGAGAAATCGTCGATGGACTCCGGCGGCATGCCCGACCGCATCATGCTGTACCGCCGCGCGATCCTGGAGGAATGGATCGAAACCGGGGTGCGCCTCGACGATCTCGTCGCGCATGTGACGATCCACGAGATCGGCCATCATTTCGGCCTGAGCGACGACGACATGCACGCGCTGGAAGAGTCCGCCGACGATCAGGCCATATGAGCCTTCGCGTTCGCGACGTCGCGTGCGTGCGAGGCGGGCGGATGCTGTTCTCGAGCGTGTCGTTCGACTTGGGCCCCGGCGATGCGGCGATCGTCACCGGGCCCAACGGCGTCGGCAAGTCGAGCCTGATCCGCATCGCCGCCGGTTTGCTCGCGCCGTTCGAAGGCGGCGTGACGTGCGATGCGGCGAAGGCGCTGCTGACCGAAGCCAGCGCACTCGACGCAGACCGCACGCTGATTGCGGCGCTCCGGTTCTGGGCCGCGCTGGACGATGCGCCCGCCCCCGATACCCGGATCGCGCAAGCGTTGTCCGCCCTCGACCTGGACGCGCTCGCGGACATTCCGGTCCGCCTGCTGTCCACCGGGCAACGCCGCCGCGCGTCGATCGCGCGCGTTGCCGCCAGCGGCGCGCCGGTCTGGCTGCTCGACGAACCCGCCAACGGGCTCGACACGGTTTCGATCGCGCGACTGGAAACGCTGATCGCACGGCATCGCGCCACCGGCGGCCTTGCGCTGGTCGCCACGCACCTACCGCTGGCGATCCCGGGCGCGCAGGAGATCGCGTTGTGATCGCGCTCATCCGCCGCGATCTGCGCCGCAGCGTATCGAGTGGCGGCGCGACTCTGGTGGTCGCGTTCTTCCTGCTGGTCGCGACGTTGTTCCCGTTCGCGATCGGCCCCGACGGCGCGTTGCTCGCGCGGATCGGCGGGGGCGTGATCTGGACGGCAGCTTTGCTCGCAGCGCTGTTGCCGGTGGAGCGGCTGATCGGACCCGACCTCGAAGCCGGCATCTTCGACCAGTTCGCGGTGCGCGGCCTGTCGATGACGTCGGTGACGATGGCGAAGACGATCGCGCACTGGTTGAGCTTCGGCCCGCCGCTGATGCTCGCCGCGGTGATCGCCGCCGGCCTGCTCGACCTGTCCGCAGACACATTGCTCCGCGTCGAGATCGGCCTGTTGCTCGGCACGCCCGGCCTCGCCGCGCTTGCGGTCGCGACCAGCGCGCTGGTCGCGGGGGTGCGCGGCGGCGGAGCGGTGACGGGCCTCGTGATGCTCCCGCTCGCGGTCCCGTTGCTGATCTTCGGTGCGGGATCGCTCGACCCGGCCGGTGGCGCGGGTGCGGTCAAGCTGCTCGCCGCGGTCAGCCTCGTGCTCGTCGCGGGCGCACCGTTCCTCGCCGCCGCGGCGATCCGCGCGGGCATGGACTGAGGCGATGACCGGCATCGACGGGCAAGCGGACGCCGTGCGCGTGGGGCTGATCGGGTACGGATTTTCGGGCAGGACCTTCCATGCCCCGCTGATCCGTTCGGTCGCAGGGCTCGAACTCCGCGCAGTGTCGTCGCGCGATGCCGGCAAGGTTCATGCGGATTTTCCGGGCATGACGGTCCACGCCGATCCGCGTGCGCTGATCACCGCAGCGGACATCGACCTGGTCGTAATCGCCACGCCGAACGCGACGCACGCACCGCTCGCGCGGGCAGCGATCGCGGCGGGGAAGCCTGTCGTCATCGACAAGCCGTTCACGCTCGACCTTGATGAAGCGCGCGACCTGCTGGCGCTGGCGAATCGTCACGGCCGCCTGCTCTCGGTCTTCCACAACCGGCGCTGGGACAGCGATTTCCGCACCGTGCGCGCTGCGATCGATGCTGGTCTCGTCGGCACCGTCACGCAGTTCGACTCGCATTTCGATAGGTTCAGGCCGGACGTCCGCGATCGCTGGCGCGAGCGGTCGGGGCCGGGCAGCGGCGTGTGGTACGATCTCGGCCCGCATCTGGTCGATCAGGCCTTGCTCCTGTTCGGTCTGCCGGAGGGCGTGCAGGCCTCGATCGCGACGCAGCGGCCGGGCGCGATGACGGACGATTGGGCGCATGTCGTCCTGTCCTACGGCCAGCGCCGCGTGATCCTCCAGGCAAGCATGCTGGTCGCGGGCGGCGTCGACCGGTTCACCGTGCACGGTACCGCGGGCAGCATGACGAAGCGGTGCGCCGACCGGCAGGAGGCGCAACTCCTCGCCGGGATGCGGCCGGGGGACGCAGGCTGGGGCGAGGATCCCGATCCGCTCGTGATCCATGACGGCAACGGGCACCGCGAGCAGCCTGCCATCCCCGGCGATCAACGCCAGTATTACCGCGGCATCGCGGCGGCGCTTCGGGAATCGGCAAAGAACCCGGTCGAACCTATCGCAGCGCTGGCGGTGATGGCGGTCGTCGAGGCCGCGATCCTGTCCGCCAAGACGGGCGCGACGGTGCCGTTGGCGCTGACCGACCCGGAGCGGAACGCTGCGGTCCGCGCGCTATCGTCTGCGACTGTACAAATCTGAACGATCGGTCGGCGCGGCGCACGGGTAACAACCGTGTCGCTTGCGAAGCACGGCCGGTCGGTTGCCGATCCGGATCTTCTCCGTTCAATTTATAGCGCTCGAATCGCGTCAGGCCGCGCAGAACTCGATCGCGCAGGCGCAGATCAACGACAATGCCGAGCCGCCACAGTCGTCGAGCTGGCCGAACCGCCCGCTGCTGTTCCTGTTGTCGCTCATTGCCGGGTTCGGCGTTGGCATCGCGGTCATCGTGACGCAGGACATGCTGGTGACCGGCATGCGCAGTATCGACGAGGTCGAAAGCGAACTCGGCGTGCCGTTGATCGCCGCGATTCCGAATATCCGGCAGGACCATCCTGCCGATATCGTGGTCGACAAGCCGACGTCGTAATATGCCGAGGCGCTACGTAACGCCCGTGCATCGCGGTCGGATCCTATTATTATCATTCGAAGCAATATTCGGAATATTACCAGGAAGCGTGATCGGATCCGGTCGATGGTGCCGCAGCATCGTCGACCGCACACCACGGTATCGGATCGGTCTGGAAGACAGCGACTATTCCGACCGCTCCTGCCGATGGCGAGCAGCCAGTGCAGTGAAATACACCAGCGGGCCGCGCCTATCGCGCCGCCCGCTGGTCATGACGTCAGGCGAGAGTCAGGCCGACGTCGACGTTACCGCGGGTCGCGTTGGAATAGGGGCAGATCTGGTGAGCTGCATCGACCAGACGCTGTGCCTCGGCTCGCTCGATCCCCGGGAGCGACACGGTCAGATCCGTGGTGATACCGAAACCGCCGGCCGAGCGCGGGCCGATACCGACCTTTGCCGTCACCGCGACGTCGTCGGGCAGCTTCATCTTCAATTGCTGACACGCCACCTTGAGCGCGCCGATGAAGCAGGCGGAATAGCCCGCGGCGAACAGCTGCTCGGGGTTGCTGCCGTCGCCGCCAGCACCGCCCAGTTCCTTCGGCGTCGAGAGCGCGACGTCGAGGCGACCGTCCTGCGACCGTGCATGGCCATCACGGCCGCCGGTTGCGGTGGCTTCGGTGGTGTATTTGACATCGACGGACATGTTGAAATCTCCAAATTGCTTATCGCGATAACTATCTAAGTGTGCATGATAGGCAAGTCCAGTAACATTTGCCGCGATAACCAATTATCTGTAGAGGACGCCTGAAGGAGCTTGCCGTGTCCAACCCCTTACCCCTCGACGACCAGCTCTGCTTTTCGCTCTATGCGGCGACGATCGCGATCAATCGCGCCTACAAGCCGGTGCTCGACAAGCTCGGCATCACCTATCCTCAGTTTCTCGTCCTCCAGACGCTGAACGAAGCGGAGGATGGCTGCTCGATCGGTGCGATCGCCGAACGGCTCGCGCTCGAACCGAGCACGATCACCCCCTTGGCGAAACGGCTCGAGGCTGCGGGGCTGGTGACTCGCATCCGCAACCCCGCCGACGAACGACAGGTGCGGGTGCGGCTGACCGAGACCGGACGGGCGCGGTGGACGGAGACCGGGTGCCTGGGGCCGCTGATCGTCGAGCGTTCGGGCATGACGCCCGATCGGCTCGCGGCGTTGAATGCGGAAGTGGCGGCACTCCGGCGTGCGCTGGCCGGCGATCGGCCGGTGACGAAGTAGCACGGCGGTTTACTTCCGAGGCATCAACTGCTTCCCTTCGAAGAAGCGTTGCTTGCGGAGGCGCAGCGCTTTGGCAAAAGACCACTGCCTTGACCTGCAGCCCAAGAGCGACGTTCGGCAAGCGAGACCGCCACCGAGCCGCAGCGCCAGGTCAATCCTTCCCCAGGATCGCATTCCGGGATTCGCCCGGATACCCCAGGACACGGCGATCTGGCAGGGAGACCGCAATGACCACGCTCGCCCAGCCCTTTGCGGCGTCCCGCTTCCCGTCTTCCGCCACCGTCGCCCTCCCCAAAGTCGCGGACCTTCCCTGGTTGCTCGGCTACGCGGTCGCCTTCTGGGCGGCGCATCACATCGCCGCAGGCTGGGGTGGGCGCGGCTTCTATTCGCTGCTCTATCCCGCGGCCGGCCTGCGCATCGCGCTGCTGTGGCGACGCGGGCCCCGGCTGATCCTTGCGATCGTGGCAACCGAGACGGTCGTGCAGTTCGCAACCGGCGTGATCGATTTCGAGTCCGCGGGATGGGGAACTGAGCTTCTGGGCGTGATACGGCCGCCGCTTGTCTACGGGCTCGTCGTGCTGATGGTCCGGACGATGGCGGACCGCGCGCAGACGAGCATGAGCGTGGCTCCGATGCCGCTCGGCCTTGCCGCGGTCGGTGCGCCGGCCGCCGCCGCGTTGGCCGCGCTGCCCTGGTCGTTGCTGCGTCCCGACCTTACCGGCGTTTTCGGCCTGCGCGAGACAGTGACGTCCTTGACCGGGTTCGTGGTCGGCGACCTGCTCGGCGTCCTGTTGCTTGCGCCGCCTCTGCTCTGGGTCGCGGACCTCGCGGCGGGAAGCGCGTTGCGGCCAAAATGGCCTAGCGCAGCGTCGGTTGCGGAAGCCGTGCTGATTCTCGCATCGTCGTTCGCGATCGAGATCCTGCTCGCGAGGATCGGCCTGGGGACGCCGCATACGCCCGTGCTGCTCGCGGTCGCATGGATCGGGTTGCGGTTCGGACGACTGGCGAGCTGGCTGGCGATCGTCGTCGTGGCGGCGATGGTCCTGCCGCAGACCGCCATGCCGATGGACATGGGCGAACGCCTCGCGCTGCACATGAGCCTCGCCTCGATCATGGTCGTCGGATATCTGGCGGGCAGTTTCGCGGATGCGCAGGCGAGGGTTCGGGTCGATCTCGAACGCCGCGATCGCCTGCTGTTCCAGGCCGAGCGGCTGAAGACGTTGCGCGCGATGTCGGTGGCGGTCATCCACGAGATCAGCCAGCCGCTCTCGACGCTGGCGATCGAGGCGAAGCATCTGCACGAACTGACCGTCTCCGCCGATGTCGAGATCGCCACCACTGCGGCGCTGATCGATCGCAAGGCCGCCGCCTTGTCGACGCTGGTCCGCCGGTTGCGGCGGTTCGGCGGTCGCACGGTCGACCTGCCCTCGCCCCTGCCGCTCGCGACGTTGATCGATACCGTTGCGGCACTCGCGCAACCCGAGGCGAAGGCGCACGGCGTGACGCTGTCGATCGGCACCGTCGCGCCGGATCTGGTCATCCTCGCGCAGGAGGTCGAACTCGCGCAGGCGATCGTCAACCTGGTGCGCAACGCGGTCCAGGCCTGTGACGACGGCCGCGTGTCGCTCGCGGTGTCCCGGACCGCCGACCGCGTTCACCTTGCCGTCGTCAACGGAAGCAAGCCCCCCCAGCGCGCGCAACCGGGCATGGGCGTCGGTATCCTGGTCGCCCGCGCGATCGTCGAGGCGCATGGCGGCAGCCTGACCCGGACCACCGATGCCGCCGGTGAGACGCGCGCGACCATCTCCCTTCCGCTCGTTGGAGAGCCCGAATGACCGACCCAGCGCACGGTCTGGTCTATGTCGTAGACGACGATCACGATCTCGGCGCCACCGTCGCGCGGCTGCTGCGTCGTCACGGCCATATCGCGGAGCCGTTCCTCGATCCCGCCCCTTTGATCGAAATCTATGAACGCGCGCCGGCGCACTGCATCGTCACCGACGTGATGATGAACGACATTGACGGGTTCGACTTTGCCGATCGCGTGCGGATCCTCGATCCGGCGGTCGCGATCATCTTCATGACCGCCTGGCCGACGACCGCCAACGCGGTGGATTCGGTCCGTCGCTACGGCGGTCTCGACTATCTCGAAAAGCCGATCGACGAGGACCGGTTGCTCGCGTCGATCGCCGAAGGGGTGGCCTGGTCCAAGGCGCAACGCTCCGCGCACGCGCGAACCGCGACGCTGACGCCACGCCAGCGCCAGGTGTTCGACCTGCTCGTGAAGGGCCACAACAACCAGGCGATTGCCGCCGCGCTCGACATCAGTCCCAAGACGGTCGAGGATCACCGTGCCGCGATCGTCGCGAAGACCGGGACCAACGGCATCGCCCAACTGATCGCGCTGGCCCGATAGGCCGGCACGGATGCTGCGCCACGCACGTGGCCGGCAGCACCGGCGTCGTATCCGTATATTTCCCGGATTGGGGCGAACCCGTCGCCGGAATACCAATGTTCGACGAGGATCCATCCAGATCGAATGAGAATATCAGGCTATGAAGGAACTCTCCGTTCCCTGTCGCATGAATGTCGGCGGCAAATGGTCGAGCGGATGCATTCATGAGCTGTCGGACAAGGGTATGCTCGTCTCGAGCAGCGAACCACCCCCGCTCGGTACCTATGTCGAGATCCGCCGCGGGACGCTCATCATCATCGGCCGCGTGGTGTGGAACGGGGGCAGCCGTTTCGGCGTGCGAACGCAGGACCCGATCAGTCTCGCCGCGTTGTTGAGCGAGCCCGTACTCGATCGCCGTCAGAAGACGATCGATCGACGCAGCGCGCCGCGCTCAGACTCGGCCCGGCGCACGGTCGATCGATCCGCCAGCAGCAGGCACCGATCGTCCGCGTTCGAGTTCCTCTGCATCGTCGCGCTCGGCGCAGGTGTCGCAGGCTTCGCCGCCGTATCGAGCTACCATGCCTTGTCCGCGCCGCTTGCCGCCACCGTCGTCTTGCTCGATGGCGCGGCCCAATGACGCGATGACGTGACCTAGTGCAGTGCGCGACGGCGCTGGTCGAACGCGGTCGAGGCTGCTGCGCCGACCGCGTTCGACCTACCGCGCCGCGCCGGTAGGACCGCCTCCGATCCTACTCCGTGCGCGCTGACATCAGAGACGACCCGGACGCTCCAACCGGCGCGCAGGTCATTACCGGGTAGGCACCGGTTCGGCACCCGAATAATCGTAGAAGCCGCGCTTGGTCTTCCGACCGAACCACCCGGCCTCGACATATTTGACGAGCACCGGCGCGGGCCGGAACTTCGGATCGCCCGTCCCCTCGAACAACACGCGCGTGATCTCCAGGCAGGTGTCGAGGCCGATGAAGTCAGCCAGCGTCAGCGGGCCCATCGGATGGTTCAATCCAAGCTGGCACGCGAGGTCGATGTCACGCACGGTCGCCACGCCCTCGCCCAGCGCGAAGCACGCCTCGTTGATCATCGGCATCAGCACGCGATTGACGATGAAGCCCGGCGCGTCGTTCGCATGCACCACCTGCTTGCCGAGCTTTTCCGCAAACGCCTCGACCGCCGCTACGGTGGCGTCCGACGTCGCAAGGCCGCGGATCAGCTCGATCGGCCGCATCACCGGCACTGGGTTGAAGAAGTGCACGCCCATGAACCGCGCCGCATCGGGCGCCGCCTGCGCCAGCCGCGTGATCGGGATCGACGAGGTGTTCGATGCCAGGATCGCGTCCGGCCCCAGTACCTTGCCGACCTCCGCAAAGATCGCGCGCTTCACCGCCTCGCGCTCGGTCGCCGCCTCGACCACGATCGCACAGTCGCCCATCGCCGCGACACTCGCGACCGGCTCGATCAACGCGAGCGCCGCATCGCGCGCTTCGGTTCCGATCTTCTCCTTCTCGACCAGCCGGCCGAGTGCCTTGGCGATACCCGCCTTACCCTGGGCCGCCTGGTCCAGCGACACGTCGGCCAGCAGCACGCGGTACCCTGCCTGCGCCGATACCTGCGCAATGCCTGCGCCCATCTGTCCGGCGCCGATCACGCCGACCGCCTGTTCCGTCACGCTCATGTCTCTCTCCTCGATCTTTGCCTCGTTCCTAGCCGCTTTTCCCCGCGCCGCCAGAGCATTGGCTGGCAACGATGCTGTGCAAGCCGATCTTTTCACCGATGGCGCGAGCGCAACCCTCGCAGCGAGATTGGTCCGTTCGTCGAACACGCAATGATCGACGGCGAAGGCGGTCTTCGAGATGATGGAGGTCGAACATCGGTATTCAGATGTCGCGTAGCGACGCCGGGGCGTAGGCCCGCGATCGGAAATGGCCTGCTCAAGGTTCGATCGAATGCCGGGCGTTTCACCATTGCTGCCGGGTGCGGGTAGGTAAAATCGTTAGTCCAACTGTTTCCCCGTAGGAGCGCGGTTTGACGTGCCCCCCGCCTTTCATCCAGCGGCAACCAGAGACCGACCGTTGTTGTCGCGCAACAGCGCGGGTGGAGCAACGGCCGGGTTTAAGCCCGCCCGTCGCTTTTTAGAGTTCGGCGGCGAAAGCCGCTGGTGTGGCGTAGCCGAGCAAGAAGTGCGGCCGCTCAGTGTTGTAATCATCGACCCAGCGCGCGAGGATCGAGCGCGCCTGGCGGACCGTGCAGAACAGCGTCTCGTTGAGCAGTTCGTCGCGCATGCGACCGTTGAAGCTTTCGACGAACCCGTTCTGCGTAGGCTTGCCTGGTGCGATATAGTGCCACTCGACGCCGGCATCGCCCGACCATGCAAGCACTGCGTTCGAGGTCAGTTCGGTCCCCCCTTCGACTTCGCTCAGGACAGGATTGTCCAGCATTGTGTCCGCCAGCAACCGTTTGAGCCGGGCGTTCTCTTCCTCAAGCGCCCGTAGACGCCTTGCGTCGGACACCTCTAGACCGCCGAACTTGGCCTTCCAGGTGTAATAGGTTGCGCTAGACATCCCGTGCCGGCGACACAGATCCGTCACCACCGCACCTGCCTCGGCTTCCTTCGGGATGCCGATGATCTGCTCTTCAGAAGACTGCTTCCGCTTCATCTGTCTGGACTTGCTTCAGAAAAGTGGAGAGTTTTCCTGAGATGAAAGGTGAACTCGATGACGAAGCAGCGACGATTTACGAAGGAATTCGAGGACGAGGCGGTCCGGCTGGTGGCGACCAGCGGGCGTACGCAGCGTGCGGTGGCGGAGGATCTGGGCGTTGGCCTGTCTACGCTGGTACGCTGGATCGGCCGTCGTCGTGATCGATTGATGGAGATGCCCGGCGAGGCGCCGCAGGCAGATATGGCTGCCGAGTTGAAGCACCTTCGGCGGGAGAACGAGATCCTCCGACAAGAGCGCGACATACTGAAGCGGGCGACCGCTTTTTTCGCCCGGGAGGGAAGTCGATGAGGTTCGCGCTCGTCGATCAGGCGAAGAAGGATTTCCCCGTACACCGCCTTTGCCAAGTGCTCGGCATCAGCCCGAGCGGCTATTTCGCGTGGAAAGATCGACCTGCCAGTCGGCGTCAACGCGACGATATGGTGATGCTGGCGCATGTCCGTTCTGCGTTCGCGCTGTCGAACGGCACCTATGGCAGCCCGCGTATGACACGCGAGTTGCAGGATGATGGCTTCGCCATCGGACGCAGGCGCACGGCGCGACTGATGCGTGAGAACGGCCTACGGGGCCGGCAGAAACGCCGGTTCAAACGAACGACCGACAGCGAGCACAGCTGGCCGATCGCACCGAATATCATCGACCAGGATTTTACTGCAACGGCACCCAACCAGAAGTGGGGCGTGGACATCTCGTATGTCTGGACGCGGGAGGGATGGCTCTATCTGGCCGTGGTCATCGACCTCTTCTCCCGACGTGTGATCGGTTGGGCCGTCGGCGACCGGCTGCACCGTGATCTGGCGCTCGCCGCGCTGCGCAAGGCCCTCGTCATGCGGCGTCCGCCTGAAGGGCTCATCCATCACTCGGACCGCGGCAGTCAATATTGTTCGGTGGATTACCAGGCCGAGCTGCGCCGCCACGGCATCCGTATCTCCATGTCGGGAAAGGGAAATTGCTACGATAATGCGATGGTCGAGACGTTCTTCAAGACGATCAAATCCGAGCTCGTCTGGCGCACCGTCTTCTATACCCGCGACGAAGCCGCACAGGCCATTGCCCGCTATATCGACGGCTTCTACAACCCCGTCCGGCGCCACTCCGCGCTCGACTACATCAGCCCCGCCCAGTTCGAACGAACTGCGTCACGCTGAGCAAATGCCTCTCCACTTTATCGGGGCAAGTTCAGTCCGTCCCTTTCCGAAGTCGGACTTTCGCGCCAACTGGAGGCAAAAACGGGAGTCACGTCACCGCGCGGCGAGCGGCAATAGCGACGACGCACTTGAACGCCGGGTCGATGACAGGTCGTACATAACATGCTGCATTGATGGTCGGGCAGCTCACCGCGGCGTTCCGGTACACCACGCTGACGGCGTGGGCGTTGGAACGCGTGTGTGCGCTGATCAAAGCGGCGTTGCGGCCCATAGAGGCGGGAACCTGAACATCGAGCTGCGCGGTGAGCTTGCGTCCATACTGCAGCCATACGCCAGGCCAGAAACGCGAAAAGCCTCCGCAGGTATTCCCTCGGAGGCGTTGTGCAAGGATGGTTGCGGGGACGCGCAGCCCCTTTAGATTGTTGACCCACTGTCGTTGCTGACGCCATTAGTTAGTTCGGCGTGTACCAGCTGGGAAAGCTGATCGGCTTCAAGCAGGTTCGGGTCATCGCGCTCGACCTGCCGACGCCGTGGAGCCGAGCGGCACCAGCCGACGATTTTGCCGGTCAGATGTTCGCAGCGGTTAACGCCACGATGCTTGGCGTACTCAGCGCGGTCGCACGCAAAGACTCTAAGAATCGGCGCCGTCGGCAAGCTGAACGCACTGCAAAAGCTGAGGCGGTAAGTCATTATAGGAGCCCTCTGACAACAAGACACGCAAGATCGCCATCTCTAGCCGCCTTTGAGATAGTCGAAGTTGGCGAGATATCATGAGTGCGACTGCGTGACGCCGAACGTTGCTCGCCAAGAGTGCTCGCTATTGACGTTTAAAGCAATGACTCATGGGGCAATCCAGGGCGCTTAGCTACGCATCCTGTCGTTCAATCTAACTCTAGACCATCTAGTGAGGCGTTCAATTTTCGCTGCTACCGTTTCTGTTTGAACGGCATTTGTGTACCACATCAGGTAGTCACCCAAGGCGTACCCTGAATTGACGCCGTGAGCGACTTCTCCCCCCTTCAGGTGGGTGACGGAAAACCTCCGAACTTTAGTTTCCGCATAATCGGACAAGGCGACAGGGTTTGTCGCATCGACCACGCATCGGTTGGGGCAGCGCCGGTCGCCTAACCTGCCGCCTGACGACGATCATGTGTTTTGCGTCGCCTAAAGAGCGTGCCAGTCATTCCCGTAACTCCGTCGAGATGACGCCATTTCGGGAAAACGTTTTAGGAACGGTTTTTGTGAAAGCGGCTTGCAGCGAGGGCAGTTCACTCGTCGTGGTTGCCCGCCGTTCCCATGCCGGGTTCGTTTTCGGGAAAGCCCGTGAGCCATGCTAGAACCGCAAGATCGGTCGAGCGCGTCATATCCGGGAGCGCCTAGCTGGCGACGCCACGGAGGACAGGACGATGAAGGCGGCGCTTCCCAACTACCATGCCCGGATGCAGCGGGTATTAGATCACATCGACCGGCATTTGGGCGATGATCTAGACCTGGATGCGATGAGCGGCATCGCGGCCTTTTCGAAATTCCACTTCCACCGGCAGTTCACGGCGACCTTCGGGCTATCCGTGCATCGCTACGTCCAGCTCGCCCGCATGAAGCGTGCATCCTATCGGCTGGCCTACAGGGACGCGCAGAGCATTACCGAAATAGCGATGGACGCCGGTTACGACGCCCCGGATGCCTTTGCCCGCGCCTTCCGGCAACGGGTCGGGCAATCGCCGTCGTCGTTCAGGAAGGCTCCCGATTGGGAGCCGTGGCTAGCGGCCTTCGGGCCTCTCAACACCGCGAGGAGTAAGCTCATGCAGACCACCTACACACCCGACGATGTGACAATCCGCGACGTAGCCCCGACCCCGGTGGCGATCATGGAGCATCGCGGCGATCCGGCGACGATCGGCGCTACCATCCAGCGGTTTATTGCTTGGCGGAAGAGAACCGGCCTGTCGCCGAAGGTTAGCCCGACATTTAACGTCTTTTACTCCGATCCTTGCACGACGCCCCCGGCCGAGTATCGCATGGACCTGTGCGTCGGCACCGATCGGCCGATCGAGGCAAACGGCGAGCGGATCGAGGCAGGCATCATCCCCGGCGGACGCTGCGCGGTGCTGCGCGTCGTCGGCAACACCGAAAATCTGGAGCCGGCCGCCCTGTACCTTTACCGAGATTGGCTACCCGCCACTGGTGAGGAGGCGCGGGATTTTCCGCTCTACTGCCAGCGCGTCGCCTTCTTCCCGGAAGTGCCGGAGCATGAGGCGGTCGCGGAATTGTTCCTGCCACTGAAATAGCTTGGTAGAGGGCGGCGTCGTTCCTTTGCGCTGTCGCAGCGAACAAGTCGCCCCTTTCCCAAAATTCGATCTTAATCGGGAACGCTAAATCAGCGCGCTTTCTTGGGTTTGATGAATAGCGGTCAAGCCTCGACGCTGTCGGGCATCGCCAGATATCCAAGCACGGCGCGACGAACCCGCACTATGAGCGGCGCTTGTCCCTCCTCACCCCGTTCGCCAGCGGCATCGAGCATTCCTCGGATGATCGCCAGAACGTCGCCCGCGGCGGACGGCATGTCGGACTGTTGAGGAAGGTCCGGCCGGCTGAGAATGTCTGCCAAGAGCGTCACAATCTTCGCCCTTACAAGCTGCGTGTCGCCATCGAGCGGTAAGCGCGCTTCCTCGAAATCGAGCAACCGTGCCAACCGAGGGCGACGCACCTGGTGTCGAACAGCGGCTTCGATGACACCATCGAGAGCCCCCCGTCCGGTAGCTACCATGCTTGCAGCCTCGACTTCCTCGACAAGGCGGGATGTTTCGCGGGCGATCAGCGCGCCGAGCAGCGCATCCTTGTCGGGAAAGTACTGGTAGAGCGTGCCGATACTGGCGCCGGCCAGTTCAGCCACCGCGTTCGTAGTGAAACCACCATGCCCCTGCTCCTCTAAAATGCGAGCAGAGGCTTCGATGATCGCGTTCACGGTGTGCTGCGCGCGCGCCTGCCTTGGCTGTTTGCGTGGGCGGGTGCGCTGATCTTGGGGCTGTGCGGTCATGAGAGCCAATGCGAGTAGCTAAGGTGAGCGTATGCTCGCATCTTCCTGAGCGTCAATCAACGAAGCAAGGACGCATCATGGATACCCAACCCACCCAGTTCGAAGCCGCCCTCACAACGTTCTTCATGGTCAAGACCTCGCCGGAATGGCTGAGTTTTACGTTCGAAACCCGATTGGCTCACGCGCGCGAGACCTTCCAGCCCATACTCGATGAGTTTAAGGGACGGGTCCGGCTCAAGTGGTACGACGTTGAGTTCTATACGGCCAAGATCAGCGATATATGGATGATCGAGTCAAAGGATCATCACAGCTACCAGCTCTTTTGCGAGAAGCTACGCGAGACGCCGTTTTGGGATCGCTTCTTTCTCGTTCATGACATATTTCCGGGTGAGCTGAACGCCTGGGCGAAGAACTACGAAGTCGAAGCCCTCCAATCATAGAGAGATAGACGATGTAGGCCATTCCGTTGTGCTACTCCGCTCACGCCGTTCACGCGTAGAGCGGAGCAGCATCCTTATGCTTCTGGCATGACGAAGGATTCCCAAAACACCATCCTTTTGGGAAAGGGGGATTGGCCGAAAACGCCCAATAGCGGACGTAGCACTCGGTGCGACAGACGCTGAAAGCGGTCATCAGGAGGGTGAGTGAATCGCGCCGGGTCTACCGGAGGCGTTGGGTTGTGAGTCACGCCGCCATATCGATGTTGTCCGCGGCAGCATAATATTGATCTTCGGCTTCGGCAGGCGGGATGTTGCCGATGGGCTCCAGCAGCCGGCGATGGTTGAACCAGTCGACCCATTCGAGGGTCGCGTATTCCACCGCTTCGAAGGATCGCCAGGGTCCACGGCGATGGATGACCTCGGCCTTGAAGAGACCGTTGATCGTCTCGGCCAAAGCGTTGTCGTAGCTGTCGCCGACGCTGCCGACCGAGGGCTCGATCCCGGCCTCGGCGAGGCGCTCGGTGTACTTGATGGACACATATTGCGACCCACGGTCGCTATGATGGATAAGGCCGCCCCGATGGGTCGGCCGACGATCGTGAAGCGCCTGTTCCAAGGCATCAAGGACGAAGCTGGCATGAGCCATCCTGCTGGCTCGCCAGCCGACGATCCGCCGAGCATAGGTATCGATAACGAAGGCTACGTAGACGAACCCCGCCCAGGTCGCGACGTAGGTGAAGTCCGAGACCCACAGCATGTTCGGCTGGACTTGCTTCAGAAAAGTGGAGAGTTTTCCTGAGATGAAAGGTGAACTCGATGACGAAGCAGCGACGATTTACGAAGGAATTCGAGGACGAGGCGGTCCGGCTGGTGGCGACCAGCGGGCGTACGCAGCGTGCGGTGGCGGAGGATCTGGGCGTTGGCCTGTCTACGCTGGTACGCTGGATCGGCCGTCGTCGTGATCGATTGATGGAGATGCCCGGCGAGGCGCCGCAGGCAGATATGGCTGCCGAGTTGAAGCACCTTCGGCGGGAGAACGAGATCCTCCGACAAGAGCGCGACATACTGAAGCGGGCGACCGCTTTTTTCGCCCGGGAGGGAAGTCGATGAGGTTCGCGCTCGTCGATCAGGCGAAGAAGGATTTCCCCGTACACCGCCTTTGCCAAGTGCTCGGCATCAGCCCGAGCGGCTATTTCGCGTGGAAAGATCGACCTGCCAGTCGGCGTCAACGCGACGATATGGTGATGCTGGCGCATGTCCGTTCTGCGTTCGCGCTGTCGAACGGCACCTATGGCAGCCCGCGTATGACACGCGAGTTGCAGGATGATGGCTTCGCCATCGGACGCAGGCGCACGGCGCGACTGATGCGTGAGAACGGCCTACGGGGCCGGCAGAAACGCCGGTTCAAACGAACGACCGACAGCGAGCACAGCTGGCCGATCGCACCGAATATCATCGACCAGGATTTTACTGCAACGGCACCCAACCAGAAGTGGGGCGTGGACATCTCGTATGTCTGGACGCGGGAGGGATGGCTCTATCTGGCCGTGGTCATCGACCTCTTCTCCCGACGTGTGATCGGTTGGGCCGTCGGCGACCGGCTGCACCGTGATCTGGCGCTCGCCGCGCTGCGCAAGGCCCTCGTCATGCGGCGTCCGCCTGAAGGGCTCATCCATCACTCGGACCGCGGCAGTCAATATTGTTCGGTGGATTACCAGGCCGAGCTGCGCCGCCACGGCATCCGTATCTCCATGTCGGGAAAGGGAAATTGCTACGATAATGCGATGGTCGAGACGTTCTTCAAGACGATCAAATCCGAGCTCGTCTGGCGCACCGTCTTCTATACCCGCGACGAAGCCGCACAGGCCATTGCCCGCTATATCGACGGCTTCTACAACCCCGTCCGGCGCCACTCCGCGCTCGACTACATCAGCCCCGCCCAGTTCGAACGAACTGCGTCACGCTGAGCAAATGCCTCTCCACTTTATCGGGGCAAGTCCAGGCGCTGGCGCGTAGAACTGGCGGTTGACGTGATCGAGCGGGCACGGCGCCGCCTTGTCGCTGATCGTGGTGCGCACCGGCTTGCCCCGGATCACGCCTGCCAGGCACATCTCGCGCATCAGTCGCGCGACCGTACAGCGGGCGACGGGTACGCCCTCCCGTATCATCTGCCGCCAGACCTTGCGCACGCCGTAGACCGCGAAGTTCTCGGCGAACACGCGCGCGATCTCAGGCTTTAGGACCGCATCCTGCCGCGCCCGCGCCGACAGGCGTGTCGGATCCTATCGCTGCGCGACGCGCTCGTAGTAGGTGGATGGGGCGATCGGCAGGACGCGGCAGATCGGCTCGACCCCATAGGCATCGCGGTGATCGTCAATGAACGCGATCATCGCCGGAACGGGCGGTCGAGCTCCGCCTGCGCAAAATATGCGGACGCCTTGCGCAGAATCTCGTTGGCCTGCCGCAGCTCACGGACCTCGCGCTCGAGCGCCTTCAACTTGTCTGCAACCTCGGTCGGGACACCGGCACGCTTGCCGCTGTTGACCTCAGCCTTCTTCACCCACTCATGCAGCGTCTGCGGAACGCAGCCGCTCTTCTCCGCGATCGACACCACCGCTGCCCATCGCGAGGGATGATCCCGCTCGTGGTCGAAAACCATCCGTACCGCGCGTTCGCGATCTTCCGGCGCAAACTTGTTCGTCGTCTTGCTCATACAGGCTCCACCTTCTCAGGAGTTGGAGCCTCCGGCAAACCCGGCGCGGTTCAGTGCCCAATCTTCGTATCGTCAACGACTCGCAGTGGAGCGCGGTTCAGGCCCAGATCACGCGGCGTCTACGTCCCAGCACAAACGTTCCGGTCGCCCGCCAGAACCGTAAGAAGCACCTCCTGTCGGGCCTTATCATGTGTAGCTGCTGCGGGTCGGCCTACACGATATCCGGCAAGGACTATTACCGTTGTGCCGGCCAGAAGGAGCGCGGCACCTGCTCGAACACGGTGTCGGTCCGCAAGGGGCCACTCGAAACTGCAACCCTCTCGATCCTCCAACACCGGTTGCTAACCGGGGACCACGCCCGGCTATTCGCCGAGGAATTCAAGCGTGAGATGGCGCAACTCATCAGCACGTCGGCGGACCATGACCAATTGGTCATCGACCGCCTTGCCGTGGTCACCCGCGAGATCGACGCGCTGGCTGCGAACATGCTGGCGGCAGTAGCCAGCCCTACCCTGCTGAAGCTCCTTAGCGAACGGGAGACCGAGAAAGCGCGCTTGGAAGGACAGTTGCATACGCCAACCACAGCCGTGCCTTCGGCCAAGGTCCTGCCGCATCCGGCTCTGCTGCAACTGTTCGAAGAGAAGGTCGGCCGCTTGCGCGAAACGCTCGATACCGAGGCGGCCCGCGGCGAATCGGCAGAGATACTGGCGACGCTTATCGAGCGTGACGATCTACCCGGACGGCACGGATGGTCCCGAGGCAGAGGTCCTCGCAAAGGTCGCCGATTTGCTAGCGTTTGCCACAAACGACAACGCCGCCCGTGAGGGCGGCGGTTGTAGTTCTATAGCGGTGGTTGCGGGGACAGGATTTGAACCTGTGACCTTCAGGTTATGAGCCTGACGAGCTACCGGGCTGCTCCACCCCGCGACATTCGCGTTAGCGAAGGGGTATGAGACGTGTGTGAATGGGTTTTGATATTGTGTTGTGCGTTGCATGTCGCACGGGCTTCAATGCCTGGCGACGACCTACTCTTCCATCGCTTGAGCGATAGTACCATTGGCGCAGTCGGGTTTCACGGCCGAGTTCGGAATGGGATCGGGTGGGACACCGACGCTATAGCCACCAGGCAATGAAGCCGGTGCGACATGCGTGACTGTGAATATCTGGGTCCCTCGGGTTTCGCATTACTGCAAAGCCTGAGGGTTTTAAAATCGATACCGTGCATTTTGTAGACCAACTTCTCGGAACACCGAGTGCTGGTGTATTGGTATTTGGACCAATCCCTCGACGGCGAGGGGATTGGCAATCTGGCGTCGTCTTAATCATCCGCACGCATCAGACGCGTTGGGCTAGGCCCAGTGTTGTCATTGATGGTGTGAGACTCTCAAGCGCGAATAGAGCAATTAGTATCGGTTAGCTCCATGCGTTACCGCACTTCTACATCCGATCTATCAACGTCGTGGTCTCCGACGGCTCTATGAAATCTTATCTCGAGGGAGGCTTCCCGCTTAGATGCTTTCAGCGGTTATCCCGTCCATACATAGCTACCCAGCTGCGCTCCTGGCGGAACGACTGGTACACCAGAGGTATGTTCAACCCGGTCCTCTCGTACTAGGGTCAACTCCTCTCAAATTTCGACGCCCACGGCAGATAGGGACCAAACTGTCTCGCGACGTTCTGAACCCAGCTCACGTACCACTTTAATTGGCGAACAGCCAAACCCTTGGGACCTGCTCCAGCCCCAGGATGTGATGAGCCGACATCGAGGTGCCAAACAACCCCGTCGATATGAGCTCTTGGGGGTTATCAGCCTGTTATCCCCGGCGTACCTTTTATCCGTTGAGCGATGGCCCTTCCACGAGGGACCACCGGATCACTATGACCGACTTTCGTCTCTGCTCGACTTGTCAGTCTCGCAGTCAGGCGGGCTTATGCCATTGCACTCTAACAGACGGTTTCCGACCGTCCTGAGCCCACCATTGCGCGCCTCCGTTACTCTTTAGGAGGCGACCGCCCCAGTCAAACTACCCGCCACAGAGGGTCCCTGTTCCGGCTTACGGAACGAGGTTAGACATCAGAAACAAACAGGGTGGTATTTCACCTATGGCTCCACATCAGCTGGCGCCGATGCTTCAAAGCCTCCCACCTATGCTACACAGTTTCTTCCTAATGCCACTCTGAAGCTGCAGTAAAGGTGCACGGGGTCTTTCCGTCTAACCGCGGGTACTCCGCATCTTCACGGAGAATTCAATTTCGCTGAGCATGTCCTGGAGACAGTGGGGAAGTCGTTACGCCATTCGTGCAGGTCGGAACTTACCCGACAAGGAATTTCGCTACCTTAGGACCGTTATAGTTACGGCCGCCGTTTACCTGGGCTTCATTTCAGAGCTTGCACCCCTCCACTTAACCTTCAGGCACCGGGCAGGCGTCAGGCCCTATACGTCGTCTTGAAGCCGACTTAGCAGAGCCCTGTGTTTTTGCTAAACAGTCGCTACCCCCTGGCCTGTGCCCCCTCAAAGTGCTTGCGCATAGTGAGGGCCTCCTTCTTCCGAAGGTACGGAGGCAATTTGCCGAGTTCCTTCAGGACACTTCTCTCAAGCGCCTTGGTATACTCTACCTGACCACCTGTGTCGGTTTCGGGTACGGTCTATACGGTGGGGCTATTTCCTGGAACCATTTCGAAGCCATCCCAATCCGATAAGGGATGACAACACACATGATCCGTCACACACCACCAGGCCCACGAATATTAACGTGGTTCCCATCGACTACCCCCTTCGGGCTCGTCTTAGGGGCCGGCTCACCCTGCGCGGATTAGCCTTGCGCAGGAACCCTTGGTCTTTCGGCGAGAGGGCATCTCACCCTCTTTATCGCTACTCATGTCTGCATTCGCACTTCCGATACCTCCACGACCCATTACCAGATCGCTTCACAGGCTTACGGAACGCTCCGCTACCGCGTACCACATAAGTGGTACACCCTAAGCTTCGGCACGTATCTTGAGCCCCGTTACATCTTCGCCGCAGGACCTCTTGTTTAGACCAGTGAGCTGTTACGCTTTCTTTAAAGGATGGCTGCTTCTAAGCCAACCTCCTGGTTGTTTTGGAAGTCCCACATGCTTTCCCACTTAGATACGATTTGGGGGCCTTAGCTGTAGGTCAGGGCTGTTTCCCTTTTGACGACGGACCTTAGCACCCGCCGTCTGTCTCCCGCATATCACTCTTAGGTATTCGGAGTTTGGTTAGGTTTGGTAGATCTCGCGACCCCCTAGCCCATCCAGTGCTCTACCCCCTAAGGTGTTCGTGCGAGGCACTACCTCAATAGTTTTCGCGGAGAACCAGCTATTTCCCGGCTTGATTGGCCTTTCACCCCTAAACACAACTCATCCGGTAACTTTTCAACGTTAATCGGTTCGGACCTCCAGTGCATGTTACTGCACCTTCATCCTGGTCATGCCT